>NZ_CP133779.1:611559-917339 GCF_034347425.1 Undibacterium sp. CCC3.4
CGAGACTTAAATGATGGAAACTCGAAAATTTTCTTAAGGATTGAAGAGGAAATTAAAGACTTCGAATGGAGCGAAGCTGTTATCAGTGATGTTTATTCACAATTTGAATATGAAGAAGATGAGTTTTATGTTGAGTTGAATAAATGTACATTTGAAGATGTGCCAAATGCCATTAAAGTTACTGATATTGATCAGGAGGGAGTCTCTGTAATTTTTAGTCTCCAAGTGCAAGGTACATTTATTGGAAGTTATTCATTTCAGAAATGGGATGGAATTGATAAAGAATATATTTCTATGGGAAACGGTCTAGTCACGGATAATTTCGATGAATCGGTTTCTATTGTTTTGCGTATTCCTAACAAATCAAATGAAGTAGATGATATTGAGCTTGAAATAGAACCAAATACATTGCATTTTGAATTTGGTGAGATAGAACCTGATTGGATGAGTGGACGAGATAATGTTGATTAACTTAGATTAAGTTGGTTCCCAGAATTTTTCGCTGCTATGTTGTCATGGTACTGTTCAATTCGGAACAATTTCTAAAGAATAGAAGCCATCACAGTAAGGAAATAAAGGCCATCACATTTTCGCTCACAGCAGCCATCGCCGGAAGTTGTCAACACCCTTGAAACCCGCGTAGAATGTGGGGATCGCGGGTGTAGTTCAATGGTAGAACGGCAGCTTCCCAAGCTTCATACGAGGGTTCGATTCCCTTCACCCGCTCCAGCTTACGAACTTTGCTGATGTTTTTCGGCCAAACGTTCCGCGCAAGCCGATAGCCGATATGCCCCAAACACAGTCGCTGTCCTTGGCTCGCTGTTTTAATATGCCCTTGACCAGGCTTTGCCTCTACCCGGTGTCGGCTGAGGTGCGCAAAAGAGACGCCAACAGGCCCTGCTTGCGAACCGATATTTCCACTACAGCAGATCAATCGCAGCTCTGCTCGCCCCACCACAAGTTTGACCAGATGCGCGACCAGCCTCGTCCAAGCGATCGCTTGGGCAGCAAACTACAGGAAAGCCGTCGAGTTTGGGCAGGGAAGGATAGCGCGGATGAGGAAGCCGTCCTTGCCTGGTGATTGAGTGAGATGTTTTCTGTTGCTCAATATTTTACAATTTTTAAGTCTCAGAATGTAAAACCAGCCACTCGCGCATGGCCTCGTTTACACGAGTCTGCCAGCCGCGCCCGCTAGCCTTCAAGGCTACCAGCACGTCTTGGTCAAAGCGGATCGTTGTCGCCACTTTGGGCGCAAGCTTCACACTGCCGACTGGACGACCACGCCGCCGAACCTCAATTTGCTCCGGCCTGGTTTTTCGCCCCTCCCCTCGTAGCCCGTCATCAATGCTCCGCAGCAAAGCTGCCTCGAATTCGAGCATTTCCGGATCGATCGCTGGCTTATTTCGTCTTGTCATCAAATTTTTCCTTCACCTTCAGTAAAAACTCTGGTCGCTAATTGTCGAATTTCGCCTTTGCGTAAACCAGCAACAACACGATTTCACCGCTCAACAGCTTCGTGAATTGGCATCCTCCCCGCCCTAAAGAGGCTGTCGCAAAAGCCTGATGGACGTTTTTTACACCTGAAACACCGCATACCTCGTCATTCCCGCATGCTTTTGGCGGGAACCCAGCGTCGTTTTTTACACTGAAAATGCCACAATTTCTGGCATTTTCAGTTAACCACGAACGCCGCTGGGTTCCTGCCAAAAGCGCGCAGGAATGACGTGGCCACCAGTTAGGGTAATGACACCGACTCAATACCCTTTTGCGACAGCCTCTGAAGGCCGGGGTTTCAAACCCTAGTCAGATTTTTGATCAACCTAAGCTTTCTGCTCTTGGTGGCATTTCGCTGAAAGGCTAAGCATCAATACTGCTGGCAGTAATCAGCCGCCCCGAGACCTGACTGTCAGCAACTTTTCAGTTTAGTTTTGTCTAGTTAGCGCTAGACTAGCGGCGCTGCAACAATAATGAAAAACACCGCCTAAGCGGTGTCGCGATAATTTGTTGCGGGCGAGCAGAAATGCAGTGCCGGGGTGGTAGCGGACTCGGCTCAATCGCGCCGTAGCTGGACGATCAAATCTTCGATCAAATAACGCTGATGCGCCGGCAGGGCTTGGATTTTTTGCGCCAGAATGATCATTTCAGGGGTAGGTGGCAAGAGTTCGATTTTCTTGCTTTCATCTAAAGCAGAAGGTGGTGGGCCATAGTGTAGCCAGTGCTCTTCTACCCCTAGCCAGATGGCGATGGTGTGCAATTTGTCACTGCGCGGAATCGCCCTACCGGTCAGCCATTTGTGCGCGGTCTGGGGGGAAATCGATTCGCCTTTGTAGCGTAAATTAAAACGCAAAGCGAGTTCGGTCGCGCCTCGGACTGGCTCTGGACTGCGTCGCAAAGCCACCTCGAGACGCTTGGAAAACAGTGCTCTTTTTTCATGGGTAGACATAGGCCTATTTTGCGGCAGCCGTGCGAATTGTTGTCAACTTTCAACGACATTATTAACGCTAACTGGCAATAAACAAGAGAATCACCAGGAGAGGGGTGGATTTCGCCTGCTCGAAGTCAAAAGATTCGTGTAAAGTACGCGGTGGCAGCCCTTATCTGCGGCTGAGTAGGCGCTGGATGCCTCTTTTTTTTGTTTACTTTTCTCGTTTTTATGGCACGCCTGACACTACATTTTCCGGAAGACCAGTTTTATTACACGACCCAATTAACCGTGCGGGTAACCGATATCAACGGTGCTAATCACCTCGGCAACGACTCGATGATTTCCATGATTTCTGAAGCGCGCGCGCGCTTTCTGTATGACTTCGGCATACGCGAAACTGGTCTCGATGGCATCGGCATCATCGTCACCGATCTGGCCACGACATATAAGGCAGAAGCCCACGCGCGTGACCAGTTACAGTTTGAAGTGGGCGTGATGGATTTCAACCGCTACGGCGGCGACATCACGTTTCGCATCACGCGACCGGCCGATGGTGCCCTGATTGCGATGGCAAAATCTGGCTTTGTGTTTTTTAATTATGCTAAAGCGGCAGTGATGGCCATGCCGCCCATATTCAGTGACAAATTTTCCCGCGTCAATCACATCGACTGATCGCGCTACGCTACTTCTCTCAGAAAGTTCACTCATGCTGTTACTTGCCAATATTGTGGTCGCCTTGCTGGCGATCTTGCACGTCTATATTCTGATCTTGGAAATGTTCCTGTGGGAAAAGCCGGCCGGTTTGCGCGCATTCCGTCAAACGCCGGCGTCCGCGGCAGCGAGCAAGGTCTTGGCTGCCAATCAGGGTTTGTATAATGGTTTTCTGGCAGCCGGCTTGGTCTGGAGCTTGCTGGCACAATCAGGCGGGCAAGACATCAAGGTATTTTTTCTTGGCTGCGTGTTGGTGGCCGGTTTGTATGGCGCGGCCACAGTTGGACGTAAAATTCTTTTCGTTCAAGCCATCCCGGCGCTGACCGGTCTGGCCTTGTTGCTGGCAGCCTGAAGCCTCACAAGTAGAGCATGCGTGCACGTTCGTCATCAGACGGTTCGAGCTCGCGTGCTTCGTAAAATGCAAAGATGGCTTCGATGATGTTGACCGGCTCATCGATCAGTTGTACCAGATCGAGGTCGGCGGCGGCGATCATGCCATTGCCGACCATCTGGTCTTTCAACCATTCCAAGTAGCCGCCCCAGAACGTGGTACCAACCAAGATCACTGGAATGCGGCGAGTTTTACCGGTTTGTATCAAGGTCAGCACTTCGCTGAACTCATCCATGGTACCGAAACCGCCGGGAAAGACCACATAGGCGTCGGCGTATTTGACGAAGGCGACTTTACGAGCAAAGAAATGGCGAAATGTCAGGCTGATGTTTTGCCATGGGTTGCTGCGCTGTTCATGCGGCAATTCGATATTGAGCCCGACCGAGGGCGAGGGACCGTCGAAAGCGCCCTTGTTGGCCGCTTCCATAATGCCAGGACCGCCGCCGGAAATGACGGCAAAGCCTTCATCCGAAAGCCGACGCGCCAGCTCGACACAGCTTTGATAATAGCCGCTCTCAGGCGAGATGCGGGCCGAGCCGAAGATGCTCACCGCTGGACGGATGTTAGAAAGCCGTTCGGCGGAGTCGATAAATTCTGCCATAATCGTGAACATATGCCACGATTCGCGCGCCTTTAAGGCCGTCGCCTTATCTTTATCGATAATTTGGCGCAACCTTGTCACACTTTTTCTGTTTTCACTCATATGCAAAATACCTTGTTGTTAGTCGATGGCTCGAGCTATCTGTACCGCGCCTTTCATGCCATGCCTGACCTGCGCAATCCGCAGGGCGAGCCGACCGGTGCCATTTACGGCATGATCAATATGTTGCGGCGTCTGCGCAGCGATTATCCGGCAGCATACATGGCTTGTGTATTTGATGCAAAAGGGAAGACTTTCCGTGATGACCTGTACCCAGAGTACAAGGCGCAACGCGCACCTATGCCGGACGATTTACGTTTGCAAATAGAACCGATTCATGCCGCCGTCACGGCCATGGGTTGGCCGATCCTGATGGTCGAAGGGGTGGAGGCCGATGATGTGATCGGCACCCTGTGTGTGGCTGCCAGTGAACTCGGCATGAAAACGGTGGTATCGACCGGGGATAAGGATTTGGCTCAGTTGGTCAATGCGAATGTCACGCTGATTAATACCATGAGCAATGAAACGCTCGATGAAGCCGCCGTATTGAGCAAATTCGGCGTGCCGCCGAATCGCATCATCGATTACCTCAGCCTGATCGGCGACACCGTCGATAATGTCCCGGGGGTGAGCAAGTGCGGCCCGAAAACGGCCGTCAAGTGGCTGGCCGAGTATGACAGCCTCGAGGGTGTGATCGCCCATGCCAGTGCCATCAAGGGCGTGGTCGGCGACCATCTGCGCGCCGCGCTCGAGTGGTTGCCGCAAGCACGTGCGCTCATCACCGTAAAGACCGATTGCGACCTCAGCGCCCACTATGCCTCAATTCCAGCCAGCCTGACGGCGCAGCCGGAAAGTAAGGAAGCCATGCTGGCTTTTTTCAGCCGCTATGGTTTCAAATCGTGGTTACGTGAATTGAGTGGTGACGCCACGGCCGGTGCCACTCCGCTCAATCCGGCGGCGGCCGGTAATACACCGGTACAGGCCGGCTTGTTTGCCGAAGCGGCTGCCGGTGCGACGCTGCCGACAGCAATAAAAAATTATGAAACTATTTTGACCGAGGCGGCGCTCGATGCCTGGATCGTGCGCATTCGTGCCGCCAAGCTGACGGCCGTCGATACCGAAACCACTTCGCTCGAACCGATGACGGCACAATTGGTCGGCATTTCACTTTGCTGCGAGGTCGGTCACGCGGCCTACATCCCGGTAGCGCACCAGTATGCCGATGCGCCGACGCAGTTGTCGCGCGCGCTGGTATTGGAAAAACTCCGGCCTTGGCTGGAAGATGCCGGCGCCGCTAAGCTCGGTCAGAATCTCAAATACGATAGCCATATTTTTGCCAACCATGGCATCCTCTTGCGCGGTATCGCCCACGACACGCTGCTGCAATCCTATGTGTTCGAATCACATAAGGCGCATGATATGGATAGCCTGGCGCTGCGCCACCTCGGTAAGAAAACCATCAGCTTTGCCGAAGTCTGCGGCAAAGGGGCGGCACAAATTTGTTTCGACCAAGTCGAGATTGGCCGCGCCACTGAGTATGCGGCCGAAGATGCCGATATCACGCTGCAATTGCACCTGGCGATGTGGCCGGAAATCGAACCCGATCCGAAATTGCTGCGCGTATATCGCACGATAGAATTGCCGACTTCGGTGGTGTTACAAAAGATAGAACGCAATGGCGTACTGATTTCCAAAGAGCTGTTGGCGACGCAATCGAATGAGCTCGGCAAGCGTTTGCTCGAACTCGAACAACGCGCCTATGAGTTGGCGGAACAGCCTTTCAATCTGAATTCACCAAAACAATTGGGCGAAATTTTCTTTGGCAAGCTCGGTCTGCCGGTCGTGAAGAAAACCCCTTCAGGCGCGCCCTCGACCGATGAGGAAGTGCTGCAAAAGTTGGCCGAAGATTATCCGCTGCCGAAGGTGTTGTTGGAATACCGCGGGCTGGCCAAACTGAAGTCGACCTATACCGATAAATTGCCGAAGATGCTTAATCTTGCCACCGGCCGCGTGCATACCAATTACGCCCAAGCGGTGGCAGTGACCGGGCGCTTGGCTTCGAATGATCCGAATCTGCAAAATATCCCGGTGCGCAGCGCCGAAGGCCGGCGCATACGCGAAGCTTTCATCGCCGCCCCCGGCCATGTGCTGGTGTCGGCCGATTATTCACAGATAGAATTGCGCATCATGGCGCATATTTCGGGCGATGCCAGTTTGTTGGCCGCATTTGCCAATGGCGAGGATATTCATCGCGCCACGGCGGCAGAAATTTTCGGTGTGGCGCTGGCAGAAGTCAGCAGCGAGCAACGGCGCTATGCCAAGGTGATCAATTTTGGTCTGATTTACGGCATGAGCGCCTTCGGTTTGGCCGGCAACCTCGGTATAGAACGGGCCGCGGCACAAAGTTATATCGATAAGTATTTTCAACGCTACCCGGGCGTGGCGCAGTATATGGCCGATACGCGGGTCAAGGCCAAGGCGCACGGCTATGTGGAAACCGTGTTCGGACGGCGCTTGTGGCTGGCCGAAATCAATTCGGCCAATGGCCCGCGTCGTCAGGGTGCCGAACGCGCCGCCATCAATGCGCCTATGCAGGGTACGGCAGCCGATCTGATCAAGCTGGCGATGATTGCCGTGCAAGATTGGTTAGAGCGCGATGGTTTGCACAGTAAAATGATTATGCAGGTACACGATGAATTGGTGCTCGAGGTACCACAGGCGGAACTCGAACTGGTGCAACGCAAATTGCCGGAACTGATGGCAGGCGCGGCGAGCCTCGATGTGCCATTGTTGGCCGAAGTAGGGGTGGGAAATAATTGGGAAGAGGCGCACTGACGAGCGGGCGACGGTGGGCGGGCGGCGCTTCCATCGTTGCCGATCCGCCACGCCATGCTGCGCTCAAGTCCATCTATGCAATTCAGTCGTCGGCAGCAAAATTGAGTTCGATGCCATTGCCCAGCGGGTCGCTGAAAAACACTTGCCATTGCGTCGCAAAGCCTGGGCTGGCGGCGATTTCAGCAGCGCGCCAAACGATGCCATCTTGGCTCAGACGCGCGCACATGGCGGCACGCTCGCTGCAATGAAATGCCGTATGGTCGAAGCTGCTTTTGAGAGCACTCTGACGGCTTTCGCCGGCGCGATTGGGCGACAAGTGCAGCACCGCTTGGTCGCCGGCGTAGAGCCAGTAACCGGCGTTGCTCAGTGGTGGCCGTGGACCATCTTGTAAGCCGACATAGCGCTGGTAAAACTGCGCCAGTTCGAGCAATTGCTGCGGTGTGCCGCGTAAGTTGTAGTGACTCAATGACAATGCTGGCATGGCAGGTTTCCTTGCGGTGGGGATATTATTTCGTGGTTTTTTGCTCGGCCCGGCTGATCGCTTGGTCGAGGATTTTTTTGCTCATATCGGTATCGCTGCTGTCGGCTTGTGTGTCACTGACAACAACTGGATGCACGAAGCCTTGGGTGTCATGCAGTTTGACTGCTCGACTGGTCGGGTTCTGCGCGCTGCAGGCGGTATCGGAAAACACTGTCTTGCCATCGATTTGACAGCGGCGCACGCCGGATTCAAGCGTCACCGGTGCTGCCATGCCGCCACCATCCGCGGTGGGTAAGCTGATTTTGAGGGTATCGGCGCCGCTGGCTTTTTTCAATTCATTGCCGATCACGCCGGCTGAATGGCCCCAGCGCGCCAAGCTGTCTTGGAACGGCAGATGACCGTAGCGTATCGTGTAGAGAAAAGTCATGCCACCACCGGCCAGCAGCATGAAAAATACTGAAACGAAGAATAAATTCAAACCGCGTTGACGCTGTAAATTCATGGGATTTCCGCATTATTAATTCGTCGAACAATGATCTCAGTGCGTCTTTGCAGATAGCCCGAGCCCTGATTTTTATCAAAATAGCGCGGTTTCGGCAGCATCACGGCCAAGCGCGCGGCTTGGGTCGAGCTCAGTGAGGCAGCATTGATACCGTAATAATGTTGTGAGGCGGCTTCCGCACCAAAAACCCCGACACCCCATTCCACCACATTGAGATAAATTTCCAAGATGCGCTGCTTACTCATGCACATTTCGAGCATGTAGGTGATGATCAATTCCTGCCCCTTGCGCAAGTAGCTGCGCTGACCGGATAAGAATAAATTTTTCGCCAACTGCTGCGTGATGGTTGAACCGCCGGAGACGACTTTACCTTTTTTCTGGTTTTTTTCATACGCTTTTTGTAAGGCTTCCCAATCCACGCCTTCATGATCGACAAAACTATCGTCTTCAGAAGCGATAACGGCATGCTTGAGGCGGTCGGAAATCCGCTTGTAAGGTACCCATTTATGCTGCAGCGTGGCGGCCGGATTTTTTTCCTGCAGGACGCTGAGCTGCTGGCGCATGAAGCTGGTGGAGGATGGATTGAAGTTGACCCACCAAGCGATCTGCACCAGAAAATATACTTGCAACAGCAGGACCAGCAGCAGGGGCACGCCGATCAGCCAAAACACACAGCGCCGCAAAAACTTCATGCGGCCACCGTGCGGTTCAATTCGGCCCGCATCTGCGCCAGTACCGCCGCCGTCTGCGGCCTTACTCCGCGCCACAACAAGAAGGCTTCGGCCGCTTGTTCGACCAGCATGCCCAAGCCATCGCGCGCCGGTACGCCACACTGGCTAGCAAAGCATAAAAAGGCGCTCGGTACGGCAGCGTACATCATGTCGTAAGCCAGTTCGGCACCGGCAAACAAGCTCGCGGCCAGCGTCGGCATGCTGCCGTTGAGACTGGCCGAGGTAGCGTTGATGATGAGGTCAAAGCGGCCCTCGAGATTATCGAGTTGGCGCGCTTCAAGCGCGCTGCCGGGAGAAAATTGCTGCGCCAATTGCAGTAGTTCTTGGGCGGTGGCCAGCCTGCGATTGGCGATCACCAACTGCGCCGGGCCTTGCGCCAACAGCGGCAGCAGCGCGCCGCGCGCGGCGCCACCAGCGCCGAGTAATAAGATACGTTTGCCGGTGATAACGATGCCTGCATTGGCGACGATATCGGTTACCAAACCGACCCCGTCGGTATTATCGCCGACCACGCCGGCTGGGCTGAAACTGAGGGTATTGACGGCGCCGGCGGCGGCGGCGCGCGCCGTCAGTTGATCGGCCAAGGCGCAGGCTTCGAGTTTAAACGGTACCGTAACATTGGCACCTTTGACGCCGCGCGCGCGTAATTGCGCGACGCTGGCGGCAAAACCATCGAGTGGTGCCTGTAGGGTCTGATAAGTCAAATCTTGCCCGGTTTGGCGCGCGAACGCAGCGTGGATCGCCGGTGATTTGCTGTGGCTGACAGGATGACCGATGACGACATATTGATCAATTGAAGGAGTGGATGCAGTGTTCACTTATTTCCTCCCCGCAGTTCGGTTTCGAGTTGCTGTTCGCGGGTAAATTTGAAACGTGTGATCACGACCCATAAGTCATCTTTATCGTTAGAGCGCATATTCTGCGGAAATTTGCCAAATGGTGCGGCATGCCGGACGATGCGCAGTGCCGCTTTGTCGAGGGCTGGGTTGCCGGAGGATTTTTCTACTCGCGGGCCGCCATCTTTTTCATAGATGCTGCCATCTTGGAAGATGGGGATATAAATGATCAGTTCGCCATACAATTTTTTACCGTCTTTTTGCGGAAAATGCACGGTGCCGAAATCTTCCACGCGCTTTTGTAATTCTTTGTAATACATGGCGTAACCGACTTTTTGCGTGCTCGGTGTAATGAATGTTTTGCGTGGCCGTTTGTTTTGATCTTCGATCGTTTGCGAGATTTCCGCCGCCATGCGTGCCAGCGCTTTACTGGTATCGCGATCGTCACTGCCTTGGCTAGGCGTGTGGCTGTCGTCGAGGCGGCGTTTTTCTTGTTGCGGCAGGCGGAAATTTTCGCGCCGCTGGGTTTGCGCGAGTAATTGCTGCTGTTGCTGTTCGAGTTCTTGGATACGACGGGTGGCCACGCGCACGTTATCACCATCTTCGCTGCGTTGCATGTCGGGTAGCGGTGATTTGCTACGCCCGCTGTCATGCGCCCCACCACCATCAAGGTCAGCTTGTGCCAGCGCCTCGGCCTTGAGCGGTTTTTTATCATGTTTGGCATTGACCAGAATGACTTCGAGGCCGGGATCGACGGCGCGGCTTTCGGCCGGTGGTGGCGCGACAAAATGTACCAACATGGCAGCGGCATGCAGTGCCACCGAAATGGCGACCGCAATACTCAATATCAAATGATCATGAATGAATTTGAAGCGCATGGTAGCTGTCTTTATCGTTTGCGTTACGCTGCACCAGCGTCAACACCAACTGCAAGCACGGGTGCAGCTTCGACGGCAGTGCTGAGCACAGCGTCAGCAGCAGCCGGCGCATCGGCAGCGGCTTCGGCGCTGAGCTCGGCTTCGGCCGTGCCATCGGCTTCTTCCTCTTCACCTAATTCGCTGACGGTCGCCAAGACTTCGAGCACGCGCGCTTCGACGCTCAGTTCGACCTCATCCCAACGTAAAATATCGAGACGCACTTGGGCCCCGCGTGCAGTCGGGGCCATGCCGGGCAAGCGGATGACCAGCGGAATATCGAGCAGGCGTAAGATTTCATCTTTCAAGACGACCGCTTCGACCTGTCGAACCTGCTCCTGGCCTAACCAACGCAAGCACCAGTAGCGCTCCATATTGTTTTGGAAATCGGCATAGGCGGCGTAGGCGGCATCAAAGCCCGATACGATGGCGAACAGATCGGCATCTTTGGGCTTGAAGGTGGCCACCAAGGGTGCGGTCACGCCGTGACGAACACAGGCGATGATTTGCCATTGGTTGACCAGATCGGTATAGCGGCGCAGCGGTGAGGTGCTCCAGGCATATTGGTCGACGCCCAAGCCTTGATGTGGTGCGGCATGCGTGACCATGCGCACTTGCATGCGCCCGGCCCAAGCACCCTGCCCGCGCCCACCGGCCACGCCTTGGGCGCGGTAGATGCCGGGAATGCCGTGCTCGTCCATCAACTTGCCCCAGGTGCTGTTGGCAAAGATCATCAATTCCGCGACCATTTTATCGAGCGGCGCGCCGCGTTTCCGGCGCACTATCGAGACGACGTCATCTTCAACATAGAAATTGAAGTCGACGCGATTGCTTTGTTCCGGTTTCATGCCGAAACTTTCGCGCTTGGCCATGCGGCCCTGTTCCAGCACCAGCGCCCATTGCCAGATGCGGGCGATTTCAGCTTTGTGCGGATACGCGCCCGTGCCGGCGGCGAGATTGTCTTCCGTCACCACGGTGTCGAGATCGTTGTGGCGTAAATTCGCCGCCATAGGCACGGCTTCGATGCGGGTTTCAGTCGAGATAACTGACCAGTCGGCGCTGTCGATGGTGGCATACAAAGACACCGCAGGACGGGTTTGACCAGCCCCGAGTGTGTAGGCATTGACCAATTCATCGGGCAGCATGGTAATTTTATCGCCCGGCATGTAGACGGTGGACATGCGTGCGCGCGCGATTTGGTCGATCGCATCGCCACGGGCAATGCCGAGCGCCGGCGCGGCAATATGTATCCCGATGCGTAACTTGCCATCGCCAAGTTCGACCACCGAAAAGGCGTCATCGATTTCGGTTGTGGTAACGTCGTCGATGGAAAATGCTGCTACGTCGGCAATCGGTAAATCGAGCGGCAGCGCCGGTACTTGGATGGCGGGGAATTGCAAACCTTTAGGGAAATTTTCATAATGAAATTTCGCCAGATGTAGTTGCAGCGGGCTGGCAAGGCCACCGCTGGCCAGCATCAAGCTTTGCGGTGACACTTGCAGCTCGTCGCAGGCTTGGGCAAACGCCTTGTATTCGATGCTGTTTTTATCGGGTTTGAACAACAGTGGCAATACTAAGGCACGCAGGGGTTCTGGCAAGCGATGCTGCTTGAGTTCTTCGACATAGCCGGCTTGCACCAACAATTGCTGTTTTTTCTTTTCTATGCCGGCCAAGGCCGCTTTGAGCGAGGCTTCCGGGGCGGCCTTGTAACGGCCGCGGCCTTTTTTATAAAAGTACACAGGTGCATGATGGAGCGCCAAGATCAGCCCGGCCGCTTCGACCGCTTGCGGGGCATGGCCAAAATATTCGCTGCCGAGCTCGGCGAAACCGAATTCTTCGCTGCCGGCCACTTCCCACAGGAATTCGAGGTCAATCTCGGCGGCGGCGGCACGCGCCTGCTCGATGAGGCTGACCGGGTCGGGTGTCGTAAACTGTAACAACACATCCTTGACCTTGATCTTGCTGCGTTTGCCGCTGGCAAGTTCGACTTGATAAGCTTCGCCAGCCTGAGACAATACGCTGCCGGCTTTGAAATCGCCGGATTCTTCAAAAAATAAATTCATGCCAGACTTCTTTATAAACGTCTACCTCTGCAAGTGCTTGCAAAGTTTCGGACTTCATGGAGGGTAGGAGTAGGCGCAAGCCCATATCCTGCAATTTTAAACGAGGGACGCGGCAAACCCCATCAATTTCGCTCAGGAATGCTTACGATCAACGACGCAGCGTGGTTTGTTCCACAAAAGCACGCTTTTCGTACACAGCAGCAGGTAATTGTGCCAAGGCTGGCAAAAACACTTCGGTCACTAACAGCACCCCAGCTTTACGCCAAAACAAGGAGCGCCGCGCCGGCAAGCTGGTGGCACTTATTTCGGGCAAGATCTGTCTGAGCCGCTGCATCAGCGGGTGGCGCGGGTGCAAGCGGGCGAAGGACAAGGGCCCGCGGATCACCAGCGGGTCGTGAAACAAGGTGGTTCCCAGCGATTGCTCACCGAGCGCGGCAAACAAGGGCCATTGCGCAGCCGTCGCCGTAAGCGGCACCACGGTGTGCCCATAGATGATGGCCTGTGCATCGCAACGCAAGATCACTTCGCGTTCATGGGTTTGGCAGGCGCGCGGCAGGCCGAGTAAGCCGGCTTCATCAGGCAAGCAGCGGGCTTGCTGTTGCGACAAGCGTTGCACGCGAAATTGTTGGCAGCGTGCTTGCAGCCTGGCCGTCAGTGAGCCACGGTCGCTGAGCCACTGCTGCAAGGGACCGCGACCGACCACCGCCGCCGCATGCTCGTGCCAGCGCGCCGCGCTGGTGCTGACGCGCTCAAGCATGCGGGGCATCACAAAATGCCAGCACCTCGGCGAAATGCTCGGTCATTTCGGCAATGCCATGGTCGCTGCCGGGGATGATCAGGTGGCGCGCGCCGGCATAGTGCTGCACCATGTCGCGCCAATCGAGTACTTCGTCACCGGTGGCCGCGATGAGAAAGTAACGCTGCGGCTCACTGATGTGGGCCACGCTGAGCGCGCGCAGTTGTTCCATATATTCGGCCTTGAATTCAAATACCTCGTCGCTGTGGTAGCTGGTAGAGACCCCGACATAGCTTTCCAGATCGCGCGGCGGTTGCACGGCCGGATTGACTAGCACGGCGCGGCAGCCATACTTTTCTGCCAACCAGGTAGCATAAAAACCACCGAGCGAAGAACCGATGATGCTGATTTCTTCACTGGCGAAGCCGGCCATCAGTGCTTCGGCTTGGGCGATCGCTTGCGCTGGCGAAGCCGATAGAGCCGGGCAACAGAATTGAGCGGCGCGTCCGTGCTCCGTCATCCAAGCTTGTAGCGCACGCGCTTTGAATGATTGCGGCGAGGAACGAAAGCCATGCAGATAGAGGATCATGCCGCCGCCCGCGCCGCCAGCGCATCGAGAATTTTTTGATGGATGCCGCCGAAACCGCCATTACTCATGACCAATATCGTGTCGCCGGCAGCAGCGGCGGCGACGATGGCAGCGACCAAGGCATCAAGTTGCTCGAACACGAATGCCGCTGCGCCCAAGGGGGCCAGCACGCTGGCTAAATCCCAACCGAGCACATCCTTGCCGCTGGCGGCACCGAAACCGAATACCAAGTCGGCATGGCTCAAACTGGCTGCCAAAGCTTGCTTCATGGTACCCAGTTTCATGGTATTGGAGCGCGGCTCCAGCACGGCGAGTATACGCCCACTGCCGACTTTTCTGCGCAAACCGGCCAGAGTGGTGGCAATCGCGGTCGGGTGATGAGCAAAATCATCGATGAGCGTGACACCGGCCACCGTCCCACGTACTTCCATGCGTCGCTTCACATTCACAAATTGCCCCAAGGCAGAGATGGCGAGCGCCGGTGCGACCCCGACATGGCGCGCCGCGGCGATGGCCGCCAAGGCATTCTGGCGATTGTGTTCGCCCTGCAACTGCCAACTGACTTGGCCTTGGCATTCGTCAGCCAAATAGACATCGAAATTTTCGCCGTCTTGCAACTGCGCATGCCAGCCATGCGTGACGCCAAAACGCTCTTGCTCACTCCAGCAGCCACGTTCAATGACACGTTCGAGTGCCGTTTCGCGCCCATTGAGCACGACTCGACCGATGCCTGGGATGGTGCGCAGTAAATGGTGAAACTGGGTTTCTATGGCATGTAAATCGGGGAAAATATCGGCATGATCATATTCGAGATTATTCAATATCGCGGTTTTGGCATGGTAGTGGACGAATTTACTGCGCTTATCGAAAAAAGCGGTGTCATATTCATCGGCTTCAATGACGAAAAAATCGGAACCGGCCGGCCCATGCAGGCGCGCCGAAATGCCGAAATTGAGCGGCACGCCGCCGATCAAAAAGCCCGGCGCATAACCGGCAAATTCGAGTATCCAGGCCAACATGGCGGAGGTGGTGGTTTTGCCATGGGTACCGGCGACTGCCAGCACCCATTTGTCGCGTAATATGTGCTCACCGATCCATTGCGGTCCGGATACATACGGCAGGCCGCGGTTGAGAATTTCTTCCATCAGCGGGTTACCGCGTGAAATCACATTGCCAATCACATACAGATCGGGGGCCAAAGAAATTTGCTCAGCGGAAAACCCCTGAATTAATTGTATGTCTTGCGCTGCGAGCTGGGTACTCATGGGCGGATAGACATTGGCATCGCAGCCAGTAACGGTATGGCCGGCTTCTTTTGCCAAAACGGCAAGTCCCCCCATGAAAGTACCGCAAATACCTAGTATGTGAATATGCATAGCCCTGATGTTCCGATGACCTGAAGAGTCACTGTTATATAGAAACCAGCAATTCTACCTGAGTGCTGCGCCATGTCACTAAGCAGATCTTGAGTTATGATGCCGGCATGATGATTCACACTCCCAACGAAGCCGAGGCGCTGCGCGCTGAAATCGCGATGCTGGCGGCGCGCATGATCGCCGAAGACGGCGCCGACTATGCCAGCGCCAAGCGCAAGGCGGCCAAACAATTGCTTGGCAATCAAAAGATCAAGGGCGATTACTTGCCCGATAATACGCAGATTGAGCAAGAGGTGCGCGAATACCAAAGCGTATTCTTTGGCGACACCCAAGCCCAGCGTTTGTTACACTTACGGAAGTTGGCCTTGCGTTTGATGGAACAGTTTGCCCGTTTCCAGCCGTATTTGGTCGGCGCCGTACTCAACGGCACGGCGGGCAATCACTCTGATATTTATTTGCATTTATATACTGACAATAATAAAGACGTCGCCATCGACTTGTTGAACAAAAATATAGATTTCGAGGTCTCGGAAACTTTTACCAAACGCAATGACAGCGTGGAAACGCTGAGTTTCATGTTTGAAAATGAAGGCGTGCATCTGGTGCTGCATGATCACGATGCCCTGCGCCAAGGAAAAACTCAGGAACGCGCCAATTTGACCGCACTGACTACGCTGCTCGCGGCAGCAGAGGAACATGATGATAAATAAACGCTGGATTGCTGTCACCACCTTGGTCGCCCTACTCGGCGGCGGACTAGGCATTTACGCCGGGAATATAGCGGCGCAAGCGGAAACGCCGCAAGCTACTGCGGTACGCCAATTGCTGGCGAAAAGCTTACCCGACAGTGAGGGTAAGCCGCACAGCCTGAGCCAATGGAACAAGCATTTTTTGGTGGTCAATTTTTGGGCTACCTGGTGCACGCCCTGCGTACAAGAAATGCCGGAACTGTCGGCCTTACAAAAAGAGTTGCAAGGCACCAATAGCCAAATCATCGGGCTGGGTATCGATAGTCCGAGCAATATCGCCGAATTTACTAAAAAACACCCGGTCAGCTACCCGGTTTATGTGGCTGGCATCGATGGCAGTGAACTCTCGCGAGCGCTGGGGAATCAAGCCGGCGGCTTACCGTTTACCGTACTGATCAATGGCACAGGTAAAGTGGTGAAGACCTATCTCGGACGCCTGAAGATGGCGGAATTACGCGCCGACATCACCAAATTTTCTGCGGAAAAAGCCAAGTAAGTGGATTTTCCTTGCCAATTTGCCCGCATTAACGGCAAAATGCGGCCATCTTCGTCAAATTAGAATCGACTATGGCAAGCAAACTGCTGCTGCTCAACGGCCCCAATCTGAATTTGCTCGGTCAGCGAGAGCCGGCCACCTACGGTGCCGTCACACTGGCCGATATCGAAGCAGCCGCACAGGCGCAAGCGGCGCAGGCCGGCGCCAACTTGGTTTGCTTCCAGAGCAATCATGAAGGTGCATTGATTGATCGCATCCATGCTGCACGCGAGCAGCAGATCGATGTCATCATCATCAATCCGGGTGGGCTCACCCATACCAGCGTAGCCTTGCGCGATGCCTTGGCCGGGGTGGCGATCCCCTTCATTGAGGTGCATATTTCCAATGTTCATGCCCGCGAAAGTTTCCGCCATCATTCTTTCCTGTCTGCAATTGCCAAGGGCGTGATTTGCGGCTTCGGCAGCGATGGCTACCGCATGGCACTGGATTTTTCCTTAAAAAACCTCTAAATTCGGCTATCATCTGCCAATTCCGTATAATCATCATTTATTTTGATGTATAATCCAAGTTTGGGCGGCATTGCAAGAATGGTGAATTCGTTCTATATTGCGCGCTTCCTATCACTCAGTACTACTTTTTTTAAGGGGATTCCACATGGATTTAAGAAAACTCAAGACCCTGATCGATCTCGTTGCAGAATCGGATATCGCCGAACTTGAAGTAACCGAAGGTGAAGGTAAAGTTCGCATCGTTAAATCTTCCACATTACCCCAGAATCAAGTCGTCATGATGCAGCAACAGCCTCATGCGCAAGCCGCACCAGCCCCCGCCGCCGTACCGGCCGCCGTGGTTCCGGCTGTTCCTGAAGGCCATATTGTCAAGTCACCTATGGTCGGCACCTTCTACCGTTCCGCTTCACCAGGCTCCCCTCCGTTTGCCGAAATCGGCAAACACATTGCCAAGGGCGACACCCTTTGCATCATTGAAGCAATGAAATTATTGAATGAAATCGAAAGCGATTTCGATGGCGCGATCAAGCAAATCTTGGTTGAAAACGGTCAGCCTGTTGAATACGGCCAACCATTGTTCATCATTGGCTAATCCAGGCTAGCGTGCTTAACATCTGAGCACCAAGAGCTGCAACTATTGCCACAGCAAAGTCCAATCATGTTTGAAAAAATTCTTATCGCCAATCGTGGTGAAATCGCGCTGCGTATCCAGCGCGCTTGCCGCGAAATGGGTATCAAAACCGTGGTCGTGCATTCCGAAGCGGACCGCGAAGCCAAGTACGTCAAACTCGCCGATGAATCGGTGTGTATTGGCCCTGCACCATCGAACCTCAGCTATCTGAGTATGCCCGCCATTATCAGCGCCGCTGAAGTCACCGATGCGCAGGCGATTCATCCTGGCTATGGTTTCTTGTCGGAAAACGCTGACTTCGCCGAACGCGTCGAACAATCGGGCTTTGTGTTCATCGGCCCGCGCGCCGAATCGATACGCTTGATGGGCGATAAAGTATCGGCCAAGCATGCAATGATCGCCGCCGGCGTACCTTGCGTACCCGGCTCCGAAGGCGCTTTGCCCGATGATCCGAAAGTGATCGTGCAAACCGCCCGCAAAGTTGGCTATCCAGTCATCATCAAAGCCGCCGGTGGCGGTGGTGGGCGCGGCATGCGCGTGGTACATACCGAAGCCGCCTTGATCAATGCCGTTGCCATGACCAAGGCCGAAGCCGGCGCCGCTTTCGGCAATCCGGAAGTGTATATGGAAAAGTTTCTGGAAAATCCGCGTCATGTGGAAATTCAGATTCTGGCCGATCAGCATGGCAATGCCATCTGGCTCGGTGAGCGCGATTGCTCGATGCAAAGACGGCACCAAAAAGTCATCGAAGAAGCACCGGCACCGGGCATCCCACGCAAATTGATCGAAAAAGTTGGCGACCGCTGTGCCGCGGCCTGTCGGAAAATCGGCTACCGTGGTGCCGGCACCTTTGAGTTTTTGTATGAAGGCGGCGAATTCTATTTCATCGAGATGAATACGCGGGTTCAGGTTGAACATCCGGTCACGGAAATGATCACCGGCGTTGATATCGTGCAAGAACAAATTCGCATCGCTTTCAATGAGAAATTGCGCTTCAAGCAAAGTGACATCACGATTCGTGGTCACTCGATAGAATGCCGCATCAATGCGGAAGATCCGTTCAAGTTCACGCCTTCGCCAGGTCGCATCACCTCGTGGCATACGCCGGGCGGCCCTGGTATTCGCGTCGATTCGCATGCCTATGCCGGTTACTACGTGCCGCCGAATTATGATTCCATGATAGGCAAAGTGATTTCCTACGGCGAAACGCGGGATCAGGCGATTCGTCGCATGCAGATCGCGCTGTCGGAAATGGTGGTCGAAGGCATACAAACCAATATCCCTTTGCATCGCGAATTGATGATCGATGCCCGCTTTATCGAAGGCGGTACGAATATTCATTACCTCGAGCATAAGCTGGCCGATATGCCGGATCTGGCCAAAAAAACCAAGTAATTAAATAAATAATTAATTAATACATCGACAACAAGGCCCGGGCGCAGTATGACGCACTCGGGCCGGCACGAAAGAAGCAAATTATGGCCTGGATAGAAATTGTCATCGAAGTTGCCCGTTCCCATGCGGAAAGTCTGTCGGATGCCCTGATGGACGCCGGTGCCTTGTCGGTGTCGGTGGAAGATGCGGACGAAGGTACGGAAGATGAAAAGCCCTTGTTCGGTGAACCGGGCATGGAACCCGAAGAAGCCGCCTGGGATCGCAGCCGCGTGGTAGCACTGGCCGATGTCGACAGCGATGCCGCCGCCCTGCTGGCCAGCGCCGCAGCGGCCATCGGTTTGGCACCGGCTCCGGCTTTCTTGACACGCGCCGTGGCAGAGCAAGACTGGGTACGTTTGACGCAATCACAATTTGCGCCCATCCATATCGGCAAAAATATTTGGGTAGTACCGAGCTGGCATGATGCGCCGGAACCGAGCGCATTGATACTCGAACTCGATCCGGGCTTGGCCTTTGGCACCGGCAGTCACCCGACTACCAAATTGTGCATGGAATGGTTGGAAGCGCATGCGCCGAAAAATCTGACGGTACTCGACTACGGTTGTGGTTCCGGTATTCTCGCCATGGTGGCCGACAAACTCGGTGCCGCTAAGGTGTATGGCGTGGACATCGATCCGCAGGCGATTGAATCGGCGCAGTTCAATGCCGAGCGCAATCACTGCGCGATCGATTTTGCCTTACCGGCAGCATTCGGCAGCGCCCACCCGACCGGCGAAAAGTTCGACGTCGTCGTCGCCAATATTCTCTCGAGTCCGCTCAAGGTGATGGCACCGATGCTGGCTGGCCGCGTGGCCGCTGGTGGCGCGCTGATACTCTCCGGCGTGCTGGCGCGTCAAGCCGAAGAAGTGGCGGCTGCGTATGCACCGTTCATTACATTGACTGTCTGGGCAGAGCACGAAGGCTGGGTCGCTCTCTCGGGTAAATTGGCCGACTGAAACCATGGCTCTGGCGACCCGTTGCCCGCACTGTAATACGGCGTTCAAGGTCGCTAACGACCAATTGAAGCTGCACGCCGGCTTGGTGCGCTGCGGTTCGTGTCGGCAGACTTTCAATGGCGTCGAGCATCTGATTGCCCTCGACAGTGCTGGCGCTGCTGAGCCGGTTCCTGTTGCTGAGCCGGTTCTTGCCACACCTATTACTCCCCTTATTCCTGTTGCTCCGCTTATTCCTGACGCTGCAATCACGCCAGTCGTGCCAAGTAACATGCTGGACTTCGACTTGGGCGACGAAGTCGCGCTCGACGCCACGAGTCAGGCCGATGAGCTGCTCGAGACAATTGAGCCACTTGATTCGCTTGATTCGCTTGATTCGCTTGATTCGCTTGATTCGCTTGAGCCGCCGGCAATGACCTGGCCAAGCCCGCTGGTGATCTCGGAAGCCGAAAGCACACACGAACCGTATCTCGACGATGGCCTGCTTGACGAACAAATCTCGGCCGCCGAACTCGACGAGGACGAGGAATTGGCTGAGGACGACCAAGATAAGCCCGATTTCGTGCGGCAAGCCGAACGCGCGCAACGGCGTTCACGTCTGTTACGTCTGCTTGGTATCGTGTCTTGCCTGCTGTTGCTGCCGCTCTTACTGGCGCAACTACTCTACCTCACGCGCGTGCCGCTGGCCGCCAACTTCCCCGAACTGCGTACTCCTTTGCTGCAAGTCTGCCAGTTATTACAGTGCCAACTGCCGTGGCCAGCGCAAATAGAACAACTGAGCATAGAATCGAATGAATTGCAGTCGATTACCCCGGAAGGCCGAGTCTTCTCACTCTCCATGCAACTGCAAAACCACGCCAGTACTGTGCAAGCTTGGCCGGTGGTGGAATTGGTGCTCAATGATGAGAAAGACCGCGCGGTCTTGCAAAAAGCATTTATGCCGAGCGACTACTTAAGCGAGCGCGCCTTGCTCGAAAAAGGTTTTGTCGGCGGCTCGGAACAGAATTTTAAAATCTACTTTTCTTTACCCAAACTCAAAGCAGCCGGCTATCACGTCAGTATTTTTTATCCCTGACGCCGTGGGTGTCAGCGCACTGCTCGGCCAGCCCGACGTTTCGAATCACCCACAAAACCGCGCGAATACAAGAATGGGCTTGACTGCCGGTTAAGCCCATAGTTAAATACGAAATCGATTGCGCAAACGATTGCGCAGCACTTTTTACAGCGGAAACTGCATTATGAAGCCAAGCATTACAGTAGTCGGCAGCGTCAATATGGACTTGGTGTTCCGCACGCCGCGTATGCCGGCCATCGGAGAAACCCTGCAAGGCCGCGAGTTCCACCAAATACCGGGGGGCAAAGGTGCCAACCAAGCCGTCGCCGCTGCACGTCAAGGCGCGCAGGTACAGTTTATCGGTGCCGTCGGGGCCGATGGCTTCGGTGAGTTTTCGCGCCACTGTCTGGCGGCCGAAGGCATAGACCTGACCCATCTGACCACCGTCGATGGCATCGCCACCGGCGTGGCTGGTATTTTAGTCGCCGATGATGGTAACAACAGTATCGTCATCGCTGCCGGTGCCAACGCCACTCTCAGTGTGACGCAGGTCGAGCATGGCCGTGCCGCGATCAGCGCTGCCAATTTATTGATCTGCCAATTGGAAACGCCGCTGCCCAGCGTCACGCGCGCCATCGAAATCGCCCACGCCGCCGGCGTGCCGGTGATACTCAATCCGGCACCGGCACAAGCCTTGAACGGCGCTTTGCTCAAACAAGTCGATTATTTAATACTCAATGAAACCGAAGCCACGCAATTAAGCGGCGTCGCCGTCTGCTCGGCCGAGAGTGCCGCAGCGGCAGCGCAAGCGCTCTTGCAAATGGGCGCAGGCTGTGTGATTCTGACCATGGGTGGCGATGGCACTGTGCTCAGCGAACTCAACGGCACCCGCTTCCTCGCTGCCATTACCGTCGATGTAGTCGATACCACTGCCGCAGGCGACACCTTTGTCGGTGCGTTTGCGGTAGGACTGGCCAGTGGCTTGACTGTATTTGACGCCTGCACACAGGCGCAATACGCGGCCGCCTTGACGGTCACCCAATTGGGTGCGCAAACTTCGATTCCGCAACAGCAAGCGGTGGTGGAATTTATGACTCAGCGCAGTAAGCTGCTCAGCTCCATCTAGCAGACTGGCGTATGGATGTCGCTGCAAGCGATTCACTCACGATCTTTGAACCGGGAACTTTCATGAAACTCAAGCAAATTTGTCTGTCCGTATTGCTCGCTGCCGGCACTGCTCAGGCCGCCGATCCCAAGCTGGCGGTGATTTACGATGCCGGTGGCAAGTTCGACAAATCCTTCAATCAATCGGCCTCCGAAGGTGCGGAGCGTTTCAAGAAAGAAACCAAGATCAATTACTTGGAAATTCAGGTAGCCAGCGATACGCAGGCGGAACAAGTCTTGCGCAATCTGGCGCGCAAACATGTCGATCTGATTGCGGCGATCGGTTTTGCTCAGGCACAGGCGGTACAGAATGTCGCCAAAGAATTCCCGAATACGAAATTCCTGGTCATCGATGGCGTCGCCAAGGGTGACAATGTCAGCTCGGTGTTGTTCAAGGAACAGGAAGGTTCGTATTTGGTCGGTGTGGCTGCTGCTGCTGCCAGTAAAAGCAAAAAACTCGGTTTCATCGGCGGCATGGATATTCCACTGATCCGCAATTTCGCCTGTGGCTATGCGCAGGGCATCAAGGCCAGCGACAGTAAGATTGAGATCGTACAAAATATGGTCGGTACCACACCATCGGCGTGGAATGATCCGGCCAAAGGCGGCGAACTGGCACGCGCGCAGATCGATCGCGGCGTCGATGTGATTTTCGCCGCCGCCGGCGGCAGCGGTATGGGGGCCTTGCAAGCGATTAAAGAAAAAGGCAAGCTTGGCATCGGCGTCGATTCGAATCAGAATTACCTGCATCCTGGCAATATGCTGACTTCCATGGTGAAACGCGTCGACATCGTCATCTACGATAATTTCATGGCCATGAAAAATGGTAACTGGAGCGCGGGCCTGAGTAACAAGGGTCTGAAAGAAGGCAGTATCGATTGGGCGCTGGATAAAGACAATCGCAGCGTCGTCAGTGCCGAAGTGGAAAAACGGGTCAATGCGGCCAAGCAGGATATTATCAGCGGCAAGGTGAAAGTCATCGATTTCCGCGATGCCAACAAGTGCCCGGTCTGACACCGCAGCCACCCTTCGCCACGTCTTATTTCGAAAACTAAACCGCCCCAACGTATGCAGCCAGCCGTAGAATTTCAGCACATTTCCAAGCGCTACGGCGCGGTGCAGGCGAATCGCGAGGTCAGCTTTGCCATCGCGCCCGGCTCGATTCACGGCGTGATCGGTGAAAATGGTGCCGGCAAATCGACACTCATGAGTATCCTGTACGGCTATACGCGTGCCGACAGTGGACAAATTCTGATCAATGGGGTGGCGCAGCCGATTCCCACCAGCCAAGCAGCGATACGGCTGGGCATAGGCATGGTACATCAGCACTTCATGCTGGTCGACAATATGACCGTGCTCGACAATGTCATGCTCGGCAGCGAGGGTGGCCTGCGCTTGGCACCGCAACGCAAGGTGGTCGAAGCGCGGCTGCGCGAAATTTGCCAACACTACGCGCTTGAGGTCGATCCGCTGGCGAAGATTGAAGATTTATCGGTCGGGGTACAGCAACGGGTAGAAATTCTCAAGCAAATTTACCGCAGTGCACAGATTCTGATTCTCGATGAACCGACGGCGGTGCTGACGGTGCAAGAAACCGCTTCGCTGTTCGCGGTTCTGCGTTTGTTCAAGGAGCAGGGCAAGACCATCGTTCTGATCACCCATAAGTTACAAGAAATCATCGACATCACCGACCAAGTCACCGTCATGCGTGCCGGCGCAGTGGTCGACACGCTGGCCACGGCGCACACCAGCAAGGAACAATTGGCCGAACTGATAGTTGGGCGGCCGATACAAACGCATTTGCCACGGCAAGCCTATGCGCCCGGTGCCACGGTACTCGAGGTGCGTGATTTGTCGCTGTACAATTCGCAGAGCGTGCAAGTATTGAAGAACTTGAATTTTGATTTGCGCGCCGGAGAAATTCTGGCGATCGCCGGCGTATCCGGCAATGGCCAGAGCGAATTGCTGGAAGTATTGAGCGGTATGCGCTTGCCTGGCAGTGGCAGCCTGCGCCTGCAAGATCAAGTTTTGCCGTATGCCGGACGGCGCGATGCCGATGGCTTGCCGGCGCTGTACCGCGCACGCGGGATTGCCCATGTGCCGGAAGATCGTCTGCGTGACGCCGTGGTGAAAAATTTTTCCGTCTTGATGAACAGCTTTCTCGGCTATCAAGCCAAATTGGCCGGACGTTTCGGCTGGCTCGATCTGCCGGCTTTGCAACAACACTGCCGCCGCTTGATCAGCGAATTCGACGTCCGGCCGGCTGACCCAGATTTACGCATCGCCTTGCTCTCAGGCGGGAATCAGCAAAAGCTGGTGATGGCGCGCGAAATCGCCGCCGCGCCGGTGCTCATGCTGGTAGGTCAACCGACGCGCGGCGTCGATATCGGCACCATCGAGAGTCTGCATGCACGCTTGCTGGCCATGCGTGATGCCGGCTGTGCGATTTTGCTGGTGTCGGTGGAACTCGAAGAAGTTCGCGCCTTGGCCGATCGTATCTTGGTCATGTCGGGCGGCAGCATTACCGGCGAATTGCCGGTGCAAGAATTCGATGCCACACGCATCGGCTTGTTGATGGGCGGCTTGCATAAGCATTGATGCCGACCCACTGAACTCATTTTTATGACGCGACCTTAACCAAGTAATCAACGATGAATCAAGCCGATCTACCCCGTTGGGCCAGCGCTTTTGTGCTGCCACTGCTCAATCTGCTCTCGGCCATGCTGGTGGCCGCAGGTGTCATCTGGCTGCTCGGTGAAAGCCCGCTCGAATCGCTGCAGATTCTGGTCGATGCGGCCTTGCTCAACCCGGAAGGTCTCGGTTACACCTTGTTTTATGCCGCCACCTTTATTTTTACCGGTCTGTCGGTGTCGGTGGCCATGCAAGCGGGCTTGTTCAACATCGGCAGCGAAGGCCAGATGTATATCGGCGGCCTCGGTCTGACTCTGGTGATCCTGGCGCTCGACGCGTATTTGCCGGCCGTGCTGCTGATTCCGCTGGCGCTGCTCGGCAGTGCCGCGTTTGGTGCGGCCTGGGCTTTTTTGCCCGGCTATTTGCAAGCCAAGCGCGGCAGTCATGTGGTGGTCACGACCATCATGTTCAATTTTATTGCCGCTTGCTTGATGAATTATTTGATCGTCAGTTTCTTGATTCCCGACGGGCAGCAAAATACCGCCAGCCGTATGTTCGCCGCCAGCGCATGGCTACCCAAGCTCAATACGCTGCTGCCAGTGCTCGGTGAAACCCCGCTCAACATCAGTTTTATTCTGGCCCTGTTGGCGCTGGCTGTGTACGGTCTGGCGGTATGGCGTAGCAGTTGGGGTTATCAATTGCGTGCCGCCGGACTCAATGCCCACGCCGCGCACTATGCCGGCATCTCACTCTCGCGCACGGTCATCACGGCGATGCTGATTTCGGGTGCCTTGGCCGGCTTGGCCGCGGTGAATTCAGTGATGGGCTCGACCCATTATCTCAATCTCAATTTCCCGGCCGGGGCCGGTTTCATCGGCATCGCCATTGCCCTCATGGGGCGGCAACGTCCACTCGGCATCCTGCTGTCATCGATACTGTTCGGTGCACTGATACAGGGTGGCTTTGATTTATCGCTGGAAAAACCGGCGATTCCGCCGGAAACCTTTATTTTCATTCAGGGTTTGATCATCCTGTTTTGCGGCGCGATGGAAAATCTGTATGCCCCGCTGCTGTCGCGCTTGCTGTCGGCTGCTACTTCGTCCAAGGAACCATGATGTTCGATGACTTTCAATTTTCCAGCATTTTGGTGGCAACCATCCGCAATGCCCCGGTGCTGATGTTCGCGGCCATGGCCGGCCTGTTCGCCGAACGCAGCGGCGTGGTCGATCTGGCTTTGGAGGGCAAGATGTTGGCCGCGGCCTTCGTCTCAGCGGCGGTAGCCTATGTCACGCAGAATCCTTGGCTGGGCATACTTGCCGGTGTCGCCGCCTCGGTGGCGGTGGCGCTGTTGCAGGGTTTTGTCAGTATCACGCAAAAGGGTAATCAACTCGTCGCCGGTATCGCCCTCAATATCGCGCTCAGTGGCCTGAGCTTCGTGCTGGCACAATTCTTTTTCATGCAAGGTGGGCGCACCCCTGATCTCGGCAATGCCCGCCTGTTCGATCTGACGCTGCCCGGCTCAGATGCCGTGGCCGCCATTCCCGGCCTGGCTTGGTTGTATACCAAGCTCATCGGTGGCCATAATATTTTGGTGTATCTGGCCTTTGCCCTGGTGCCGCTGGTGCACTGGGTGCTGTATCACAGCCGCTTTGGTCTGCGTCTGCGCGCCGTCGGTGAAAACCCACATGCGGCCGACGCCGCCGGCATCCATGTCGAACGCACGCGCTATCTGGCCATGCTGTGTGCCGGTGTACTGTGTGCATTTTCGGGCGCTTACTTATCTATTGTGCAAAGCGGTTTTTTCCTGCGCGATATGTCAGCCGGAAATGGCTACCTGGCGCTGACAGCCTTGGTGTTCGGGAATTGGCGGCCACTGTACACTGCGCTGGGCTGCTTGATGTTCGGCTTTTTCGCGGCGCTGCAGGTACAGATCGAAGGGGTGATCTTCCCCGGCATCGGAAAAATTCCCGGTTCCTTGATACAAATGATTCCGTATTTGGTAACGGTAATCGTGCTGGCCGGGTTCATGGCGAAATCGATAGCACCAAAAGCCATCGGCGTGCCGTTTGTGAAGTCACGCTGAACTGCACATCTTTGTTGTTCGTGGCCTCCTTGAACCGGGCCTGAAAAATGAAGCATCCGGGTTCTGTTGAATGGCCGGAGCTTTCTCGTTTGGAGCACACTCATGCAAGCAAAACACAAAGTCATTTTTGATACTGATCCGGGCGTCGACGATGCCATGGCCTTATACTTTGCCTTGGCCCATCCCGATATCGAGGTGGTCGGTATCACGACGACCTTCGGCAATGTACATGTTGAACAAGCGACCATCAATGCCCTGTATCTGACCCGCATCGCCGGACGCACGATTCCGGTCGCGCAAGGCGTCGCGATTCCCTTCGCCAAAGCTGCCGGCAGCCCGCCTGATTTCATACACGGGGCCGATGGCCTCGGCAATTTACCACAACGGATAGACGTCGGCGGTACGGCAGAAGCGCACAGCGCGGCCGAATTCATTGTCGCCATGGCGCGTCAATATCCGGGGGAAATCAGCTTGGTGGCGGTCGGCCCGCTTGGCAATCTCGGGCTGGCACTGAAACTGGAGCCACGTCTGCCGCAATTGCTCAAGCAAGTCGTGTTGATGGCCGGTACGGTCGATGAACCGGGCAATGTTTCGCCGGTCGCGGAAGCGAATGTCTGGAACGATCCCGATGCTGCTGATCTGGTATTTACGGCCGGTTGGGATTTAACTATGGTCGGCCTCGACGTCACCCACCGCGTGGTCTTGCCAGCGAGTTTTTTCGCCGCGCTGGCGAAACAGCATAATCATATCGCCATGGATACGCTCGCTCACGCCGTCAATTTTTACGCCAGTTTTTACCAGAGTATCCGTCCCGACCTCGGCCACGCTTGCTATGGTCATGATGTTTTGGCCTTCGTTTGGCTGGTCGCGCCGGAAATGTTCGGCACTGCCTCAGGCCGCGTGCGCGTCGCCACAGCAGGCATAGGCAATGGCCAAACCATGCTGGCGAAATTGCCGATTCCGTATCCGCAAGCCGGTTGGGAAGCGGACAAAGCCGAAACCCGCGTCTGCATGACGGTCGATGCCGCAGCCTGTGCGCGACTGATTGACCGCACGCTGGCAGCCGACTGGCTGCGCGCGCCGCTATCCGCCTGAGGAGTTGACATGTTTATTGTTCCGGTAGATTACCGCGACCCCGATGCCGCCAAAAAATTCACCGAAAGCCTGCACCAAACCGGCTTCGGCGTACTGACCAATCACCCCTTGTCGAGCAGCCTGCTCGAAACGATTTATCGCGAATGGTATGATTTTTTTCAGTCGGATGCGAAACTGAACTATCCCTTCGATGCAGAAAAAATGGATGGCTATTTTTCACCGCAGGTGTCGGAAACCGCCAAGGGTTATACCAAGCGCGACCTCAAAGAGTTTTACCATATCTACCCATGGGGCCGGCTGCCGGCCGAAGTATCCAACGCCGCGCGCGAGTATTACCAAGCCGGCTCGACTCTGGCTGCCGAACTGCTGCAATGGGTGGAACAGCATAGCCCGGCCGAGATCAAGGCCAAGTATTCGATGCCTTTGTCGGACATGATCAGCGACAGCGAGCTCACCCTGCTGCGCGTCTTGCACTACCCGCCGCTGCGTGGCGATGAAGACGCCGATGCCGTGCGCGCCGCGGCCCATGGCGATATCAATCTGCTGACCGTGCTGCCGGCGGCGACCCAAGCCGGCTTGCAAGTGCTCGGCAAGGATCAAGCCTGGCATGATGTGCCGTGCGACTTCGGTATGCTGATCGTGAATATCGGCGATATGCTCGACGAAGCCTCGCAGGGTTACTACCCGTCGACCATCCATCGCGTGCTCAATCCCAGCGGTGCGGCAGCGACGCAGTCGCGCATTTCGCTGCCCTTGTTTTTGCATCCGCGACCGGACGTGGTGCTGTCGGAACGGCATACTTCGGGCAGTTATTTACAAGAGCGTTTGCGCGAACTGGGAGTAAAAAAATGACCGACAATGAGTTGTTGCAGGCAGCGCACAGCGCACGCTTACATGCCTATGCACCGTATTCGAAGTTCTTGGTCGGTGCCGCCGTGCTGAGCAAAGACGGCCGCGTCTTCCATGGTTGCAATGTCGAGAATGCCTCTTACGGTTTGTGCAATTGCGCTGAACGCACGGCTTTGTTTGCCGCCGTCGCAGCCGGCTGCCGGCCCGGCGATTTTGCCGCCATCGCGGTCACCGGTGATACCGACGGCCCGATCGCACCGTGCGGGGCCTGCCGTCAGGTAATGTTGGAACTCGGCGGCCCGACGCTCAAGGTCTTGCTCACTAATTGCAAGGGCAATGTACGCAGCACCACGGCTGGTGCGCAGTTGCCGGATGCGTTTTATTTGACGCCGAATTGACATCCTCCCCGCCCTAAAGAGGCTGTCGCAAAAGGGTATTGAGTCGGTGTCATTATCCCAACTGGTGGCCACGTCCTTCCTGCGCGCTTTTAGCAGGAACCCAGCGGCGTTCGTGCTTAACTGAAAATGCCAGATATGATCGTGTTTTCAGCGCTGAAAACGACACTGGGTTCCCGCCAAAAGCATGCGGGAATGACGAGGTTGCAGCATGCGGAAATGACGAGGTAGGCGGTGTTTCAGATGTAAAAAGATTCCATCAGGCTTTTGCGACAGCCTCTGAAGGCCGGGGTTTCAAACCCTAGTCAGATTTTTGATCAAATATTAAGCCATTGCCAGCAATAAATGCCCAATTTCAGCCTTGGCAGGCCTGACTTTGATTTCAATATCATAGCCCAGCCGCGTCAAGCAATCCATCAGCTTGCGCTCGGACAGATTGCTGAAGTCGCCGCGCATCATGTCAGACACTTTAGGTTGGGTGATACCCATTCTTTTGGCCGCATCTTTTTGAGTCAGACCAAGGTTTTTCATGGCTTTCCTGATTTCAATCAGCAAGCCAGTTTTGATCTTGAGCTTGTCTGCATCAGGCAGGCCAAGGTCAGCAAACACGTTGTCAGAACCACGATGCACTGCAACGCCATCTGTCAATTGACTTTTCATTTTCTCAACTCCTTTATATACGCTTCGGCAATTTTCAGCCGCGCGTGGATAATGTCCATGTCTTCCTTCGGCGTGCTGATCCCGCTTTTACTTTTCTTTTGAAAACAATGCAGAACAAACACGGTCTGCGCAAACTTGACAGTGTAGACGGCGCGGTAGGTGCCGCCCACATCGTGGGCTATCACTTCAAGCACGCCGGTACCACCAAAACCCTTGAGCACTTTAGCGGCTTCATGCCGATCACCTGCTTGGGCCAGCGACAAAGCAAAGCCGAAAAATTGCCTTACATCATCAGGTAAAGCCAGCAGATCTTTATAACTGCTCCCTATCCATTGCAAGGGTTTTTCATTAGTAAACATAGTTGAATATATATGAAAAGGTATACAAAGACAATCAACAAAACGGTTCCATAAAAAATTTTAGCGAAATTCACCACACGATCAATGACATTTCTAAAGCGAAGTCACTTTCTCATTGAGCTTGCCGCATGAAGCCTGCGCTAGGGAAGCGCAGATTTAATCCAAGCGGTTTGTCCGTCGCCACTGAGGCGCACTGCTGCGTTGCCTTTCACTGTCAATAGCTCGCTATTGACAGTGAAAGGCGCCTTGCATTGCATCCTCATTGGCAACGGACAATTCCACAGCGATTAAATCTGCGCTTCCCTAGATGCAAAAAAGCCTGGCCGTTTCGCAACGGCCAGGCTTTTTTCTCTCAAGCAAGTATCAATGCACCAGCGCCGTAAACGGTGGCACATAGGCCAGCAAGAACACGAACAAGCCGACCAGCACGGCCAAGGCTAAACTGTGAAAGAACACGAAGCGCAGAATACTGTCTTCATGGCCATACCAACGCGTGGCGGTACTGGCCACGACGATGCTTTGGGCATCGACCATCTTACCCATCACGCCACCGGCACTGTTGGCCGACGCCATCAGGATAGGGTTGAGGCCCAACTGCTCGGCCGTGGTTTTTTGCAAACCGCCGAAGAGCACATTGGCGGCCGTATCCGAACCCGTCAGTGCCACGCCCATCCAACCGAGTAAGGTGCCGAAGATAGGATAGAGCATGCCGGTATGGGCAAACACGATACCGAGCGTGGCATCGGTGCCGGAGTAACGGGTCAGATAACCGAGCGCCAGCATGAGGACGATAGTCAGCAGCGAGTAACGAACCAGCCAAATCGTGCGGAAATAGATTTTGACCAAATCGACGAGTCGGTACTTCATCAACCAGCCGCTCAGAATACCAGCGATGAAAATACCGCTGCCGGTGGCCGAGAGCCAGTTCAACACATACACGGCCGGTTCGGCATGTGGGCTGACAACCACCGGTGCCACCTTCTGTACCAAATTATGCAAACCCGTTACCGGCAACTTGAGGATGGACAGATGATCAGCCCAAACTTTGAATTGCGGTATGCCCCAGATAAACACCAGCACCGTCAACACGACCCACGGCATCCACGCCAACACCAGTGCGCGGCCATCATGTTTTTGAAACAATGCGGCGGCAACATCGGCTTCATGGCCGTGTGGTTTTTCGCTCTCGAGATCAGGCACGCCGGAATCCGTTTCATGCCCTTTGAGCGAAGTCGAAGTCCAGATTTTTTTCGGTTTCCACACCTTCAAGAACAAAATCAAGCTGATCATGGAAATCAGGGCCGCCACCACATCGACCAACCATGGGCCATGGAAATTCGAGACCAAGTACTGCGGAATCGAAAAACTCAAACCAGCGACCAGAATAGCCGGCCAAATCTGCAGCATGCCGCGCCAACCGGCAAAGGCCCAGATCAACCAAAATGGCACGATGAGCGAGAATAAAGGAAGAATGCGACCTATCATGCCCGACAATTCCATCAAGTCGAGTCCGGTCACGGCTGCCAGAGCGATCACTGGGGTGCCCAGTGCGCCATAGGCGACCGGTGCAGTATTGGCGATCAGACATAAGCCCGACGCCGCCAGCGGTGAAAATCCAAGACCGATCATGATGGCCGCCGTTACCGCTACCGGTGTGCCGAAGCCCGCTGCGCCTTCAAAGAAAGCGCCGAAACAAAAGGCGATCAACAGCAACTGAATCCGTCTATCTTCGGTAATCCCGGTCAAACTGTCTTGCAAGACTGTAAAGGAACCGTTTTCTATCGTCAGTTGGTGCAAGAAAATGATGTTGAGAACAATCCAACCGATCGGCAGCAAACCGTAAGCCGCGCCATAACCGGCGGCACTCCAGGCCAAGCCGGCCGGCATGCCGAAACCGAGTATCGCCACCAGCAAGGCGCTGGCCAAGCCCAGGCCAGCCGCGTAGTGGGCTTTCATATGTCCAAATGCTATACAGCCTAGCATCACCACCACCGGTATCGCGGCCATTAAGGCCGACAACCAAATATTCCCCAAGGGGTCGTACACCTGACTCCACACCATCTTGTCTCCTTCTCGTTTTTAAAATCGCCGGCAAATATGCATGTCTATTTCGCACAAGCTTTGCTATCGGCTGATATTACGATAGGAACTGCAGCTATCTGTTGTGTTGTCAGATGAAATGATTTTCAGCTATCGTTGAATAATATCGTCACCACGGTCACAACAGCTTTACGCTGCGGTTAACAATCGTGCGCGCTGAGCGTGACTACATGGCGTGCAGGCAGCGCCATTTCCAGCTAAGATTCAGTGGGCAACACCCGTTGCGCCCCGCATTTTGCCAACCCAGATGGAGTAAGCATGCCGCTACACCCCGACTTCAACAGCCTGACCGGTCATACCGACGAAGCTAGCCCGATGAATCGACGTAATTTCATTCAAACTGCAGTCGGGGTCGGCTTTGCCGCCGCGACCTTGCCAATCAGCGCGCAAACCATGATCCACACCGATAGCGTCGGTTTGCTGGCCGGACGGGTCGAGCTCAGCATCAACGGTCAAACCGTGCCGGTCTATCGCGCCCAGCCTGAAGGCAAGAGCAATTTGCCGGTCATCTTAGTGATTTCAGAAATTTTCGGCGTCCATGAACATATCGCCGACGTCGCCCGTCGCTACGCCAAACTCGGCTATCTGGCGCTGGCCCCGGAATTATTGATACGCCAAGGCGACGCCGGCAGTTATGCCGGTATCGCCGAATTAATGAAAGAAGTGGTATCGAAAGTGCCCGATGCCCAAGTCATGCAAGATCTCGATGCGGTACTGGTCTGGGCCGGGCAGCATGGCGGCGACTTGGAACGGGTTGGTATCAATGGCTTTTGTTGGGGTGGCCGCATCACTTGGCTGTATGCCGCACACAATCCGCGCATCAAGGCCGGGGTGGCGTGGTATGGCCGTCTCAGCGGCCCGGTCAACGAACTCTCGCCGCAACATCCTATCGATATCGCGGCGAGCTTGCGCAGCCCGGTACTGGGCTTGTACGGCGGCAAAGACAGCGGTATTTCCTTAGACAGCGTGCGGCAAATGGAAAGCGCCTTGACCAAGGGTCACAGTGGCTCAGAATTTCATGTGTATGAACAGGCCGGCCACGCCTTCCATGCCGATTACCGCCCTGGTTACAGTGCGCCCGAAGCCATCGATGGCTGGCAACGCAGCTTGACTTGGTTGCGCCAGCACGGCGTCTGAGAGAGAAAACATCACGCCGGATTTGCACAAATCGCGGCGTTATGTTTTAATTTGCAACTTGGTTGCAAATACTCTGAGGTGCAAAAATTCACTCCACTCTGCTTTCTATCCTGATCACCACCGCCTTGGCCGGCGTGATCAGCATTTCCGCTGCGGCGATTTTCTCGTTTTCACTGTTGACTAAAATGGTAGAACGCATGGTCAGCCTGTCGGTCGGCATCATGCTTTCGACCTCGCTCTTGCATGCCTTGCCCGAGGCATTTGAATCGCACGCTGATCCGCATACTCTGTTTGCCTGTCTGTTGGCGGGCTTAATGGCGTTTTTCTTACTCGAAAAATTCGCCATCCTGCGCCACTCGCATCATCATGAGGGCGACGGCCATCAGCACGAACACGGCCATGATGCCCACGCCGCCGGCAAAGCCGGTTGGATGATTTTGGTTGGCGATGGCATGCATAACTTTACCGATGGCATCCTGATCGCGGCAGCCTTTCTGGCCAATCCGGAACTCGGTTTCGTTACCGCCTTCGCCATCATCGCCCACGAAATTCCAACCGAAATCGGTGATTTCATCGTGTTGCTCAATGCCGGCTTCAGCCGTTTGCGCGCCTACATGTACAACCTGGCCTGCAGCATGATGGGCGTGCTTGGCGGCGTACTCGGGTATTTCACGCTGGCCCATGCCAGCGAGATGATTCCGTATGTGCTGGTGTTTGCCTCGTCGGGCTTCATCTATATCGCCGTCAGCGATCTGATGCCGCAAATGCAGCGCCGCGCCACCCTGCGCGAAACCATCCCGCAAATTATACTCATCGGTGTCGGCATCGCCTTGGTGGTGCTGGTGACAGGTCACCACTGAGTACAAACCCATGGCCGCATCAGTGCTGCGGCCATGGGTTTCACTACACGGTACGCGCCACCGGACGCGCCGGGTCGGCACACCATTCGCTCCAAGAACCCGGATACAGGGCGGCACCGGGCAAGCCGGCAACTTCCAGCGCCAACAAATTATGGCAAGCCGTCACGCCGGAACCACATTGCATGATGGCGGCGCGACCAGCCAACAGCGCATCCCATTCCTGCCGCAATTGCGGTGCCGGTTTAAAACGACCGTCGCTCTGCAGATTGTCTTTAAAAAATCGATTCTGCGCACCGGGAATATGGCCGCCGACCGGGTCCATGGTTTCATTCTCGCCGCGGTAACGGTCGGGCGCGCGCGCATCTACCAACACGCGTGCAGCACTGTCGATATTGGCCAGTACGGCAGCGGCATCGACTTGCGTAGTAGTGGCCGTTTGCAATTCGATGTTGCCGCGACGCGGTGCTGGCAGCGCTGCGGTCAAGGGCAAGCCTTGCGCCACCCAAGCCGGCACACCGCCATCGAGCACGGCCACGCCGGCATGCCCAACCCAGCGCAACATCCACCATAAGCGCGCGGCAAACATACCGCCATGCGCATCATAGGCGACGACTTGGCTGTCTGGGTGAATGCCGAAACCGCGCAAGGTCTCGATAAAGGCTAACTTATCGGGCAAAGGATGGCGACCGCGAAAAACGCCGTCCGGGCCGATTTTTTCTGCTGACAAGCAAACGTCAAGGTCGACAAATTGTGCGTGCGGCAAATGGCCGCCGGCGTAAGCGCGCGCGCCGGCACCGAGGTCGAGTAAATCGTGGCGACAATCGAGCAACACTAACTGCGCACTGTCTATGTGCGCCGCCAATTCGGCGGCACTGATAAGCGTGGTGTACATGATGGACGGGTCCTTTAGCTGACGGGAGAAGCTGCCGCGGAGGCGGCCGCAATGCGACTATTATAGAACGTCGCCGCCAATCCGCTCAAGACGATCACGGCAATGCCGAGCCAGCTCAAGGGTGCCAAGCTATCATGCCAAAGCAAGACATCCCAGACGCTGGAAAAGACAATGCCGGCATATTGCAAATTGGCAGTCAACAAAGTGTTGCCTAAACGATAGGCACGCGTCATGGCGATTTGCGCGCTCGTGGCCGTTAAGCCTATCAGTACCAGCAAACCCACCCCGTGCAGATCGATGCTGCGCCAGTGCGTCAGCAGTGATGCCTGCTGTGTCGGCATCAGCACGCTGCCAACTAAGCCGGCCATGGCGCAAGTGAGCGAGAAATAAAACACCACACGGTATTCCGGCTCACCGCGCAAGCCCATTTCTCGCACTTGCAAATACGCCAAAGCGGCCAGCATGCCGGAAAATAAAGCCAGTACGCCACCGAACAATTGATCGGCATGGATGCTGGGGCGCAGCAGCAGCACGACCCCGCCGAAACCGCACAGTATCGCCGCGATCAAGCGCGGATCGAAGCCACGCTCGCGTCGCCGCCAAGCCAAAACCAATAAAATCGCAGCGATCCAGATCGGTGACATGTAATTGAGTGTGACCGCCATTGCCAGTGGCAATTGCGAAATCGCGTAAAACCACAGCCACAATGCCGCCACCCCCACCGCACCGCGCCACAGATGATGCGCCGCCATGCTGGTGCGCAGCGTGCCGCCGTGCCAGCGTATCCACAGCCCTAGTGTCAGCATGCCGATGATGCCGCGGCAGGCAACGATTTCCGCCACCGAAAAATGGGCAGACGCCAGTTTGACACCGACCCCCATGATGGAAAATAAGAAACTCGCGACCAACATCCAGAGCGATTGCATGGGAAACTATGACCTCTAAAAAAAACCAGCAAAAAATAAGGAGGCCGCGGCCTCCTTTGTTACAACGCCATACGACGTCGGTACCATTCATGAAAATGCTGCATGCCATCTTCCATCGGCGATTGGTAAGGGCCAACTTCGTTTTCACCGCGCGCCAACAAAGCACGCCGACCGGCATCCATGCGCGCGCCGATTTCATCATCTTCGACACAAGTTTCCATGTAGGCGGCGCGTTCGGCCTCGATGAACTCGCGCTCAAACAGCACGATTTCTTCGGGATAGTAAAACTCGACCACGTTGCGCGTCTTGCCGGTTGCAGTGGGCCATAAGGTCGAGACCACCAACACATGCGGATACCACTCAACCATGATGTTGGGATACAAGGTCAACCAAATGGCACCGTATTTCGGTGCTTCGCCTTGACGGTATTGCAGCACCTGTTCTTGCCAGCGGCGATAAGTTTCCGAACCCGATTTGAGCAAACCATTGGCCACACCGACCGTTTGCACGCTGTAATCTTCGCCGAATTCCCAGCGCAAATCATCACAGGCAACGAAGCTGCCCAAGCCGGGATGAAACGGCTCGACGTGATAATCTTCCAGATACACTTCGATGAAGGTTTTCCAGTTGTAAGCGCATTCATGCACTTCGACATGATCGAGCAAATAGCCGCTGAAATCGAGCTCACGCGTCACACTGAGTTGGCCCATGCGTTCCATGACGTTGTAACCGTTTTGCTCGAACAATAAGCCGTTCCAATTCTGCAGCGGCGTGCGCTTGAGATGCAGACAAGGTGTATCGGCGAAATGCGGCGCGCCGATCAACTCACCTGTGAGGTCATAGGTCCAGCGATGCAGCGGACAGACGATTTGTTTGGCATTGCCGCGGCCATTGAACATCAGCGCTTGCCGGTGCCGGCAAACGTTAGACATGAGCTCAATACCGTGAGCACTGCGGACCAGCATGCGACCTTCATTTTCGGCGGCCAGCGTGGCGTAATCGCCAACTTCAGGCACCATCAATGCATGGCCGACATAGCGTGGGCCGGCTTGGAACAAATCTTTGATTTCGCGCTGTAACAGCGTTTCATCAAAATATACTTGCACCGGAAGTTGCGCGTCAGAACGCGCGAGTGTAGACAAAGAAGCCAGATCGGACATCCCCACCCCCCAAATTAATTTGCACCAACCTAAGAGAGAAAGAATCCACAAAAACCTGTTTCCGCGCGGGGTTTCAGTCCACGCGAAAATTCAAACGATCAAACGCCTTGAAGAGGAAATTTTGGACAGAGCCGAGAATTATACCTGAAACCATTCTGATTCATCAATCGCGACGTCTATGTAACGACAAAATCTCGCGCCGCGCTAAGGCTGTATCGCGATGGCACCGAATACAACAGAGTAAATCATTTAGGTACATTCATCTAATTGGCTTTTTTCGCACCGCAACAAAATATGGCAAAGCTCAAGCATCCCCAGCAAACAAACAATTTTTGGCAAAAAAAGCGAATTAAATTCCGACGAATTGCATTTTTTTACTGCACCACTATGCTGCACAGCAACTTGCCTTCGCCATGCAGAGAAACCTAAGCTGCATGGGCGCGATCAACAAAGCGCCCGCTTTTTTCTCCTGCATGCCGTTAAAACGTTTTTTAAAAGGCTCACTATGCACTCTATCTTACTCAAAAAAATTCTCGCCATCTTCTTGCTGTGCGCACTGTTTCCCTTGCCCGCCTACGCCAGCGGCTATACCGCCACGCGCTATCCTATCGTGCTGGTGCACGGCTTGTTCGGCTTCGACAACATCGGCCCGGTCGAATATTTTTACGGCATTCCAGCGGCGCTGCGCAGCGACGGCGCTCAAGTATTCATTACCCAAGTTGCAGCGGCTAACAGCAGCGAAGTGCGCGGCGAACAGTTACTGCTTCAGGTTAAACAAATTCTCGCCGCTACCGGTGCGGCCAAAGTCAATTTGATTGGCCACAGCCATGGCGGCCCGACCGCCCGTTATGTCGCGTCAGTACGTCCTGACCTGATCGCTTCGGTCAGCTCGGTTGGTGGGGTCAATCGCGGTTCGGCGGTGGCCGACATTCTGCTACAGGTGGCGCCGAGCGCTTCCTTCAGCAATATCGTGCTGGCATCGGTCAGCAATGGCTTGGCGCGTCTGATCAGCTTCCTCTCGGGCCAACCGACGCTGTCACAAAACGCTTTGGCAGCGGCCGCTTCACTCAGCACCGCCGGCTCGCTCAAATTCAATCTGGCCCACCCGGAAGGCATTCCAACCAGCGCCTGCGGCGAAGGCGCTTACCACGTCAATGGCGTGGCCTACTATTCTTGGAGCGGCGCGCAGCCGGCGACGAATTTTCTCGATATCTCCGATGCCGCATTAAGCTTGACTTCTCTGGCCTTCAAAGGCGAAAAAAATGATGGCTTGGTCAGCAGTTGTTCCAGCCATTTGGGTCAAGTCATCCGCGACGATTACGGCATGAACCATCTCGATGAAGTCAATCAAACTCTGGGCTTGGTGAATATTTTCGAAACCAATCCGGTCACCGTATATCGGCAACACGCCAACCGTTTGAAAAACAGCGGGCTGTAAGCCGCCTGCCGAGTACAACGATGAACCGCCGCCCCCTCCTGTTCGCCCTGTGCGCTGCCGCAGGTCTGATGCTCGCCCTGCTATCGCTATGGCTATGGCTGCGCCAAGATAGCCCGGCAAGCACGCTGCACTTGACGCCACCGACAGTGGCCAAGTCCTTGCTCGGCACCAGCGTCGATGGCAAGGCGCAGCAAGGCAGCGACGGCGATTTACTGGTCACGGCCGAGTTACGCCGCTTATTCGATTATTACCTGGCAAGTAGCGGCGAACAAAGCCTGCCCGCAATCAGCCACGCCATCGGACTGGCGCTCGATGAACGGCTGGCAGCGCGGGCAGCACAACAAGCACGCGAACTGTTGCGACGCTATTTACTTTACAAACAAGCCTTGCCGGCGCTTGAGCAAGCACTTCCCGGCAGCCTGGTCGCTCCGTCCATGCTGTCCGGCTTACAAAAAAAATGGCAAAACATGCAGCACTTACGTGGGCAATTTTTCAGCGCGACGGAAAACCGCGCACTATTCGGCTTGGACGATGACTATGATAGTGATGCCTTGGCACGGCTGGCACTGAACCAAGATGCCAGCCTGACGGCAGAACAGCGCCAGCTCGCCCTGGCACGCCTCGACCAAGCTGTGTCGCCGGCCCTGCGCGCCGCACGTGAGGCACCGTATCAAGTGCTGCGAATGGAGCAACAGGCACAGCAATTACGTGCCCAAGGTGGCAGTGAAGATGAGGTATATCGTCTGCGTGCGGCAAGCTGGTCGCCAGAAGCGGCGAACCGCTTGGCCGAGCTCGATCGCGAGACCGTCGACTGGCAAACACGGATACATACTTATCAAGAGCAACGCGCGCAATTGCGTGGCACAGCCGATGACAGCACGGCGCAACAACTCTCCGTGCAGGCACTGCGCGATCGGTATTTCACGGTACTGGAACAGAAACGCTTGAGCGCCTATGAATAAGCGCGCGGCAAGACTCAGGCCAGCTCTTCGGCGGCCACGACCAGAGCACGGTCGATCAACTGATCAAGCTGCAGGATACTGGCGCGTTGTTGGCGAAACGCTTGTTCCAGTTCTTGCGCCGGCACCGAAAAACTTTTACCTTTTTCGCTGGCCGTCAAAATATACAAGCTGCGCATCGGACTGACCCAAGCCAATCTGAGCTTGAGCGCCGGTGCCTCGGCAGTAATGGAAAAGGCCAACCAGACACCACGTTCGAGCCGCTGCACCAGTTCTGGCCATTGATCGGCTTCCACGACTGGCACGCCGAGTGCCGCCTGCTCCTCTTGGACGCGTCTTTCCAGCCTGCGCTCGGCCGCATGTTGCGCCGCCTCCATAGCCAGTTCTAGCTGACGTTCGGGCGTCAAATCCAAGGGCGCACGCACGATCGAAGCATGGCATTCGGCCAGCTCGGCAAAGAAGCGTATGCGGTCGGCATCTTCCCACTTGATCAGGCTCAGCCACTTATTCAAGCGCGCCAAAATCGCTGGCAAACGCTGCAGCAATTCCTGCCGCTGGGCCAGACTGATCTTCGGTTTCACACTCCAGATCAATTCATCCATGGTTTTGATGGCATCGGTCACCGCGTGCGGCTTCTCTTCCTTCACGCTGTAAGCGAGCGTCAGCACCTTGGTCCAGCGGTTTTCGAGAAAGGTTTCGATGAAGGCCACCACCTCACCACTGCCGACGCGCAGGGCAACTTCTTGCGTGGCAATCAGATTGGCTTGCTTGATTTTTTCTTTGCGCAGCGCTTTTTGTATCGGCACCTCAAGCGCCGCGACATGTGCTTTTTCCTGCTCGGCGATGAAGGCTTCCAAATCATTGACGACTTCATCGAACAGCGATACTTCCTGATCGAATTCTTGCGCCACGCGCGCGACATTGCGCTGCATGGCAGTATACAAGGGTTCTTGGCGCGCCCCAGCATGCGCCACAGCCGGACTGTAGCGCGACAACAGTTCGATCAAACGACGTGCCGGATGATGCTCATTGAAGAAAAATTCTTGGTCGATCAGGGCCGCTTTGAGCACCGGCACCTGCAAGCTGGAAATCAATTGTTTGACTGCGGCCGGCATGCTCGGATTCTGCAAAACATGCTCAAAGACCTGCGACAACAAATCCAAGCTATGTTTTTCCACACCCGTGCCCATGTGCTCGGCAAGCTGCTCTTGTACTTGCGAAAGGCGTAACACCTGATCGGCTTCGTTGAGCATGTGCGTCAATTTGACGCTGCGCTGGAATTCATTCAAACGCTGTAACAGTGCTGCCGGCAGCTGTGCTGTACCAGCCTCATGCAGCGCTGCTGTGCCCGCTGCCGCGTCAGTGCCGGCGGCGAGAAAGTTCCGTAAGATCTGGCGCTGCGCTGTGCCTATCGGTCGAGCTGCCGAACTGTGCTCGGTTACACTGCTCGGGTCGGCATCAGGCGCCGGTGTAGTGCTGCGACTGCGATGAATTCGATATGACTGTTGCAAGTCGGGCAAAATTCCCTGCTCGACCAAGTAGCCATTGAGTGCCTCAATGATGGGTTCAAGATCAAATAAAATATCGCTGCGCAGCAGCGGCAATATCAAATCATGGCTATCCGTTTCCGTATCAAACTTGCACCAAGCCAGATACAGCAAATTCAAAAACACATCGGGACGAAACGGGTTGTGCGCAATGCTCAGAGTTTCGCGCTCGAGCACATGCGACAAGCGCATGGTCAGCGCCGCGTACTGCTGCGCGCAGTCGAGCTCGAGACTGCGACTGACGCGGCCGAGCGCGAGTTTCTTATCCATCTCGGCATAACTGACCAAGCAAAAATCGGCGTCTTCAAGGTCCACCGCCGCCTCTACCGGGGCCAGCAAGCGCGTGATTTCGGCGCGCAAACCGTGCTCGAGTTCCAATGCCGCCAAGTGAAAAAATGCATAGGTATTTTTTTTCAAACTCTGACCGGCATGAAAACTTAAATTAGCTTGACGCGAATCCGCGCTGTGTTCCGACAGCGCCAGCAAGGCATTGGCCAAGCGGGCAGAAAATGCGTCGAGCTGGGCAATCACCAAATGCGTCGCCACCTCTGCCATACCACGCCACACGTCCTGACCAGTTGGCCTGGTGTGCTTCGATGTCTGGGTCGTAGAGGGATGCATGATAGAGCCTGGTCAAGCGATCATTGGCAATGCGTGCGGATGCGCTGGACCGAGGTCGAATTCAGTTCAATCCGACTAAGGAAGTGCGCTCAATAATGCGTTAAAGCAATATGCTCACTATATACGGTTAATTTCCATGTGGAAATATTACATTGGCAATTTCGCGCGGATTTGCAGTATAAAGCTCAGGATAGGCACAGGCTGGTTTCAAATCTGAAACAATTATGGCAATTTGTAAGTGCTGGACGCCACAAATTCGGTCGATAACAAGTAAGCAAGGGCAGTTTTGCTCTAAAATAGACAGTTAGACTTCTTTTCGTTTAGTTTGATGCAATATTCATACCCTATATGACGCCTCCACATTCTCCCGCTGCAAAGCCGACCGCGGCAACAGCGGCACCGACATTCGAAGCCGCCATGGCTGAACTGCAGGAACTCGTCAATCTCATGGAAGCTGGCCAACTGCCGCTGGAACAATCGCTGAGCGCCTATGAACGCGGGTTTGAATTGATTCGCCAGTGCAGCACGCAGCTAGACAAAGTCGAACAGCAAGTCAAAGTATTGGAAAACGGCATGGTCAAAGCATTCCAAGGCTCGGCTGACGAGGATTTGTCATGAGCGAGCAGTTCCGTAGCTGGATGCGAGATATCCAGCAAGACTGCGAAGCAGCCTTGGCGCAATTTCTTCCCGCAGCCAGCACGTTGCCGCAGCACTTGCATGCAGCGATGCGTTATGCCGCGCTCGACGGCGGTAAACGCATACGACCGCTGCTGGTGCATGCAGCCGGGCAATTATTCAATGCACCGCAAGACGCCTTGCGGCGCGCCGCTGCAGCCGTGGAAATGATCCACGTGTATTCGCTGGTGCACGACGATATGCCTTGCATGGATGACGACGCCCTGCGCCGCGGCAAGCCAACGGTGCACATCGTGTATGATGAGGCCACCGCTCTGCTGGTGGGCGACGCCTTGCAAGCGCAAGCCTTTCTGGTACTGGCAGAAGGCGCTGGCAGTGCCGCTGGCAAGCTCGAGATGGTGCGTATTCTGGCACAAGCAGCAGGTTCGGTAGGGATGTGCGGCGGTCAAGCCATCGATTTGGCCAGCGTTGGATTAGCGCTCACGCGCGAACAACTCGAGCAAATGCATAAACTGAAAACCGGTGCCTTGCTGCGCGCTGCGGTTTTGCTCGGTGCCGGCAGTGGTAAGCTGTTGGCAGCGGTGGAACTGAGCGCCCTCGATGCCTACAGTGCCGCCATCGGCCTGGCTTTCCAAGTGGTCGACGACATCCTCGATGCCAGTGCTGATTCCGTCACGCTAGGAAAAACCGCCGGCAAAGATGCCGCCGATAATAAACCCACGTATGTCAGCTTGCTCGGTCTGTCTGCTTCCCGCTTATTGGCGCAACAACTCTGTGAACAAGCTCACACCGCCCTGCAAATTTTTGGCGCACCGGCCCACCACCTGCACGATCTGGCCGATCTGATCGTGCAACGACAAGCGTAAACAGCCGTATCCTATGACGAAATTACTTCAACAAATCAATTCACCGGCTGATCTCCGCCAACTGACACGCCAGCAATTACATCCGTTTGCCGACGAATTACGCCAGTACGTGCTCGATTCGGTATCCAAAACCGGTGGCCATCTGTCTTCCAATCTCGGCACGGTGGAACTGACGATCGCCCTGCATTATGTGTTCAACACCCCGGAAGACCGTTTGATATGGGATGTCGGCCATCAAACCTACCCGCACAAAATTCTTACCGGCCGACGCGACCAAATGCATACGCTGCGTCAAATCGACGGCATTTCCGGCTTCCCACGGCGCGCTGAAAGCATTTACGATACCTTCGGCACGGCGCACTCCTCGACCTCGATCTCGGCCGCCCTTGGCATGGCTCTGGCCGCGCGCAGCAAAGGTGAAAGCCGGCATGCCGTCGCCGTCATCGGCGATGGTTCCATGACCGCCGGTATGGCCTTCGAAGCGCTCAACAATGCCGGCATCTACGATGACATCAATCTGCTGGTCGTGCTCAACGATAATGACATGTCGATTTCGCCGCCGGTCGGCGCGCTCAACCGCTATCTGGCGCGCCTGATGTCAGGAAAATTCTATGCAGCGGCGCGCAATGTCGGCAAATCGGTGCTGCCGTCACCGATGCTGGAATTGGCCAAGCGTTTCGAAGAACATGCCAAAGGCATGCTGGTGCCGGCCACTATGTTTGAAGAATTCGGCTTCAATTACATCGGCCCCATCGACGGCCATGATCTTGAATCACTGATCCCTACCCTGGAAAATATTCGCCACCTCAAAGGCCCGCAATTCCTGCATGTGGTGACCAAAAAAGGCCAAGGCTACAAGCTGGCCGAAGCCGATCCGGTGCTCTACCATGGTCCTGGCAAATTCAATCCGGCAGTCGGCATTACGCCCAGCGCCAGCAGCAAGAAAACCTATACCCAAGTATTCGGTGAATGGTTGTGCGACATGGCGGCGAGCGACAATAAGCTGGCCGCAATCACCCCAGCCATGCGTGAAGGCTCGGGCATGGTTGAATTTGAAAAACGCTATCCGCAACGTTACTATGATGTCGGCATCGCCGAACAACATGCCGTCACCTTTGCCGCCGGTCTGGCATGCGAAGGCTTGAAGCCGGTACTGGCAATCTATTCCACCTTCTTACAACGCGGCTACGACCAACTGATTCACGATGTCGCGCTGCAAAACCTCGACGTCACCTTCGCACTCGACCGTGCCGGGCTGGTCGGTGCCGATGGTGCTACCCATGCCGGTAATTACGATCTGGCTTTCCTGCGCTGCATCCCGAATATGGTGATCATGGCACCGTCCGATGAAAACGAATGCCGTCAAATGCTGACCACCGGCTACCGTTATCCGGGCCCGGCGGCGATTCGCTACCCACGTGGTGCCGGCTGTGGTGCCGTGGTGACGAAAGACCTCGAAGCGCTGCCTATCGGTAAAGGCGAAATCAAACGCAAGGGCAGCGGCATCGCGATTCTGGCGTTCGGCTCGATGGTACAGCCAGCCTTGCAGGCGGCCGAGCGGCTCGACGCCAGTGTCGCCAATATGCGCTTCATCAAACCGCTCGATGTGGAATTGCTGCGCTCGCTGGCAGCCAGCCATAGCGCCTTGGTCACGGTAGAAGAAGCCAGCATCATGGGCAGTGCCGGTTCGGCCGTGGCCGAAGCGCTGGCCGCCGCCGGCATCAGCATACCCCTGCTCATGCTCGGCTTGCCTGATCAATTCATCGATCATGGCGACGTTGCTGTACTGCTGCGCGATTGCGGGCTCGATGCCGCCGGCATGGAAGCCTCGATCCGCCAACGCTTCCCAGACTTGACCGACAGCAGAGCGGCAGCGGCATAAGCGCGTCTACCCAGCAGCCAGAGCGGCAGAACGGAGTCGGCCGCAAAGGCTCCTAGCGAAGCGCCAAGCTGCGTGCAGCCGCAGGCGTGGCCCGAACTGCCGGACGGCTACTCGCGCCATCGCGGTCGATCTTGAACACGCTGACCGTTTGCGCCAGTTCGCTGGCCTGATCCTGCAGTAACTGCGTGGCCGCCGCCGCCTCTTCCACCAGCGCAGAATTCTGCTGCGTGACCTGGTCCATTTGGGCAATCGCCTGATTGACCTGGTTGATGCCCTCGCTTTGCTCGCGGCTGGCGTTGGCGATCTCACCAACGATCTGCGTCACCTGATGCACATTGTCCACCATGGTGCTCATGGTGGTGCCGGCGCGCTCGACTAACTCGGTACCGAGTCGTATCTTGCCGACCGAATCATCGATCAGCACTTTGATTTCCTTGGCCGCCGCCGCCGAGCGCTGCGCCAAATTGCGTACCTCGGAAGCCACCACCGCGAAGCCGCGCCCCTGCTCGCCCGCGCGCGCCGCCTCAACCGCCGCGTTGAGTGCCAGAATATTGGTCTGGAAGGCGATGCCGTCGATCACGCTGGTGATATCGACGATCTTGCGCGACGACTCGTTGATGGCGTTCATCGTGCTGACCACCTCCACCATCACCTGCCCGCCTTGGGCCGCGGTGTTCGAGGTGCCATCGACCAGTTTGCGCGCATGCTGTGCGTTGTCAGAGTTTTGTTTGACGGTGCTGGTTAACTCCTCGATTGAGGCGGCGGTTTCTTCCAGCGAACTGGCCTGGGTTTCGGTGCGCGATGACAGCTCCATGTTGCCCGTCGACAATTCCTGCGATCCCAGATTGATCAACTCGGCACCCTGCCGCACACGCGACACGGTAGCCAACAAATCCTGCTGCATGCGGCGGATCGCCATCAACAGCCGGCCGATCTCGTTGTTACCGGCGTCATCGATGCTTTCGGTCAAATCACCCTGCGCCACTCGGTCCAGCAGTGCGACGGCGTGCTCCAGCGGTGTGATCACCACGTTTTTCAGAAAAATGTGTACCCCGGCCACCATGGCCAGCGCGGTCATCAACCCCAGTGCCACCAGCCACATGACGATACCGTATTCCTTCTGACGGGAATCCATCAGCGCGGTGACCTGCTCATCGCTGAGCTTCTGGTATTTTTCCAGCAGCACCGAAAATGCTGTCCCAGTTGGGCTCAGCTCGCGCACGTTGATCACCGTAAAAGCATCGGCATCGTCGCGTGCCAGCGCCGCCGAGGCGCGCTCGAGCACTTGCGACTGCGCCCGGCCGGCGGCGATCAGACTTTTCTGCAGCTCGACATCCTGGCCCTCGTAGCGGGCGGCCTTTTCATACTTGTCGATGTAGTCGAGCGTGCGTTGGTACGACTTATTTGCGGTAGCGAGGGCAAGGTCACGGTCGGCCGGCTTGCCGCCATCCTTGATCGTGGAGTAAGCGCGGATCTGCGCCGAGCGCGTACGCGTGGTGTCTTTGTAGGCATCGTTGATGGTGATCACTTGCGAGCTGATCTGGTGCATGGTTGCCATCGCCTGGTTCGATTGCCGAAGCGAATACAGTCCGAGCGCCGCGCCGACCAGCAACATCGCCGCAAACAGGAACAGTACCGCCAACAAACTTACACGGATAGTCATATTCTTCATATCAACTCCAAGAGAGTGCTAGACAAAGGTTGCATTTTAGCAATATATTGAGCCTGAAGATAGCATTAATTTGCTGACTAATAGTCACAAAACAGCGTTTGCTGCCTCATGCCTGCAAAAGACGTGGCTGATTCAACACACACCCTGCAGCAAAAGCGCTGGCTGATTGACAGGACAACTTAATCGTCGCAAGCGACGATCCATTAAGTTGTTTTAACAGAAAAAAAAGTGCCCTTGATCGACCCTCCCACCCTGAAGGCACTGACGTGCCACTGGATTCCTGCCTACGCAGGAATGACGAGGCGAGAGCATGGGAGAATGACATGTTGGCCAGTTGGAGTAATGATACCGACTGAAAACCCTTTTGCGACAGCCTCTTTAGGTCGGGTTTTCAAACCCTAGTCAGGTTGTTCCAATGACGAATTCAGCGCAGCCTCTAAACTCAAACCAAGCTCATCACTCATTCCCATTTTCGCCAGACAACTGCGAAAATATTCGGGATTCGAGCGGAGTAACTGTTTCGATTTATCAAAGGCACCACGCACAGAATCCCCATACGCTTCCCTGGCTTTGTCCCATGCTTGTTTCGGAATGCATGTGCATTTTTTTTCCATCATCATCAAATCAATGATGTCCCGGCTCATCACGCTTTTGTCAGCGTAACGATCAGCGTTGGCCAATAATTTCTCTGCGAACAAATCCGTGCTGGTCAAGCATGGGACCGGCAAGCTTGCGACCATCATTCCACTCAATTCAATTCTGGCTTCTCTAACGATCTCAAATTTAATCGGCGTTCCATCAGCAGAAATGACAGCACGAATGCCATCTCGATCAGCGCGCACGTCTCTCATCAGTTCAATTGGCTGTGAAAAAATATCACCAAGCCCATTATTGAACACTGAATTTCTTAGCTTCCGATAACCATCTTGGTCCGCGCACAGAAAATCAATGTCGATGGACTCACGGAATTCGCCGTACAGAAGCGAAATTGCTGTACCGCCACCAAAATAGCATTTTGTGTCCAGAAGAAATTCCGGGTTCATTTTTTTGAGGATGCTGAGTACCTTTTGATGATGTTCGCGCTCAAACATTCAGTACTCCGTGCCCGTATTGTTGTGTTAACCGAGCGATCAACTCCGCTTCACCAGGAAGCAAGCTCTCAATATCGAGGAATCGCCAATTATTCTCGTAGAGTGCGAATGCTTCCTCTTCCTCAATCTGTCGAACCACACGGTTCCAAGCAAGCAAAGCGAGCTGAGGATAGTCGTCAATCTGCAGTTGGGTAGCCATCATATGTCCCTATGCGAGTTTCATTCCATTCGGCCAACAGACCCTACGGAAGTGCCGGCCATTTATCCTGACATTTCCAAGATCGACTGCCAGCGCAGTTTTTTCAAGCAAACAACCACTCACGCTGACCTTGCCCGGCATAACTGCGCGGGGCCGTGGCATCATCAGCGAGTGTCACAATTTCATAGGCATCCGGGTCTGCCAGCAACACGCGCAGCAATTGATTGTTCAAACCGTGGCCCGATTTGTGCGCGGTGTAACTGGCCAATAAAGGATGACCAACCAAGTACAAGTCGCCGATGGCATCGAGAATTTTATGCCGGACGAATTCATCATCGAAGCGCAGACCGTCGGAATTGAGGATGCGGTACTCATCCATGACGATGGCATTTTCCATCGAACCGCCGCGTGCGAGGCCAATGCCGCGCAACATTTCCACATCCTGCATGAAGCCGAAGGTACGCGCACGCGCAACATCTTTGATAAAGGAATCGGTTTCAAAATCGACCACTGCAGTTTGCACCGTACCGTCGACCGCCGGGTGATTGAATTCGATGAAAAAATTCAATTTAAAGCCCTGATAAGGCGACAAGCGCGCCCATTTTTCGGTCGCGCCGCTGCCTTCGCGAATTTCCACCGGTTTGAGCACACGGATGAATTTGCGCGCCGCAGCCTGTGATTGCAAACCGGCTTGCTGTAACAAATACACGAAGGACGAGGCCGAACCATCCATGATGGGAATTTCTTCGGCACTGACATCGATATACAGATTATCGATGCCCAGACCGGCACAGGCCGACAGCAAGTGCTCCACCGTCGAGACCCGCTGCCCCTGATTTGACAAGGTCGAAGCCATGCGCGTATCGCCGACGCTCATGGCAGTGGCCGGAAACAGCAGTGGCGGCACCAGATCGGTGCGGGTGAAGACAATGCCAACATCGACTGGGGCCGGACGCAGCACCAGTTCAACCTTGGTACCGGAATGCAGGCCGACACCGATGGTTTTGACCGATTGTTTGATGGTTGTTTGCTTTAACATGGCGCTATTATAACGATTCGTCTGATAAAACGGGTTTCCTTAAGCCGCACGCGGCGACGAAAAAAACAGCGCCAGCCGTCAGGCCGTACGCTGTTTTCAAGACGCTCGACGGCGTCACCAGCTTACGCTAATTGCGCGAGCAAAGTTTCGGCATTCGATACCTCAAACTTGCCGCCTTCTTCAATATTGAGTTGGGTAACAACACCATCAACCGCCAGCAAGGAGTAACGTTGCGAACGTGTACCCATACCGAATTTACTGAAATCGGCCGACAGACCGAGGGCTTTACTGAAATCAGCATTGCCATCGGCCATCATGCGCACGATACCCGTGGCGTGTTGATCACGGCCCCATGCACCCATGACGAAGGCATCATTAACAGAAATGCACCAGATTTCATCAACGCCTTTTGCTTTTAAGGCAGCGGCTTGGGCAATATAACCAGGCACATGTTGAGCGGAACAAGTTGGCGTGTAAGCACCTGGCAAACCAAAAATCGCGATCGTTTTGCCTTTTACCAATTCAGCAACCTGAAATGTGTTCGGGCCTATGCTGCAAGTCTCGCCTGCGACTTCGATAAATTCTGCCAAGCTGCCAGCTGGTAAGTGTGCGCCAATTTGTATGCTCATTATGTTCCCTTTCATTAGATTCAATATACCCGAATTAAGATTACCTTTAAGGCAATTCAATATTCAGACTTGTGCAACGCCGGTCCAAAAACCCGGTGCGCAGGCACTCAGTATGCCTGAGAGCCGATAAATTTGCTCAGGGCGGAGCAATTCACCGCAGCGACGGCGGCCGCGCGAGGGCAGAATATTTTTTGTTACGCTCTATTTCCCGGTCGCCCACGCAAATGCGCTACAGCAATGCTAGGATGGAGCAATGAGGCGTCGCGCGTCGCTGTAAAGCATAAATAAGTTCATTTCAGTCTACATTTTCAAGCCATAATGTTTTCCGTATTGAAACAAACCTCAAGCCGACGGCAGCGCCCATGGATCGCTTTTATACTGGAAAACTAATGAACTTCGTCTTTACCCCAGCTCATCACCGCTTCAAACGCATGGCGCTGGCCTGCGCCGGCACCGCTGCCCTGCTGCTCGGCTGCGGTGGTGGTGGTGGTTCGTCGGCACCGGTGGCGGCAACGACGGCACCAGTGATCCCGCCAACGGTGAGCATCGATGTATTCGGTGCGCGCGGTGCCAGTCTCACTGCCATCGTCAGCGCCACCAATTGTTCCGCCACCCCGAGCGTGAGCTGGCAAACTTCATCGGGCGGCGCACTCGGCAGTGGTCTGACAATACAAGACACTCAAGCGACGGCCACCATCAGCGCCACCGCAACTTGCTCTACAGCTACCGCTACCGAAACCCTCAGTGCCAACTCGGTCTATAGCACGCTGGCAGCGTTTGCGGTCTTACAAAACGGTAAAGCCATTGCTTGGGGCAATCCGGTTTGGGGCGGCGACACCAGCGGTGCTGCGGCACTGAGTAATATCAGCCAATTGTATCCATCGGAGCGCGGCTTTGCCGCCTTGATCAATAACGGCAGCGTCGGCTTATGGGGCAGTTCCTATCTCGACATCAGCAGCGCCACCAGTGCGCTGACCAATATCGCCAGCATCATTCCCGGTCGGGTAGCGTATTTCGGCATTAAAAAAGACGGGAGCTTGACGGCCTGGGGCGTGGCGCGCGGTTTGATCACGCAAAACGATGTCGCTTTCAATGACGCCAACGCCGGCCTGAGCGCCGCCACTTTGGCCAGCTTAGTCAATATCAAAAGCATCGCCTCGACCGAAGGGGCCTATGCCGCGCTTAAAAACGACGGCAGCGTGGTGGCCTTCGGCGACGCCGATTCCGGCGGCGACGCCAGCTCGGTGCAAACACAGTTACTCAACGTAAAACAAATCGTCGCGACCAATTATGACTTCGTAGCGCTGCGCAACGATGGCAGCGTAGTTGGCTGGTCGGGCAGTTTCGGTTGGTCGACCCCGACCTCCGCACAACTACTGTCGAACATCAAAAGCCTCAGCACCAACGGTGCCGTCGGCGTCGCCCTCAGTTCCAGCGGGACGGCGACCGCCTTTGGCGACATCACGCAAGTTGACGCTGTCGACACCAGTTCCGTAGCCAGCTTACTGACTAACATCGTCAGCATCAGCGCCACGCAGACCGCCTTCGCCGCCATCCGCAGTGATGGCAGCGTGGTCAGTTGGGGCGATCTGCCGCGCATGCAAGGCAGTCTTAACAGTGTGCAACCCGCCTTGGTCAATGTGAAGTCGCTGTACAGCAGCGACTACGCCTTCGCGGCCTTGAAAAATGACGGCACCGTGGTTACTTGGGGGCAGGCCGAATCGGGTGGTGACAGCAGCGCGGTCGCCGCCCAATTGAATAATGTCGTAGCCATCAGCGCGAATCACTATGCCTTTGCCGCGCTCAAAGCCGATGGCAGCGTAGTCACTTGGGGCATGGCCAGTAAGGGCGGCGACAGCAGCGCGGTAGCCGCTAAACTGACACAAGTCCGGGCAATTTACGCCACCGCCTTGGGTGCCTTTTTGGCCGTCAGTAAAGATGGTAGCTTCACTACATGGGGCGATCAATGGGCGGGTGGCGGCAGTGTCCCGGCCAGTTTGAGCAAAATCCCTTACTCCGGCTGACCGCCGGCACGCTCCTTTTTTTGCAAAGACCTAACATGACCAACTCAGCTTATCGCCGCACTTCCCTGCTTGCCATCCTGCTCAGTGCCAGCGTGTTGGCCGCGCCGCCGGCAGCGGCCAATGCCAGTGCCCAAGCGCGCGCGCGCCCGGAGCAAAAGCTCACGCAATTAATCGTCAAGTATCACAATGAAGTCACGTACGCATCGGCCGCAGCCGCGGCCAGCGGCGCGCCCATCAACGCGCAGTTGCAAATACAGGCGCAACGGCTGACGCGCTTGCAAGGACTGGCGCAAAGCTATGGCAGCAGTCTGAGCGTACAGCGGCAGATTGTCACCGGCGCTTGGGTGTACCGCTCGGCAGTGCCGTTGACAGCGCTGCAGATGCGCACACTGGCGCGGCACATCGCGGCGGCTGACAGTTCCATCGACTATGCCGAACCCGACTATATTCGTCACGCCATGACGACCCCTGCCGATCAATGGGATATCCAAGCCTCGGCCAGCCAACCGGGCAGCATCAACTTACCCGGTGCCACGGCGCTCAGCAGCGGTGCCAATATCATCGTGGCGGTACTCGATACCGGTTATCGCCCACATCGCTCGCTCGTGCCCAACTTGATCGCGGCACCGAGTGGCAGCGGCTACGGCTACAATTTCATCAGCGATGCCGCCACCGCACGCCTGACTCTGGCACCAGGCGCCAGCTCGGTACGCGGCCCGGATGCACTCGATCAGGGCGACTGGGTCAGCGATAACAGTTGCGGTAATTCAGACAGTTCTTGGCATGGTACTCACGTGGCCGGTACGATTGCCGCGCTCAATAATCCGGCTGGCACGGTCGGCATCGCTCCGAATGCGAAGATCTTGGCGCTGCGGGTATTGGGCAAATGCGGCGGCACCGATTCCGACATCGCCGATGCCGTTGCCTGGGCCGCTGGCATCCATGTCGCCGGCGTGCCCGATAATACCAACAAAGCCAATGTCATCAATCTTTCGCTCGGCGGCACCGGCATTTGCAGCAAGACTGCCGCGGCGGTATTTCAAAGCGCTATGGCGGCCGGCACCGTGGTCGTGGTCGCGGCTGGCAATGAGAGTCGGGATGCGAAATTATCGGCACCAGCCAATTGTCCCGGGGTGATTGCGGTGGCATCGAATGCCATCACCGGCGGCCGTGCCAGCTACTCCAATTACGGCGGCACCGTGGCCGTCACCGCCCCCGGCGGCGGCTTCACCAACGCGGCCGACGTGATCTATTCGACTCTGCCGAGTGGAAAAACCCTGTCCACCGATGATCAAACTTACGGCAGCATGGCCGGCACTTCACAAGCCACGCCGCACGTGGCAGCAGTCGTGGCATTGATGTTGGCCGTCAATCCTAAGCTGAACCCGGCCCAAATCAAGGCGATGCTGATCAAAACCGCCCGCAACGCACCGAGCAATTGCCCTGGCTGCGGGGCCGGGCTGGTCGATGCCAGCGCGGCGGTCAAGGCCGCTGCTGGTCAGTAAGCGGTTTTTTACACATAAAAAAACCCGCTGCATTCACATACAGCGGGTTTTTTGCCACTACAAGCAGCGCTGTTAATCCGCTTGTTTGCGCAGGAAAGCAGGAATATCGTAAGTTTCCATGCCATTTTTTTCCAATGCGCGCACGGTATCGGAAGCCGACTCGCGACGCCATACGGCTGGCTTGCTCAAACCTTCGAACGAGGTACCGGCACTACCCATACCATTCGACACCGTGGTGGTCGCCATCGCAGCGGCCATCATCGGTTCGTTATTGGTACCGGTACGCAGCATCGGCGTTTGTACCAGTTGGATATTTTTCTTACCGCGACCCAAACCGGTAGCTACCACGGTCACACGGATATCATCACCCATGGTGTCGTCGTAAGCGATGCCTTGGGCAATCGAAGCATCAGGAGCGGCAAAGGCGCGTACTGCCGCCATGACTTCCTTGATTTCTTTACCCTTGAGGCTACGGCTGGCAGTCACATTGACCAGTACGCCACGCGCGCCGGACAAATCGATACCGTCGAGCAGTGGCGAAGCCACGGCCTGTTCGGCGGCCAAACGAGCGCGATCGACGCCGGACGCAGTGGCCGTGCCCATCATCGCCTTGCCTTGTTCACCCATAATGGTTTTGACGTCATTGAAATCGACGTTGATATGACCAGGCACATTAATGATTTCGGCAATACCGGCAACGGCATTATTGAGCACATCATCGGCATGCTGCAGCCATTCGATCATGCTGTCATCTTCGTAAATCTCTTCGAGCTTCTCGTTGAGAATGATGATCAGGGAATCGACATGCTGTGACAAAGCTTCCAAACCTTCGTCGGCGATGTCCATGCATTTTTTTCCTTCATAGGAAAACGGCTTGGAAACCACCGCGACCGTCAGGGCGCCGAGTTCTTTCGCTACTTGTGCCACCACCGGTGCCGCACCAGTGCCGGTACCGCCACCCATACCGGCAGCGATGAAGACCATGTGCGCACCACGCAATGCATCTTCGATACGCGCACGGGATTCTTCCGCCAGCTTGCGGCCGACTTCCGGTTTCATCCCCGCGCCCAAACCGGTTTCACCGATTTGTATCACGTTATGCGCTTTCGATTGCAGCAAAGCCTGTGCATCAGTGTTGGCCGCGATGAACTCCACGCCCGAAACACCTTTATTAATCATATGCTGTACCGCGTTGCCGCCTGCGCCACCGACGCCGACAACCTTAATTACGGTGCCTTGTGTGGCGTTATCAACCATATCGAACTCCATCATGACTCCTTCAGGTAGGCAGTTATCAGTCGCTAATTATCACACTATGTGACAACTAGCGACTGACAACTGTATATCAGACTATTATAAAATGACTACACCAATTGTGATACAAAAAGCTGACTAAAAATTCCCCAAAAACCACTCTTTCATGCGTTGCCAGACCGCTTTGGCAGAACCTTCCTGCCGCGTGACCAAATGACCGCGCAAATACTGCTTCTTCGCTTCCAACAACAAGCCTAAAACGGTGGCATAACGTGGACTGCGCACGACATCGGCGAGCTGGCCACTGTAGGCCGGCATACCGAGTCGCGTCGGTTTCAAGAAGATATCTTCGGCCATTTCGACCATGCCCGGCATGGCAGCAGAACCACCGGTGAGCACAATGCCGGAAGAGAGCACATCTTCATAACCTGATTCGCGCACGACTTGATGAACCAGCGCGAATAATTCTTCTACCCGCGGCTCGATCACTGCCGCCAATGCTTGGCGCGACAATGAGCGCGGCCCGCGATCGCCCAGACCAGGCACTTCGAGGGTATCGGACGGATCGGCCAACACTTGTTTGGCTACCCCGAAACGTACCTTGATTTCTTCTGCTTCCGAAGTCGGCGTGCGTAAGGCCATCGCAATATCATTGGTGATCTGATCACCGGCGATAGGAATCACCGCCGTGTGGCGAATCGCACCTTCGCTGAATACCGCCACATCAGTGGTACCACCGCCGATATCGATCAACACCACGCCGAGTTCTTTTTCATCACGCGTCAAGACGGCTTCGGCCGAAGCCATCGGTTGCAGGATCAGATCCGATACTTCCAAGCCGCAGCGCCGCACGCACTTGACGATGTTCTGCACCGCCGACACCGCGCCGGTAACGATATGCACTTTCACTTCGAGGCGAATACCGCTCATGCCTATCGGTTCGCGCACATCATCTTGACTATCGACGATGAATTCCTGCGGCAGCGTGTGCAGCAATTGCTGATCGGTAGGAATATTCACCGCCTTGGCCGTTTCAATCACGCGCGCCACATCGGCCGCTGTGACTTCTTTATCCTTGATGGCGACCATGCCGCTGGAATTGAAGCTGCGAATATGGCTGCCGGCAATGCCGGTATACACCCGGCTGATCTTACAATCGGCCATCAGCTCAGCTTCTTCCAGCGCCCGCTGAATCGACTCGACGGTCGCCTCGATATTGACGACCACGCCTTTTTTCAAGCCCTTCGATTCGTGCTGTCCGAGGCCGATGATTTCATGCCGTCCATCGGGCATGACCTCGGCCACTACCGCGACAATTTTGGAAGTGCCGATATCTAGGCCAACGATGAGATTTTTTGCGTCTTTTGTCATGTCTTTCCACTTACACTATGTATAAGAGACTCTGGTATTCAGAGCTTCTTTTTCTGTTTCATTCCTACCGCGCTGTGACTCGACTTCAGTGCCAGGCCATTCGGATACCGCATGTCCACACTTTCAATACTATCTTGTAAGCTGGCGATCAGTTGCGGATAAACGGTCAATAATTTATCCACCCGTCCTTTGATCGTCGCGCCATCCTGCACGCGCCCCAATTCGACTTGCATGCCGTTATTGAGTTTTACACTCCAGGCATAGCGGTTTGAATATTTCACCGCCTCCGGTGCCAAGCCGATGCGGGCAAACCAAGTTTTCAATTGCACGTACTGCTGCAGCACCTCGCGCGAACTGCCATCGGGGCCGGCCAGCGCGATCAGATCGGCATCTTCTTCGGCTTCGGCGAGGTTGGCGGTAAACACCTCGCCAGCCACAGAAATCAACTGTCCATCATCGCCCCAGGTACCGATGGCAACATGCTCCTCAAGCGTGACGCTGAGCTTGTTCGGCCATTCGCGCTGGACGCTGGCACGGCGCACCCACGGTACGCTTTCAAAGGCGGCGCGCACGTTGTCGAGATTGGCGGTGAAAAAATTTCCGCGAATTTTCGGCAAGGCAGTATTTCTGATCGTCAGCGGATTCACGTGCCGCAAGGGCTCTGCATTGCTGCCCGCGACCTGAATCACGGTCAAGGTAAACATCGGCCGTCGGATCACCCACCACACGCCGGATAACATCAAGGCGAGCAAAACGGCGCCCAACAAGGCATTCGCAGTATTGTTCATCAATTTGATGTCTTGCCACATGGTATAGGCTCTCCGTGCTTCGGTTTACTTGGTTTCGGTGCGAATTTTCAAACGCGCTGTCTGTAAAATTTTCAGACACAGATCTTCATAGCTGAGACCAGTCGCCTTGGCCGCCATCGGCACGAGCGAGTGACTGGTCATGCCGGGCGAAGTGTTAATTTCCAGCAGAAACGGCTTTTGATCCGATTCGCGCAACAGCACATCGACGCGCGCCCAGCCTTCACAATCGACCGCGCGGTAAGCTTCCACCGCCATCTCGGCGATCTCGGCGCTGAGTTCCGGCGCTAACTCGGCCGGACACACATAGCGGGTATCATCGGTGAAGTACTTGTTTTGGTAATCGTAATTGCCATCGGGTGCGACGATTTCAATGATGGGCAGAGCATACGCATCGGCACCGCGACCCAATACCGCTATCGTCAGTTCGCGCCCGGCCACAAATTCTTCTGCCAGCACGATGTCATCGAACTGCGCTGCCAACTGGTAGGCCGTACGCATTTCCGAATAACCGGCCACTTTGGTGATACCGATGGTCGAACCTTCGTGCGGCGGCTTGATAATCAAGGGCAAACCGAGTTCATCCGGCACCAGACGCAATTCAGTCTGCGGCGTCAGCACCGCATATTTCGGGGTCGACAGACCATGGGTTTGCCAAATGCGCTTGGTGAAAATTTTATCCATTGCAATCGCCGAAGCCATCACACCACTCCCGGTATACGGCAGATTCAATTGTTCCAACACACCCTGCAAGCTGCCATCTTCGCCATAGCGGCCATGCAGTGCAATGAAGACGCGGTCGAATTTTTCTGCCGCCAGTTCGGCGATGCTGCGCTCGGCAGGATCGAAAGCATGGGCATCGACTCCTTTGCTCTGCAAGGCCGCCAACACCCCTTGGCCGGACAGGATGGAGATATCGTGTTCGGCCGAACGCCCGCCGAACAAGACGCCAACTTTACCTAATGCTTTATTATTCAATTCTGTCATGATCTTCGCGTATTCAATAAATTAACTCTACTCTGTTGCCAAGCAAAGAGCTTACTTCGCCTGCGTCAATCTGGCCGGCACCGTACTGATGGAACCCGCCCCCATGACGATGAGGACGTCACCACCTTTTAACATATGCAGCAAGGTGTCCGGCATATCGGCGATGTGCTCGACAAACAGCGGTTCCACTTTGCCACCGACGCGCACGGCACGCGTGAGTGCACGGCCATCGGCCGCTACCAATGGCGCTTCACCGGCGGCATACACTTCCGCCAATACGACGGCATCGGCACTGGCCATCACCTTGACAAAGTCTTCAAACAAATCGCGTGTGCGGGTATAGCGATGCGGCTGAAACGCCAGCACCAACCGCCGTCCCGGATAGGCACCACGCGCTGCCGCCAGCGTGGCCGCCATTTCCACCGGGTGATGGCCATAATCATCGACCAAAGCAAAACTGCCACTGCCGTCGGCACAGGCAATCTCGCCGTAACGGGTGAAGCGCCGTCCGACCCCATTGAATTCTGACAAAGCCTTCTGGGTCGCGCTGTCGGCAACGCCGATTTCACGGGCAATGGCAATGGCTGCACAGGCATTCTGCACATTGTGCATGCCCGGTTGATTGAGGCTGATTTGCATATCGGGATAACCCTCATGCACCACGGTGAAATGCATCTTCCCATCGGCCGCGCGGGCATCGACGGCACGCACTTCGGCCTCGGGATGAAAGCCGTAAGTGACGATGGTTTTGGAAATCAAGGGCATGATTTCACGTACATTAGCATCATCGAGACAGAGCACGGCGACACCATAAAATGGCAAACGTTGGGTGAATTCGACGAAGGCTTGCTTGAGCCGCGAAAAATCATGCCCATAGGTTTCCATGTGATCGGCATCGATATTGGTAATGACTTCAATCACCGGCAACAGGTTGAGAAACGAGGCATCTGACTCATCTGCTTCGGCGACGATAAAATCGCCGCTACCAAGCTTGGCATTGGCACCGGCGCTGTTGAGGCGGCCACCGATGACAAAGGTGGGATCGAAACCGCCCTCGGCCAAAATACTCGCAACCAAGCTGGTGGTGGTGGTCTTGCCATGGGTGCCGGCGATGGCGATACCACGTTTCAGTCGCATTAATTCAGCCAACATCAAGGCGCGCGGGACAATCGGAATATGGCGCGCACGTGCTGCCACAACTTCCGGGTTATCGTCTTTCACGGCCGTCGAGGTCACTACTGCATCGGCACCGATGATCTGTTCGGCCGCATGACCGATACTGACCTTGGCACCGAGACTGGCCAGGCGCTGCGAAGCGGCATTGCTGCTGAGGTCGGAACCGGAAATGGTATAGCCGAGATTGAGCAAGACTTCGGCAATCCCGCTCATGCCCGAGCCACCGATACCGACAAAATGAATGTGTTTAACTTTATGTTTCATACTAAGGATTCCAGAATTTTCGCAATGTTCTCACTCGCCGCCCGCTCACCGAGTGCATGCGCCGCTTGCGCCAACTGCAGACAGTCGGCGCGGCTGAGCGCAGTAAGGCGCGCGGCCAACACGGCCGGCGTGAGCTCGGACTGCGGCAGGCAGAGCGCGGCCTGATGCTGTGCCATCCAAGCAGCGTTTTGTTTTTGATGTGAGGTACTCGAGGCCATGAACGGCACCAAAATACTGGCTACCCCAGCGGCCGTCAACTCCGACACCGTGATCGCACCGGCGCGGCACACCACCAGATCGGCAGCGCCATAACACTGTGCCATATCATCGATGAAGTCGACCACATTGGCCGTCACACCGGCACGCGCATAATTGTCGCGCAAGGCGGCGATATGCTGCTTACCCGATTGATGCGTGACCTGCGGACGCTGTTCCGGTGCCAGCAACGCCAAGGCTTGCGGCAGCATATCGTTGAGTACTTTGGCACCCAAACTGCCACCGACCACCAAGATGCGCAAGGGCCCGCTACGCTCGGCGTAACGCTGCTGCGGTGGCGGCAATTGACAAATCTCGCTACGGATCGGATTCCCACTGACCAAGGCTTTGGCATCCTTGACGGCCGTTGGCAAACCAAACAGCAATTTGCTGGCAAACGGTCGCAAGGCCCGATTCGATAACAGTAACACCGCATCGGCATTCATCAGCACCAAGGGTTTGCCGCACAAACTGGCGACCAAGCCACCCGGCACCGTGACATAACCGCCCATGCCGAGTACCACATCCGGGCGGCGTTTCAGCATGATGCGCACACAAGTGAAGAAACTGCCGACCAGCTTGACGGCACCGCTCACTGTGTGCTGCCAACCCTTACCACGCAAACCGCTGAAGCTCAAACTATCGAGTACTATGCCGTGGGCTGGCACAATCTGCGCTTCCATGCCAGTGCGCGTGCCGAGCCAACTGACTTCCCAGCCGCGCGCGCGCATCAGATCGGCAATCGCCAAGCCGGGGAAAATATGGCCGCCGGTACCGGCTGCCATGATCAATAATTTTTTGTGTCGCAGCGGGCTCATGCTCGGCCTCCACGCATCAACACACGGTTTTCATAATCGACTCTGAGCAAAATCGCCAATCCTATACAATTAATCATCACACCCGAACCACCGTAACTCATCAACGGCAAGGTCAAACCTTTGGTCGGCAACAAACCGAGATTGACGCCCATATTAATGAAAGCCTGTACACCGATCCAGATGCCTATGCCTTTGGCAGTGAGGCCGGCAAAAGTTTGATCGAGCGCGATCGCTTGACGACCAATTTCAAAAGCACGTTTGAGTATCCAGTAAAATAATAAAATCACCACCATCACACCGACAAAGCCGAGCTCCTCACCGATCACGGCGAGTAGAAAATCGGTATGTGCTTCTGGCAGATAATGTAATTTTTCCACACTCGCACCGAGTCCGACGCCGAACAATTCACCGCGACCGAAGGCGATCAGCGAATGCGACAACTGGTAAGCCTTGCCGAGCGCATTATCTTCCTGCCAAGGGTTAAGGTAAGCGAAAATCCGTTCGCGCCGCCAGGGCGAAAGCACGATCACCATGGTAAAAATGCCGACCAAGGTGGCAGCGATACCGCCGAACCAAACGCCGTTAATCCCGCCTAAAAACAGAATACCCATGGCGATGCAAACGATCACGCCGAAGGCACCCAAATCCGGTTCCAACAGCAACAGCAAACCGACCACAGCGACGGCCGCCATCATGGGGAAAAAACCCTTGGTCAGTTTGTGCATGTATTCCTGTTTGCGCACCGTGTAATCGGCGGCGTACAAGACCATGAACAATTTCATGAATTCGGACGGTTGCAAATTAAATACCTTGAACGATAACCAACGTTTCGCCCCATTGACGCCCTTGCCCAGACCGGGAATCAGCACCGCCACCAGCAAGAGCAGGACAAACACAAACAAGTAAGGCGCCGCTTTTTGCCAAGTCGCGACCGGCACCCGAAACACCAAGGCGGCAGTGATCACCGAAACCAGCACGAACAGCGCTTGGCGCGTCAAAAAATGGGTGTTTTTGTAATTCGCATACTTGGGCGAATCGGGCAGTGAAATCGAGGCCGAATACACCATCACCACGCCCATCAACATCAGGATCATGGTGACCCAAATCAGGGGCTGGTCATAACTCATCATTTTCGAACGATGGACCAACTGCGTCTCCGGCCCGGGGGCAGAAAACGGTGACCATTTACGCAGCGGTAGCAGCATCTGACGCATCAGCAAATCTCCCCGCTGGCTAAAGCTTGTTCGCGTACCGCTTCGGCAAACACCTCGGCACGATGGGCGTAATTACGAAACATATCAAAACTGGCACAAGCTGGCGACAACAACACGGTGTCGCCACTCTGGGCTTGCGCCGCCGCCGCCGCTACCGCCTGTTCCAAACTGAGGCAATCGTGCAGCGGCACCGCTTGGGCGACGCCGCCGCTGAGCACAGCATGCAAGGCGGCGCGGTCTTGACCGATTAAGAACACTGCTTTGGCATAACGCGCCACGACATCGGCCAGCGGCGTGAAGTCCTGCCCCTTGCCGACACCACCGGCGATGAGGAGAATAGTTTTTTCGTTACTGCCCGAACTCTGACCCAAGCCACGCAGGGCAGCCACGGTGGCGCCGACATTAGTGCCTTTACTGTCGTCAATGTAGTCAACACCGATAATCGTATGGATCAGTTCTACCCGGTGCGGTTCGCCTTTGTATTCGCGCAAACCATGCAGCAAGGGTGCCAAGGGCAAACCGATGGCGCGACACAAAGCCAGTGCCGCCAAGGCGTTGGCGGCATTGTGCGCACCCCGAATTTGTAAGGCTTCGCTGGGCATGAGGCGATTGATCAGCACCGCTACCAAGTCGACCGGCGCGTCTTTCTTACGCCGGCGGCCGCTGGCCGGGGCATCTTCGGCCGCTACGGCACTGACCAGCCAAGCCATGCCGCTCTCATGTTGTAAACCAAGATCGTCGACCAGATCGGGCACATCGGTGCCGAATGTCACCACGCTGCCCGTGGGTTTGGCCATCGCCATCACCAGCGCTTCGTCACGATTGAGCACCTGTACCGTTTGTGGGCCGAAAATACGCGCTTTGTCGGCGCAATAGGCGGCCATACTGCCATGCCAGTCCAGATGATCCTGACTGATATTAAGCACCACCGCGGCATCGGCGGCCAAGCTGAAACAAGTATGTAATTGAAAACTCGACAATTCCAACACCCACACCTGCGGTAAATCTTCTTGCTCCAGACTCAAGCGTAAAACATCCAGCACGGCTGGACTGATATTACCAGCCACACGCGTCGACAAGCCGGCACGCTGGCACAGCAAACCAACCATACTGGTCACGGTGGTTTTACCGTTGGTACCGGTAATGGCAATCACTTTCGGTGCGTAGCCGCGCTGTTCGCGCAATTCGGCCAAGGCCAGCGCAAATAATTCCATCTCACCCCACACAGGAATGGCCAGCGCCGCTGCGGCCGGCACGATCAACGCCAATTCTTTTTGTGGTGCCAGGCCCGGGCTGACCAGCACGACATCGATATCCGTGAGCAGCTCAGCTTCGAATGCGCCGGCAATGAATTGTGCCGCTGGACAGTGTTCCTGCAAAGCGGCCAGAGACGGCGGTGCGCTGCGCGTATCGGCCACGCGCAGCACGGCACCGGCGCGCGCCAACCACTGCGCCATCGCCAAACCGGACTCACCGAGACCGAGCACCAAGACCTGTTTTCCAGACAAATTCATACGCACATTTTCCAACGACAGTGAAACCAACAGCAGTGTTAACGTAAATCAGCGTAACTTCAGCGAAGACAAACCGACCAAGACCAACAGCATGGTGATAATCCAGAAGCGCACCACTACCTGGGTTTCTTTCCATCCTTTTTTTTCAAAATGATGATGCAAGGGTGCCATCAGAAACAAACGCCGGCCGACGCCGAAGCGCTTTTTCGTCAGTTTGAAATACCCGACCTGCAAAATAATCGACACGGTTTCAGCCACGAAGATGCCACCCATGATGAACAATACGATTTCCTGACGCACGATCACTGCCACCGTACCGAGCGCCCCGCCCAAAGCCAGCGCCCCGACGTCGCCCATGAAAACTTGGGCCGGATGGGCATTGAACCAAAGGAAGGCCAGCCCGGCACCGACAATCGCACCGCAAAAAATCAGTAATTCGCCGGCCCCCGGTATATGCGGAATGAGTAAATACTTGGAATAGCCGACGTGACCGGATAAATAAGCAAACAGACCGAGCGCGGCACCGACCATGATGATGGGCATGATCGCCAAACCATCGAGACCGTCAGTAAAATTGACGGCATTACTGGTGCCGACGATGACGCAGTAAGTCAGGGCAATGAAACCCCACACGCCGAGCGGATAGCTGATAGTTTTGAAAAATGGTACGATCAAATCTGCTTTCGGTGGCAAATCCATGCTGAAGCCCGACTGTACCCAGGCAAACAGCAATTCCAAGATCTTGGAACTGCTCGGTGCCGACACCGAAAACGCCAGATAAAACGCAGCGGCCAAACCGATCAAGGATTGCCAAAAATATTTTTCGCGCGAACGCATGCCTTCCGGATCTTTATGCACTACCTTGCGGTAATCATCGGCCCAGCCGACGGCACCATAACCGAAGGTGACGATCATCACCACCCAGATGAAACGGTTGCTGAGGTCCGCCCACAGCAAAGTCGAGATGGCGATGGAAATCAAAACCAGCACGCCACCCATGGTCGGCGTACCCGATTTCACCAGATGCGTTTCCATTCCATAAGCGCGTACCGCCTGCCCGACTTTCAAACGAGTCAGCATGCGAATCACCGCCGGGCCGGCAAACAAGCCTATCGATAAGGCCGTCATGGTGGCAAACACTGCGCGGAACGTGATGAAACCAAAGACGCGCAAGAGTCCCAGATCCTGTTTGAAATATTCGGCTAACCAAAGCAACATGCTAGTGCATCCCTGTAATTTTTTGTTGTGAGTCTTTTACTGCCAGCAAATGCGCCACCACGCGTTCCATGCGCATGAAACGCGAGCCCTTGACCAATACCGTACTGTGCTCGGTGAGTCGCGCGTCGAGCGCGGCCAATAAGCTGCTCAAGTCGGAAAAATGCTGTGCGCCGGCACCGAATGAAGAGACGCTGTGGCTGACTAATTCACCGAATAAAAACAGCGTGCCGACACCGCGTGCGCGCGCATAATCACCGATTTCGGCATGGAATAATGCGCCTTGCTGGCCGACTTCACCCATATCACCCAGTACCAGTATCGTGTCGCCACCCAGCTGTGCCAGCACATCGATGGCGGCACGAACAGAATCGGGATTAGCGTTATACGTGTCGTCGATCACGGTGGCACCACCGGCGGCGCTATGGCGCTGCAAGCGTCCCTGTACCGGACGAAAATTTTCCAAACCGCTGACGATCAGCGCGGCAGCGATACCGATCGCCTGCGCGCAGGCGGCGGCGGCCAAGGCATTCAAAACATTGTGCTCGCCAGCGGCCTGTAATTGCACTTGCTGCGCGCTGCCGTCGATAAATAATTCCAGCGTGCTGCCAAAACCCTGCTCAACATAGGTAGCATGTACATCGGCACCAGGCGTAAGACCGAAACTGAGCACTCGGCGTTGCCCGCCTTCGTTGGCATAAGCACGCCACAGTGCACTGAATTCATCATCGTGCGGGAACACGGCGACGCCGTGCAAAGGCAAGGCGCGGATAGCGGCACCGTTTTCTTCAGCCACGGCGCGCACGCTTTGCATAAATTCCTGGTGTTCGCGCTGGGCATTATTGACCAGCACCACGGTCGGCTTGGCACAGTCGGCCAACACGGCGATTTCACCGGGATGATTCATACCCATCTCGATCACCGCTGCCTGATGCCGACTCTGCAAGTCCAGCAAAGTCATGGGCACGCCGATTTCATTATTGAGGTTGCCGCGCGTGGCCAAATAATGCTCAGACCCGCACGCTGCAGTGAGTATCGCAGCCAACATTTCTTTGACGGTGGTTTTACCATTGCTGCCGGTAACGCCTATCAACGGCAAATCGAAGCGACTGCGCCAATAGTGACCGATTTCCAGCAGCGCTTGCTTGGTATCGGGAACCAGTAAAGCCGGCAAGCCAAAGCCATCCGGCAGCGCCTCGGCCACCACCGCAGCGGCACCGGTGGCGGCAGCTTGCGGCAGAAAATCATGGGCATCGAAGTGTTCGCCTCGTAAAGCCACGAACAAATTGCCGGCCGCGATACGGCGACTGTCGGTGCTGACGCCGTGCAGCGGCGTGTCAGTACCGCGGAGTTCACCTTGGCTCAGCGCTGCGAGTAATGCTTGTAGCGTACATTCCATCAGTTGCCCCGCTTCATATTGCCATTGGTGGCGATGGTCGCCAGCGCCAACGCGGCATGTTCTTCATCCGAAAACGGCGACTTCTTGCCAGCGATTTCCTGATACGTTTCATGCCCTTTGCCGGCCAACAGCACCACATCATGGTCACCCGCATGTTTGATAGCATACAAAATCGCGTTCGCACGGTCTTCGACGATGTGCGCTTTCAGGTCCATGCCGGCGACGATCTCGGCGATGATGCTGCTCGGTGCTTCGCTGCGCGGATTATCATTGGTCAGCACCACCTGCGCTGCCAGTTGTGCCACCTTACCCATTTGCGGGCGCTTGCCGGGATCGCGGTCGCCACCACAGCCAAACACACACCACAATTGTCCACCACGTTCCTGCGCCACCGACTGCAAAGCCAGCAAAGTTTTTTCCAGCGCATCGGGGGTATGGGCGTAATCGATGACAACCATCACATGGCCAGCAGTGCCGAGCAATTGCATGCGCCCGGCGACGGGCGGTAATTTTTCTACGATCGCCAAGGCTTTGCTAAAGCTGACACCTTTGTCCAGCAAGACCGCCAACACGGCCAGAATATTGCTGACATTGAAGCGCCCGATCAACTGGGTTTTCACCAAGCCAGTGCCAAATGGAGAATCCAGATGAAAACTGGTACCGCCATGACTGGCCTTGAGGTGACTGGCGCGCAGCAAGCTGATGTGGCTTTCAGCCGGCAGCGTCGCCGCGCCTTCGATTCGATAACCAAGCAAGCGCAGTTGCGGATTACGCGCCTGCAGATACGGCACCAAGCCAGCGCCGAAGGGATCGTCGAGATTGAGCACGGCCGCTGCCAGCTCAGGTGCATCGAACAACTGTCGTTTGGCCGCGCCATACGCGACCATATCGCCGTGATAATCGAGATGATCGCGAGTCAGATTGGTGAAGACGGCGACATCGATATGTAAGCCGGCCAAGCGCGCTTCGGCCAAACCGATGGAAGAAGCCTCGATCGCCAGCGCTTCTGCACCTTGTGCGCGCAAACTGACCAAGCTGCGTTGCAAGCTGATCGCGTCCGGGGTGGTGTAACCGGTTTCAGTAAAACTGCCGGCCAAGCCGTTTTTATACAGCCCATGACCGAGCGTACCGATGACGGCGCTGTCGCATTTCGCCAGCGACAAGGCTTTCGCCAACCATTGCGTGCATGAGGTTTTACCATTGGTACCGGTCACCGCGACGCTGTACAGCGGCGCAGCGGGCGCAGCGTACCAAGTGCTGGCGATGGTGCCGGCTTGCGCCAGCAAACCCGACACCGCTAAATGCGGCAGCGTGAGGCGACCATCCCACTCGAAATCTTCGGCTTCATACACCACGGCAGCAGCACCAGCGATGATGGCCGCCTCAATGTAAGCGCGACCATCGCCGTGCGGCGTGCGCAGTGCGAAAAACACATCGCCGCGAGCGATCTGGCGAGAATTGGCGCTCAGTTGTGCGGCCGGAGCACGCTCCCTGAGCCAATTGATAATTGCATCCATGCTTGGTGTTCCTGCTGCCAGGGCGGCGCTTGCGCGCTCGGCGATATGGCGAATTGGGTTTGCTCGGTTCATCACATACTCTCCTGGACACTGTTGTCAGGAATGATGCTGGTGACGGAGGAATCGGGGGCGACGTTCATCGAACGCAGTACATTGGCGGTAATGGCGGCAAACACCGGGGCGGCGACGATACCGCCGTAATAACCACCGGCGCTAGGCTCATCAATCATCACCGCGACAATCACGCGTGGGTGAGAAACCGGGGCAAAGCCGACAAAGTCACCGATATATTTATTCACATAGCGGCCGCCTTCAATCTTGTGTGCGGTACCGGTTTTACCGGCGACACGATAGCCGGCCACCCGCGCTTGCGTGGCCGTGCCGCCTGGCTCCGTGACGGACTCCATCATGCTGCGCAATTGCAGTGCGGTTTTTTCGGAAATCACGCGCTGACCTTTCGGCGCTTCGTGGGCTTTGCGAAAAGTCAGCGGAATGATGTCACCGTTACGGGCAAAAATCATATACGCGCGGGCAATTTGCAACAGCGATACCGAAATACCGTGGCCATAACTCATGGTGGCTTGCTCGATGGGACGCCAGTTTTTATAATTTCGTAAACGCCCGGCGACAGCACCGGGGAAACCGAATTTCGGCTGCTGACCGAAGCCGACATTGGTAAACATTTCCCACATTTCTTGCGGCGGCATTTGCATGGCAATTTTCACGGTGCCGATGTTCGATGACTTCTGTATTACTTGGGCCACAGTCAATGCCGCCATCTTGTGCGCATCATGAATCACGGCCGGACCGATCGACATATACCCTGGCGCAGTTTGAAACACCGTCTCCGGCGTGACGCGCCCGGTTTCAAGTGCGAGTGCGACCGTAAACGGCTTCATCGTCGAGCCCGGCTCAAAGGTATCGGTCAGCACGCGGTTGCGTAATTGTGCGCCGGTCAGCACCGAGCGGTCATTCGGGTTATATGCCGGCAAGTTCACCAGCGCCAGCACTTCACCGGTCTGCACATCGAGCACCACGGCAGCACCGGCCTTGGCTTTGTGTTTTTCCACTGCATCTTTGAGGTGGGTAAACGCGATATATTGTATTTTGCTGTCGATCGACAGATCCAGATCATGGCCGTCATGCGGCTCTTTCACGGCCCGAATATCTTCGACGATGCGCCCGAGCCGGTCTTTGATCACGCGCCGACTGCCAGTTTTACCGGCCAAATCTTTTTCCGAAGCCAGCTCTATACCTTCTTGGCCGACATCTTCGACATTGGTAAATCCGACCACATGGGCCATGATTTCCCCTTCGGGATAAAAGCGCTTGTATTCCTTGCGCGTATCGATGCCGACGATGCCGAGCGCCTGAATTTTATCGGAAATTTCCGGCTCAACCTGGCGTTTCAAGTAAACGAATTGACGATCAGAATCCAATTTTTTGCGCAATTCGGCTTCAGTCATCGACAACAAAACGGCCAATTGTTGCAGCTTTTCTTTGGGCGCATCGAGCACATCGTCGGGAATCGCCCAGATCGCTTTCACCGGCACCGAGGAAGCCAACACCTCGCCATTGCGATCGGTAATTTTGCCGCGCGTAGCCGGCAATTCCAGTGTGCGCGCGTAGCGACTGGCACCCTGCTTTTGTAAGAATTCGGTGGTAATGCCCTGCAAATACAGTGCGCGTGCGATCAGCGCCAAAAAGGCACCGAATAATAAAAACAGTACCAAGCGCGAACGCCAGCTTGGCAATTTCACATCCAGCACCGGACTGCTGGAAAACGCCACACCACGTGAGGCAGCATTGCGGGAACCCTTGGTGGTGCGACTCATTTCAACTCCACCGCTTTAAGGTATTGAGTGCGGTCGGGACTGACCACCACCATATTCAAGTGTTTACTGGCAGTTTCTTCGATACGCGCATGCTTGCCGTAAGTCGATTGATCGAGCCGTAATTGCGTCCACTGCAATTCATATTGTTTGCTCAAACTTTGCTCGCGTTCGAGTTCGATAAACAGGCGACGTGCCTGATACTGTGCGTTTATCAAAGACAAAGCACAGGCAATCAAACATATCGCGAGAAAGATATTGATGCGGTTAGTCATGTCATCCCTCGGGCAGACGCTCGGCCACACGCAAAATCGCGGAACGAGCACGCGGATTGCCTGCCACTTCCTGCTCTGAGGGTTTGACCCGATTAATCAGACGCATCTCCGGCTGCGGCAAATCGGCATGACGGATAGGCAGACGTCGATCGGGCTGCTCAAGCTTCACCTTGGAAGCAAAAAACTGTTTGACGATACGGTCTTCGAGCGAATGAAAGCTGATCACCGACATGCGGCCATGCGCAGATAAGGCCGCATACGCTCCCGCCAGACCTACTTCGAGATCTTCCAACTCTTTATTGACGAAAATCCGTATAGCTTGAAAGGTACGCGTTGCCGGGTCCTTGCCCTTCTCGCGAGTTTTGACGGCGTGTGCGATGAGTTCTGCAAGCTGTCGGGTTCCAATGATGGCATCCGTCGCCCTGCGAGCAACAATCGCCTTTGCAATCTGAAAAGCAAACCGTTCTTCCCCATAATTCTTGATAACCTCCTTAATTTTTTCTTCCTCCTCGTGTGCCAACCATTCGGCTGCCGAGATGCCGCGCGTGGTGTCCATACGCATGTCGAGCGGACCATCGCCGCGAAAACTGAAACCGCGGGCGGCGTCATCGACTTGAGGCGAAGAAATACCTAAATCCATTAAAACCCCATCCACCTGAGTTACGCCGAGTTCTTCGAGCGCTGCCGTAATCGTGGCAAAACTATCATGCACGATATGAAACCGTGGATCGCTGATCTCACGGGCACTGGCGATGGCTTGGGTATCCTTGTCAAACGCAATCAAACGCCCCTTGGGGCCGAGTTGCTGCAAAATCAGGCGGCTATGGCCGCCGCGGCCGAACGTGCCATCGATATACACGCCATCGGCGCGCACACCGGCAATACCGAGCGCATCGACGGCTTCGTGCAAGAGCACGGTGGTGTGCGTATATTCTGTCGCTACTGGGTTAGTCATTACTCGCGATCAGAAAGAAAAATTGTTTAACACATCGGGGGCACCGGCGGCCTTGGCATTGGCTTCGTTCTCTGCCAAGCGGGCGATGTCCCAGATTTCGAAATGGCTGCCCATGCCTAAAAGCATAATGTCGCGCGCAATCCCGGCGGCGGCACGCAATTCTGGAGCAAGCAAAATGCGGCCCGCGCTGTCGAGCTCTACATCAAAGGCATTGCCTAGAAAAATACGTTTCCAGTCGCGCGCTTGAATCGGCCAAGCGGCGATCTGCTCACGATGGGATTCCCAAGTCGGGCGCGGAAACAGCAACAGGCAACCATCCGGATGTCTGGTGACAGTGAGCCGGCCCTGGAACTGTTCGCTCAGGGCATCACGATGACGGGCAGGAACAGACATCCTGCCTTTCGCATCGAGATTGAGTGCGGATGGACCCTGAAACACGCTTGTACCTTTAACTTGGATTGAATGGAAATGAAGACAGTGGTGACAATAAACTAAAATCAGCGTTTCATCCCACAAAATTACACTTTTTCACACTGTTTCCCACTTTAGAGGATCACTTGCGCATGGTCAAGTTAAATTACCAGCAAAAAAAGAATTTCTTTAATGAAGTCAATGACTTAGCGCAACTGTTCAAAATCGAAGCTTGTAAAATAGTCCAATAAATGAACGACTTACGAAACTCTGTGAATGTGGCTTATCAGATTAATGCATGTAAAGTGGGCATAGTGGGCGCAAAAAAAATATGCAACATCGTGCAACCGTGCTCATATCAGTAGCAAGATGTATTTAAGTGCGCGCAAGCTAGCGGAAGCAAGGCAACAGCCGAAGCTTTCCATAAGGAAGCATGGCAGGCGGCCGAAAGACTCACCCGACCGCGATGGTCTGAGCGATCAGCAATTGTTGAAATTCTTTGGCAGGAATGGCTTTGCTAAAATAAAAGCCTTGGTATTCATCGCAGTTAAATTTCTGCAAAGTTTCCAATTGAGCAATATCATCAACCCCTTCGGCAATGACTTTCAAGCCCAAGGTGTGGGCCATCGCCACAATCGCCAGCACGATGGCCGTGTCATTCGGGTCGTGCGGAATATCTTTGATGAACGAGCGATCCACTTTGACGCTGTCGACCGGAAAGCGTTTCAGATACGCCAAGGAAGAATACCCAGTGCCAAAATCATCGATGGATAAGGTGAAACCGGCCGCCTTGAAGCCATCCATGAGCACGATCGCCTGTTCGCGATTATGCATGACCATGCTTTCGGTAATTTCAAATTCTATGGCATTGGCCGGCACGCGCCAAAAATCGACCACGCCTTGAATTTCTTCGAGTAACTGTATGTCATTGAACTGCGAACCGGATAAGTTGATGGCAATCCGGCCGAAACGCTTATCAAGTTGCCGAAAACTCAAGACATCGCGACAGGCGATATCGAGCACCAGCATGCCCAAACGTGCAATCAGGCCGGCTTCTTCGGCCAGCATGATGAAATCATTCGGATACAAAATGCCACGCTCAGGGTGATTCCAACGCACCAGCGCTTCGGCTCCAACGATCAAACCGCTGGCCACATCCACCTTGGGTTGGTAATAAACAAGGAATTCGCGCCGCTCCAAGGCTTTACGCAGACGCGCCTCGAACGCCAAGCGCTCGACGGTATGCGTATTCATTTCCGAAGCATAGAACTGATAATTGTCCTTGCCCTTATTTTTCGCGCGGTACATCGCGATATCCGCATTCTTAAGCAAGGTCTGAGCATCGCGACCGTCATTCGGAAACGTGGCAATACCGATACTGGCACTGAGCTGGCACTCTTGCCCGTAAATTTCAAACGGTTGCGCCGCTTCGAACAGCAATTTATCGGCGATGTCGCCGAGATCACGCGGCTCATTGAATTGATCAATCAACAAGATGAATTCATCACCGCCAACCCGCGCGATGATGTCCGATTCGCGCAAAGTGCGGCGGAAGCGCTGTGCCACGCTGGCGAGCACCTTGTCGCCTTCATCATGACCAAAGGTATCGTTGATATTCTTAAAACGATCAAGATCAAGAAACAATACCGCCAGACGACTGCGCTTGCGCTCGGCCAAGGACAAGGCCTTGGCCAGATGTTGATGGTATAAAAACCGATTTGGCAAGCCAGTCAGTTCGTCATAATGTGCCAATTGCAGAATTTTCTTTTCCGAGCGCCGCCCCTCGATGGCAATGCTGGCAATCTCTATCATTATCCCGACCAAGCTCATATCCTCATCATTGAGCTCAGCGGTGTCGGGTTGCAAAACCGTGAAACTGCCCAAGACTTGGCCATGTTTATCCATCAAAGGCCAGGCCACACCGGCAGGGAAATGTGCCAACTGCTCCAAACCGTTAACAAACTGCATGCAAGGCGCTTGCTGCAACTGGTCGATTTTGACCGGACACGCAACCAATACCGCCTCGCTCCAAATCCCACTGCCATGCGTGACCGGCAAGCCGTTAAATTGTGCCAACAAAGAAGGCGGGAAGCGGTGACCCGTGCCTTGCACGAAGGTACGTTGATCATCAGCTAATAATTGTATCCCGACACACCAAGACGGCCGCAAGTCTTCGACAAAATCGCTCACGGCATTGAGGATGTAGATAGGATCTTCATTTCCACCAATCAACTGCAGCAAACGATTCTGCCCTTCCAGCAAGCGATCGGTGTATTTACGCGCATTGATATCGCGCTCGAGGCAAAACAACAATAAGTCGCCATTGAGTTCGACCGGGCTGAGCGAAATTTCTATGAAAAACGGCCGACCATCTTTTTCCAAGCGCCACTCAAAACATTGCGGCTCACCGGCGAAAGCCAGATCGATCAACTCTATGAGCATGTGGTTTCTATCCGAACTCACCAAGCCCGGCACCACTTGAATGTGCGATGAAAAACTGCCTACGCGCCGGCCGATGATGTCTGATTCTCTGCTCATCCCATACATCCGCACCGCCGCCAGATTACAGTCGACATAGTGATAATCACGGCCGATCAAAAAAATTGCGTCAAGTGCACCGGTAAACAAGAGGCGGTAACGGTCTTCGCTGGCATCAAATTTCGCCTTGGAAATTTGCAGTCGCTTGACTTGCCATGACAATATCCACGCCAGCGCCAGAATGAACAGCACGGTCAAGACGGTGATCCATCTTTTCTGCTGCGCGCGCTCTTGCCAATCACTTAATATAATAGGAATACTTTTGGCGTACACCAAGGTCAGCGGCGTACCACTGATTTTTCGGTAGGTATATTGAAAATTGCCACTGCCATCGAGCAGTGAGCCGCTTTCGAGCACACCTTCATTGGCCGTGCCGGTGATGGCAGCGAGTAAATCGAGCGTAACCAGCGGACGCGCAAGAAAGGCCGGATCAAACGGCGCACGCGCCAAAATATCGCCCTGTCTGTCGTGTAAAGAAACCGCCGCGGCACTGCCGCGCGCCACCATTTCATAAAATTCTTGAAAATAACTGAGTTTGACCTCCGCCTCCAAGATTCCCAGCCACTGTCCGCGCGCATCATAGACATTGCGTGCAATCGGCAATATCCATAGCTCAGATGCCGGCAACAGCCGCGCGGCTCCGGCAACGAGCTCGCGTGACGCCGTTTGGCTGCGCAAACTGGCGATAGGTGCCAGCGCTGGCTGAAAGTTTTCGGTAAAGGCGCGGCTCGAAGCGCGCTGCCGGCCTTCGGTATCAAAGTAATTGAGTGCGAATAGAAATTGTGATCGTGCCAACTCGGTGCGCAGCATGGCGTCGATACCGGAATGACTCATCGCTTCGGCAGCATGGCCGTGCTCAAGCTGCGCCGTCACCGCGTCCATAGTTTGCACAGCTTGCACAAAACCGCGACTGGCATGTTCTTCCAAAATGCGGACAGTGAAATAACTGTGCTGTTCAGCATCGGATCGGGTCAAATTGCGATCGACCCGAATCGACCACCAACATTGCGCCACAATCACCAGCACGATCAAGCCTATGCACAGCGCAAACGCCAGCATGGGTAGATCGCGCTGCTTTCTGATGCTTTGTGTCTCCATGCGTCGGTTTGCTTTAATTTAGTTTGGCATTAACGCAATAATAGACCATACAGTTGCGCTGTGGTCATTTGCCCAGAAGAATGGGATTATAACACCAGTATTTTGACAACAATTTAGTGCTTAAAAGAAAACCTTGGTTTTGCACCGAAGATGGCAGTCGCAAGCGCAATGAGGCGATGGTCGAGCCTGCGGCCGATACCAGTACGAAATTGCACATCCCCAACAAACACGGTCTTGTTGAGGAAAAATATTGCTACATCAGAGTACAGAATCTATCCCTCTGAAAAACCCGCCAGGCCACCCTTGCCTCAGGTACCGAGCAGCCCTCACACGCTGGCTACGCTAAATGAAAACGCACACGCCAGCGTTTTTTTGCCATGCAAAAAAGAAGCATGATTAGCCTGTACTCAATAGCAATGAGCACAATCACAGTTTAAGTTTAGCGCAACTTAATATCAAATAAATAACATTATTACTATTTTTCACAAAATATTTTTAGTATTAGTACCTGTTATTTACTAAGCAAAACTAGTACCAGTCTCATTGTTTCAAGTTATTTTTATCCTCAGAATAAGCGACAGGAAGAATCGTTGTCGCAAAGCCACCCAATTGCGCACGACTCCGCGCATGCCGTAATCGGCTATCCGCTGAGCTGGCATGGCTGAGGTGAACACCCTCTTCATTGCGCGACATCGATGACGCCATGCGCTCAATCAACAGAAACAATCCGACTGTTTGATTGCTGCGAAACCGTAGATGTATTCGAAAATTTTTTGTTTGTTTTATTTGTTTGCGTAACTCAATTTATACGCAGCACCTTAGAAAAGAATTCCATGAAATTATCAACACTGACCATCCTCATCGCCGCCTTATTTTCTGCGCCACATGCCTTTGCCGACTCGGCAGCAAGGCCTTCAGGGCCAAGCATGAACATGGACGTAGCCAAAACGACCACGCAGGAAGTCCAAGACGATGCCCTTAAACAGCTCGCCAGCAGTGAGTTTTTTGCCAAGCGCCCGGGCGCTTCAGCCAGAAGCGCCCAAGCCGTGGCAGACAGCAATACACTGGTGGAGGCGCTAAAAAGCAATGCAGAAAAAACCTGGATCTTGGGTTCAGTGACGCAAATGCTCAGTAACACGAGCCACGCCACGCCGGCGGCACAAATTTTCATCGCGCAAAAAGTAAATGGTCAATGGCAATTGGGGCTGTTCGGCAGTGCCAGCTTCCGTACTCTGCTGGAACAAATCCCCACCAACATCGTGAGCAAGGAAGAAAAAGAAAATTTTTCTTTTTCCATGTCGAATCAAAGATCGAACATGGGTAGCGGCGATACCGGATTATCGCTGCCATGGCAGGACAATGTCGGCTGGATGTGGTCGGGCATACACGGTAGCGGTGGCGAAACACGTCCCTATAATTCGCTCGATTTCTATACCTTGGACGGTCGGGGCCAAGTATTGGCACCGGGTGCAGGTCGCATTTACAAGAGTTGCGAACGCAACGGCAGCGGACTCGTCACACTGGTCCACGAGAATGGCTTTACCACCTCGTATTATCACATGGTTAATTTGACATCATTAACAAATGGCATGCCTATACAGAAAGGCACCTATCTAGGCCAAATCGGGAATGGCTTGCCTTGCGGAGGATCTACAACGGGCCCGCATGTGCACATGGAAATAATTAAAAATAACGCCCAGTACCCAGTCAACGGTCTCCTGCTAGGAGGTTGGCGGTTTTATGACGGTGCCAGCGCGTATCGTGGCACAGCGATCAACAATGGCAGAAGTGTTAGCGCTCCGGGATATCTGATCAATTACGGCGCATCGAATCAAAGTCCCCCAAATCCTGGTATTAATCCTGGTATTAATCCTGGTATCAACCAGGCTGCGCCCATTACGAATGCAGGAATTACAGCCCTCATCCGAGTACCGGTGAATGTGCGAATGAGTCCGAACGTCAATTCCCATTCGTTCGGTACGCTGCAAGCTGGCTATGCCGTGGGACTGCTCTGTTACGGTTACGGTGGCTATGTCAATGGCCAGAATCAAGTATCGAACCGTTGGTACAAAATAATGGGGACGAGTGAGAGCTGGATCAGCGAGATAGGATTGGGTGGGCAGGCTCCAGCGGTGGCTGCATGTGCGACCAATAACGACAACAACAATCACCCTTACAACAACAATAATCCTTACAACAACAACCCTTACAACAACCCTTACACCAATAACTCTTACTATGCCAGCGTGCCCGGCATGTCCCCGGGCACATCCCTAGGCCCTACCCCCGGTACTTACCTCCCAAGCACTTACTAGTGCTGACCACACAATTAATTACAATAATAGTTACTATAAATCGGTGATGCTCAAGGCAGGTAACAAGCCATGTCAGTGAGCGTAGCAGTGAAGTGATCGTCATCCCCGTAGAGCTTGAGAAAGCATGCTGCGCGCCTGGTCCGGGCGCAGCCGGGCTGACGGTCTGCTGAAGAGCCAGCAATCAGAATGATACGCGGCAGAAATATAAATTGAAGCAGGCCGATAGGCCGGATTTTGTTACGGCATCGTGCATTGCTGCCTTCTGCTATGACAATCATTCCTCTAGGCGACGGATTACTCCGCCGCTCAAGCTTTCTACCCGCACGCTCCGCGAGCCGCCTCAACGCGTGCCTATTTGAAATTGCTCCGGGTGGAGGTTACCGCGTTTCACCGTAACTAAATACGCTCGTCTCTGTGGCCCTATTCCTCGTCTTATACCTAGGCTTGCGCTTTGGCTTTCAACGTACGGCCGTTAGCCGTCACCCTGCTCTATGGAGTCCGGACCTTCCTCCCGTCACCGTGCCTGAACACGGCAACCAGCGATTGTCTGGCCTGCTTCGGCCGCTATTTTACCCTAATCACCACAAATTCGTCGATTATCTATACAAGCGCTGCAAATTCGGTCGGCTTTCTGATAGTTTAGTGTTTTTCCTTTTCAGCAATTTCTATTATGACAAAGCTACGTAGCGGTGGGCAATTGATTGTCGATGCACTCGAACTACATGGTGTCGACACCATTTTCGGCGTCCCCGGCGAAAGTTACCTGCCGGTGCTCGATGCCCTGCACGACAGCCCGATACGCTTCATCATCAATCGCCAAGAAGGCGGTGCCGCCTTCATGGCCGATGCCTATGGAAAAATGACGGGCCGCCCCGGCATCTGCTTCGTCACCCGTGGACCAGGCGCGACCAATGCCGCCATCGGCGTGCACACCGCCTACCAAGACTCAACCCCGCTGATACTCTTCATCGGCCAAGTCGGCAATGACTTCGTCGAACGCGAAGCGTTTCAAGAAATCGATTATCGTCGCATGTATGGCCCAATGGCCAAATGGGTGGCACAAATCGACCGGGCCGACCGTATCCCAGAATATCTGGCGCGCGCCTTTCAAGTCGCCACCAGCGGCCGCCCCGGCCCGGTTGTGCTGGCCCTGCCGGAAGACATGCTCGACCAACGTGCACAAGCCAGCACCATGCGCCGCTACCACCCAGTACAAGCCCACGCAGCACCACAGCAACTGGCGCAATTCCATAATATGCTGGCAGTCGCCCAGCGACCGCTGCTGTTGATCGGTGGCAGTGGCTGGGATGAAACTGCATGCCAGCAAATCCGCGACTTCGCCGCCGCCAATCACTTGCCCTTGGCCTGCGCCTTCCGCTTCCAAGATTTGATCGACAATGCCCATCCGAATTACATCGGCGATGTTGGCATAGGTATCAATCCGAAACTGGCGCAACGAATCAAAGATGCCGACCTGCTCATTGCCATCGGCCCACGCCTAGGCGAGATGACCACGGGTGGCTACACGCTGCTACAAGCACCGCAAGCGCAACAGAAGCTGATTCATATTCACAGCGATGCCCTCGAACTCGGGCGCGTTTATCAAGCCGATTTAATGATTAACAGCGGCATGCGTGAAATAGCCGCAGCCTTGGCCAACATGAATACGCTCGAGGCAGCGCAAAAATGGCAACATACGGTAGCGCAAGCCAAGGCTGAATTACTGGCTTGGCAAACCGAACCGGCCTTGTTCGCCCAAGAACAGGCACCGCTTAATCTGTGGCAAGTAGTGCAAGACCTGATGCGGGCAACGCCGGCCGATACCATCCTCACCAACGGTGCCGGCAATTACGCCACCTGGGCGCACCGTTACTTTAATTATGGTGGCTTCCGTACCCAGTTGGCACCGACCTCGGGCGCCATGGGTTACAGCGTGCCTTCGGCCGTGGCTGCGAAGATCATCGATCCGGCACGCACCGTGATCAGCTTTGCCGGCGATGGCGAATTCATGATGAATGGCCAGGAATTGGCCACGGCCGTGCAATACCGCGCCGGTATCGTGATCATCGTCTTCAATAACAATATGTTCGGCACCATACGCATGCATCAAGAACGCACTTTTCCAGCGCGCGTATCGGGCACCGAATTACACAATCCCGATTTTGCCGCACTCGCACGTGCCTATGGTGCCCATGGTGAAGTGGTCAACAGCACCGCCGAATTCGCGCCGGCTTTGGCGCGCGCGTTGGCACATACGCAGCAACAACAATTGCCGGCGCTGATAGAACTGCGCTACGACGGCAATCTCATCACGCCCGGTGCCAGTTTGGCTACTCTACGACGGCAAGCGCTGGAAGCCAGCCAGCACTGAATACGGTCACGCCTACTCTTCCGAGTCAGGTATTTTCTTAAGTGTACGCAACAATCGCTGCTTATCGAGCCGTCGCGCAGTGCGCGACGGGTGCGTTTGCCCTTGCACCCCATGTATCCCAGCATTACGCTGACGCGCCAACAAGGCTAAGCGATTGCGTGGTTTCGTTAAGGGAATTTTCAGTTTCATCAGATTTGCTCCCACACGACAAGGCCACATCTCGTTAAAATACAGCCGGCCGGAAATATTGCCGGCAGAATATTATTCTATCGAAATGCGCCTCCATGTTTAAAAAAATACTGCTCTTGCTGACCCTGTTGTCGGCACTTCAGGCTGCCGCGGCAGCCCAATTCTCTGACTGCAGACAATTTTTTGCTGCACAACAAATTCCCGTCATCGCCGACGAAGCCGCCCTGTCCACGCGCGCACTGTGCTTCTCCGCATTCGCCGTACTGCACTCAGGCAAAAGTCATACGCCCGTATACGTGGCAGAAAGATTAAGCCGCGCCTCGGTACTGGCGGCCAAGAACAATCAGCGTACCGATCACTTTTATGCCGACGCCCGCTTGCCGCAAGCCGAGCGCGCCGAACTGGCCGATTACCAAGGCTCGGGCTATGATCGTGGCCACATGGCACCAGCCGGTGATATGCCGGACGCGCAAGCGATGGCACAAAGTTTTTCCTTAGCCAATATGGTACCGCAAGCACCGCAAAACAATCGGCAAACCTGGGCGGCGATAGAAAAAGCCACACGCAAGTATGTGCTGCGTGCTCGCGGTGATGTGTATGTGCTCAGCGGCCCGGTCTTTGATCCACTCCCGCAACACATCGGTGCCGGCCAAGTCTGGGTGCCGCGCTACCTGTTTAAACTCGTGTACGACGCCGAACAACACAAAGCCTGGGCATATTGGGTAGAAAACCGCGACGGTGCCCAAGCCGGCGCACCGATCAGCTATCAAGAATTGGTCAAACGCAGCGGTACGCGCTTTTTACCTGGAGTGATGTAGGAAATCAGCGCACCTGAGCTACACCCCAAAAAAATACTTGGAAAGTTTAGTACTAATCCTAAATATCCAAGTAAATATTCGTACCAGTCCCATCGCGGGACGGCACTACGCTCAATACAATGATGCGTGTATTCAATCTCTGGTTTTGACCAGTGAAGCAATGCACTTTTGCAGCGTCAATTTGTATTTAGTGGAGCAATCTGTTTTGAAACCGAAACGCATAAGCAAGCCAAGCACATCTGAACACACTAGCCCTGCGGCAGCACCAATGCCGTCGCAGTTGATCAATTTGCCGGCGCTAAGCAGGCAAAAACGTTGCGCACTCACCAAACCGCCGGTGCCAGCCGCCCTTAGTGCGCGCGTGACGGTAGCAGCGGCGGCCGAGCAAAGCAACGCCCTCGCCGCGCCGAACTGCAAGTTGCTCAACGAGAAAGGCGATACCATCAGCGCCAACGGCTACATCAATACCACCCAACCACAATTGCGCGGAGCTGAGCCTGCCTTGGCAAGCCATCGCATCGATATTTATCTCGACGGCGAGTTGATCGGCACGAGCAAGGTCGATGAGCACGGTAACTGGTTCTACGCGCCGGACTTCGAACTCAGCGAAGGTCAGCATACGCTTATCCTCGGGGTCGATACCTGCTTGGCCAAGCTGCGCGTCTACAGCGCCCCATTCAAATTTACAGTGAAGACCACGGCACCGCAGCGACCGTGTTTCAGCATCCTCAACAAATCTGGCAAGCTCATCGGTGATGGCGATTACAGCGTCGAACGACGCCCGCGCTTTTCCGGTAAACGCTGCCAAGTCGGTGACCTCGTGACCATCTTTCACAACGAAAATGTATTTGCCTCATTCAAGGTGCAAGGCGATGGCAATTGGTTGTATACCGTGCAATCCGATCTGTCCGACGGTGACTATCACTTTGATATCAATGTCATCGATTTAGCTGGGAACGTCAGCGAATTCAGCGACATGCGCTCTTACACTGTCATCGCTCAAGCGGCATTAAAACCAGCCTGACTATCTCAGTCTATTTTCAGCCAAGGCCGCAATGCCGTGCGCAAGCCGTGCGCATCGAAACCGTTCAAGCTACGCTCGCCAATGCGGATCAGCGGCACGCTGCCGGCACCGGCATGGCGATAGGCGGTAAAGTGGTGCGCGCTGTTTTCGATATCGAGTTCGGTGTAGCGCAAGCCGTGCGCTGCAAAAAATTCGCGCGCCTGATGGCAGTACGCGCAGGCCGTCGGCGCATACATGACAATAGCTGGCTGCACGTTCACCGCGGCGAGCAAACCAGCGCGCTCGGCACGTTGTGCCGCTTGCTTCATATGCCCCAGCGACACCAAGGGAAACGCTACACACACCGCCAGCGCTAACGCACCGAGCCACTGCCAGTGCAGTTTTTGCCGATTGAAACGCGCCTGCAAGGTGACCGATCCCGCCCCCACCGTATAGTTATATCGAGGCCGGCAAGCCTTATGGTCGGAATTTCTGCGCTGGCAATGCAGGCAGTCCCGCGCCGCGCTGTTGTGCTTGGCTGAGTCAGAATGTGGGCAAGGAGTCGGTGTGTGCATGAGAATCAAGGTGCTGCGCGAAAAAGAACAGGCGCATTGTAAAGCGCACTATCGAGATGATCGATGTGAGGAATACTAAAAATTCTGTAGCCTTGTCGTACAGATACGAAATTAAAAAAGTAGCCTGGCATTTTCCCTTTGAAGACAAAGGGCACCTTCCGGTGCCCTCCTGGTTCCCTAGGGAGACGCGGATTTAATCAAACTTAGTAAAATCAGGCTTGCGTTTCTGGAAGAATGCCATGAAAGCTTCTTTCGCTTCCGGCGCATTGAGCATGGCGGCGAAATAGCGGTTTTCTTCATCCATCTTGGTGGCGATGGCAGCCGGTTGCGTACCCTTCATCAAGCGCTTGGTGGCGCGTACCGAGGCGGCTGGCAGTGCGACAAATTTTGCTGCCTGTTGCAAGGCATACGGCAGCAATTCCGCCAAGGGCAGAACTTTATTGACAAAGCCCATCTGGAATGCTTCTTCGGCGTTGAAGGCTTCACCGAGCATGAGTTTTTCAGCAGCGCGCTGATAGCCGACGATTTGTTGAAACACCAAACTGGACCCAAATTCAGGGCACAAACCAAGCTGTGTGAATGGCATGGAGAGGCGCGCATTATCAGCCAGATAAATCAAATCGCAATGCATGAGCAGTGTCGTACCGATACCGACGGCGGCACCGGAAACGGCGGCGATGACCGGTTTACCCGCATCATTCAAGGCTTGCATGAATTGGTACACCGGTGGCAAAGCATGGGGATCAGCCAACGTGCCGGCATTTTTCACAAAATCTTCGAGATCATTCCCAGCGGTAAAAATTTCCGGCTTACCGGTAATCAAAATCACCCGCACCGCCACATCCGTTTCCGCCGCACGCAAAGCATCGGCCATCGACTGATACATCGCCGCAGTAATCGCGTTTTTCTTTTCAGGACGATTGAAATTGATCGTCAGTATGCCGTTTTCTGTCTGTGTCAGAATATCCATCTTCGTCTCCGATAAGTTGTACCGACCGAGCGAGCGCAGCGCAGTAGCTCCATCTCGTCTCCTATAAGTTACGCCGACGGAGCGAGCGCAGCGACGCTCCGCCCCCATAAAAAACAAAAGTCCGTCAATGCTGAGGGAGCGTAGCGAGCCCCGCAAGGTTCAGTCGAGAAGCGCAGCCATACTCTCGTATGGCGAGCATCGCAGACTGAAGATTGCGGGGCGCAGTAGCTCCATCAGTATTGACATTACATGCGTTCAAAAATTCCTGCGGCCCCCATGCCGGTACCGACACACATGGTGACCATCCCATACTTGAGATTATTACGATGCAAAGCATGAATCGTAGTCGCCGAGCGTATCGCGCCAGTCGCACCGAGCGGATGACCGAGCGCGATCGCGCCGCCCATAGGGTTGACCTTGGCCGGATCGAGACCGAGATCCTGCACCACCGCCAGTGATTGCGCAGCAAACGCTTCATTCAATTCAAACCAGTCAATCTGATCCTGCGTGATGCCGGCGGCACGGCATGCTGCCGGGATCGCTTCTTTCGGACCGATGCCCATGATTTCCGGTGGCACGCCGCGCACCGCGAAGGCAGCGAAACGCGCCAGCGGTGTGAGATTGAATTGCTTGAGAATTTTTTCGCTGACCAGTATCAGTACGCCGGCACCATCCGAGGTTTGCGAGCTGTTACCCGCAGTGACGCTGCCCTTGGCCGCGAACACGGCTTTGAGTTTGGCCAAGCCTTCAAGCGACGTATCGGGACGCGCGCCTTCGTCGCGGCTGACGGTGCGCAATTTGAGTTCGATTTCACCGGTGAGCAAATTCGGCACACGGTCGATGATGTCGACCGAAGTCGTTTCCGCATCGAAGAACCCGGCATTTTGCGCGGCGATGGCACGCTGATGCGATTGCAAGGCAAACGCATCCTGCGCTTCGCGCGAAATTTTCCATTGCTGGGCAACTTTTTCTGCCGTCAATCCCATGCCGTAAGCCATGCCGACATTTTCATCGTTGAGGATGGCCATGTTCATCGACGGATTACTCCCCATCATCGGCACCATGGACATCGATTCGACGCCGCCGGCGATCATCACATCGGCTTGACCGACGCGAATACGGTCTGCCGCCATGGCCACAGCAGTAATGCCGGAAGCGCAGTAACGGTTGACGGTGACGCCACCTATGGTGTTGGGCAAACCGGCCAGCAGCACGCCCATACGCGCCAGATTCAAGCCTTGCGCGCCTTCGGGGAAGGAACAGCCGATGATGGCATCTTCGGCCAGTTTCGGATCGAGTCCCGGCACTTGTGCGAAGGCCGATTGCATCACACGTACCAGCAGGTCATCCGGACGGGTATTACGGAACATGCCGCGACCGGATTTACCGATAGGCGTGCGGGTAGCGGCGACGATGTAAGCGTCTTGAAGTTGTTTCATCAGATCTCTCCTTGCGCTTCCTTCAAGGAAGCGCAGATAAATGTAATCGCAGGTGCGTTCTGAGAACGCACGGTCAATATCAGTTACGTACTGGTTTACCGGTTTGCATCATCCCCATGATGCGTTCTTGGGTTTTCGGATGATTGAGCAATTCCATAAAGGCTTTGCGCTCCATATCGAGCAACCATTGTTCGCTGACCAGACTACCGTTATCAACATCACCGCCGCACACTACTTCGGCGATCATTTTACCGAGTTTGAAATCGTGCGCAGAGATAAAGCCGCCGTCACGCATATTGATCAATTGCGCAGCGATAGTAGCGATGCCATGACGACCGGTGACCGGTACCAATTTTTTCATTGGTGCACGATAGCCGGCGTCGAACATGGCACGCGCCTCTACTTTGGCAACGTACAGCAATTCGTAAGGATTGAAAACGATGACATCATTGGCCGACAAGTAGCCCATCTTCTGCGCTTCGAGTGCCGATTTCGACACCGCTGCGGTGGCCGCATTGGTGAAATAATTTTTCAAGAACTGCAGCAAATCAGTGCCTTTGGCATCGGCTGCAGCGCGAACTGCCGCTTCTTTCAAACCGCCACCACCCGGTACCAAACCGACGCCGACTTCCACCAAGCCGATATACGACTCTATCGATGCCACGCGTTTGGCCGCATGCATCATCAATTCGCAACCACCGCCGAGGGCCAGACCCGATACCGCTGCCACCACCGGAATGTTGGCATACTTCAGCGCTTGATGCGCATTTTGCAAACGCGCGATCGCCGGTTCGATGGCTTTCACACCGCCCGACATAAACAAGGGCAGCATGGCCTGCAAATCGGCACCGGCCGAGAAGGCCCCGCCATCGGCAGCATCGGCACTCCAGATGACCAAGCCTTTGAAATTTTTCTCCGCTTCGGCAATCGCTTTTTCCATACCTTCGATCACGCCGGGGCCAATCACGTGCATCTTGGTTTTCATCGATAAAATCAGCACATCATCGTTTTGATGCCAGATCCGCACCGACTCATCTTCGAAGAAAGTCACGCCGGCATTGGCACCGCTCGTTGCGCCGCTACCCAATACTGGCGCACGGAAAGCTTGACGATCATAGACGGCCAAGCGAGAACGCGGCACGAACCGGCTGTCAGCGGCCGACCAGGAACCGTCCGCGCTGTGCACGCCAGCGTTATCGGCCACGGCACCGGCAAACACCCAGGCTGGCAAAGCGGCATCGCACAAGGCTTTACCGGCGTCGATATCTTCTTTCACCCAGTTAGCCACTTGCAACCAACCCGACGCTTGCCAAGTTTCGAACGGGCCGACATTCCAACCGAAACCCCAACGCATGGCGAAATCGATGTCCCGCGCATTGTCGGCGATGCTGGCACTGTGCACGGCGATGTAATGGAAGGCATCGCGGAAAATCGCCCACAAAAACTGCGCTTGCACATTGCTCGATTCGCGCAAGCTCTTCATCTTCTTGACCGGATCTTTTTCTTTCAACAGGCGCGCGACCAAATCATCGGCCTTGCCGCCGCCGCTGACATATTGGGCGCTGGCGAAATCGAGTCGTTGAATATCCTTGCCGACTTTTTTGTAAAAACCGGCACCGCTCTTCTGGCCCAAAGCACCGGCAGCAACCAATTTGGCCAGCACTTCCGGGGTTTTGTAGACGGCAAAGAACGGATCATCGGCCAGATTATCCTGCATGGTCTTGATCACATGGCCCATGGTATCGAGGCCGACCACATCGGCGGTACGGAAAGTACCGGAGGAGGCGCGGCCGAGTTTTTTACCGGTCAAATCATCGACGACATCGACGCTCAAGCCGAATTTTTCGGCTTCATGGATGGTCGCCAGCATGCCGAAAATACCGACGCGGTTGGCGATGAAGTTAGGCGTATCTTTGGCGCGGACCACGCCTTTGCCCAAGCTGGTGGTCAGGAAGGCTTCGAGTTGGTCGATGATTTCCGGGCGCGTCGCCACGGTCGGGATCAATTCTACCAAATGCATGTAGCGCGGTGGATTGAAGAAATGTACGCCGCAAAAGCGCGCCTTGAGTTCGGCATCGAAGCCTTCGGCCAAGGCCGTGATCGACAGACCCGAAGTATTGGAAGCAAAAATCGCATTCGGAGCAATGTGCGCCGACACTTTTTTATACAGATCGTGTTTCCAATCCATGCGCTCGGCAATCGCTTCGATAATCAAATCGCAACCGGCCAGCAGATCGAGATTGTCTTCGTAATTGGCAACTTCGATCAGGGCGGCATCGTCTTTATTTCCGAACGGTGCAGGATTGAGTTTTTTCAGATTCTCAATGGCGCGCAGCACGATGCCATTTTTCGGGCCTTCTTTGGCCGGCAAATCGAACAACACGACCGCTACTTTGGCATTGATACAGTGTGCGGCGATTTGCGCGCCCATCACACCGGCACCGAGGACGGCGACTTTTTTAACGATAAAATTGCTCATGGATAACCTCATTGGAATTCGTGGAACAAGGACTGCATGCCTGGAAATGCACGCAACAAAGCCTCCCCCGTCAACGGGAGAGGCTTTGGCATCAGAACAGGTCGGCGTCGAGAGCCAACAGATTGGCACTGCCGGAACGCGCTTGACGGGTCAGCATCGCGGTTTCCGGATACAGGCGGGCAAAGTAGAAACGCGCCGTCGCCAGTTTGGCAATATAGAAGCTGTCGCCACCGGCTTGCTTGCTCAAGGCGATTTTCGCCATTTGCGCAAAGAAGTAGCTGTACACCAGATGACCGACCACGCGCAGGTAAGGCACGGCAGCAGCACCGACTTCATCCGGATTCTGGAAGGCTTTCATGCCGATTTCCATGGTCAGCTTGGTGACTTTGTCGCCCAGCTCAGCCAACGGTGTCACGAATTCAGACATCGCTTCATCACTGCCATTGGCTTCGACGAAGGCTTGTACCTTGGCGCCGAATTTACGCAGCTTGGCCCCGTTGTCCATGAGAATCTTGCGGCCCAACAGATCGAGCGATTGCACGGTGTTGGTGCCTTCGTAAATCATATTGATACGCGAATCACGCACATACTGCTCCATGCCCCATTCAGCGATGAAACCGTGCCCACCGTATACCTGCAAACATTCCGAAGTGGCAGCCCAAGCATTGTCGGTAATGAAGGCTTTGATAACGGGCGTGAGCAAAGCGACTTCATCGGCACAATCTTTGCGCACTTGTTCATCCGGGTGATTCAATTCTTTATCGAGCTGCAAAGCGACATACGAACAGAAGGCACGCGCGCCTTCGGCATAGGCTTTAGCGGTCAACAACATGCGCCGCACATCGGCATGCACGATGATAGGGTCAGCCGGTTTGTCCGGTGCTTTCGGTCCCGACAGGCTGCGCATCTGGATGCGATCTTTGGCATAGACCACGGCATTTTGATAGGCCACTTCGGTCAAACCCAAGCCTTGCATACCGACGCCGAGACGGGCCGCATTCATGAACACGAACATCGCGTTCAAACCTTTGTGCGGTCCGCCGATGAGCCAAGCGGTAGCACCATCGAGATTCATTTGGCAAGTCGAATTGCCATGGATGCCCATTTTTTCTTCGATCGCGCCGCAGAAAATCGGATTGCGCGCGCCGTTGGAGCCATCCGCATTCGGTAAAAATTTCGGTACGATGAAGAGCGAAATACCCTTCGAGCCTTCCGGTGCACCAGGCAAACGCGCCAGCACCAGATGAACGATGTTATCAGCCATATCGTGCTCACCGGCCGAGATGAAAATCTTGGCGCCGCTGATGCGGTACGAACCATCGTCTTGTGGTTCGGCTTTCGAACGCAGCATGCCCAAGTCAGTGCCGCAATGCGGTTCGGTCAGGCACATGGTGCCGGTCCATTCGCCGGAAATCAGTTTCGGCAAGTACAGATCTTTTTGTTCTTGCGTGCCGTGTTCGTGGATGCATTCGTAGGCACCATGCGAGAGACCCGGGTACATGGTCCAGGCTTGATTAGCCGAATTCATCATTTCATAGAAGGAATTATTGACTACCAAAGGCAAGCCTTGGCCGCCGAATTCCGGATCGCACGACAACGCCGGCCAGCCGGCTTGCACATATTGTTTGTAGGCTTCTTTAAAACCTTTCGGGGTAGTAACGGCATGCGTGCTTTTGTCGTGATGACAGCCTTCGCGGTCGCCCGAATGATTGATAGGAAACAGCACCTCAGAAGTGAATTTGCCGCCTTCTTCCAAAATCTGGTTGATGATATCGGTATCGACTTCAGCATGCTTAGGCAATTGCTTGAGTTCAGATTCCACATTCAATAATTCATGCAACACAAACTGCATATCACGCAATGGTGCGATATATTGACCCATGATTTTCTCCTGACGACAAAGTTAAACTAAATTTAGAAACACTTTTCAAGGCCGCTGCCAGTACTTATACAGTGCTGTGGCGCGGCGCATAACATTCAATCAATCTCTCAAACCCGGCTTGCGCCCTATCCACACTGCCCGGTTTGCGCAAAAACCGCGCATCATGGTGCAGCGCCAGGATGAGGCCATACATGTCATACACAATCTGATCGGCATCGACCTCGCTACTGAGATGACCGAGCGTGATCGCCTGACTGGCAGCGCGCTGTAAGGCCCCCTGCCAAGCCCGCACCATGCCGACTAATTCATCGCGGATCGGACCGGGACGGTCATCGTATTCGGCCGCACCACTGATGTAGATACAACCGGAAGCGATTTCAACCGTGACGCGCTTGATCCACAGTGCAAACATCGACTGCAGACGCGGCAAACCGCGCTCTTCTTTCATGCTCGGATAAAATACTTCCTGCTCGAAATGGTGGTGATACAACTTCAACACTTCGATTTGCAAATCTTCCCGCGAACCGAAATGGGCGAACACGCCAGACTTGCTCATGTTCATCTTGTCGGCCAACAAACCGATCGTCAGTCCTTCTATACCGTCCCGACTGGCAGCGTCGAGCGCTACGTCGAGAATGGCGGCGCGGGTCAATTCACCCTTGCGCATGAATTTCGATGTCATATTCATATTACATTGCTTATTTGAGATGCTTTTGCTTACATAATGCTATGCAAACAGAAAATTAATCGAACGCTCGTACTATTAGCCAGAGCGCAGTAAATGTCAAACCCGATTCGTAGAGGAGAGTATCTATTTGTTTTATCAGAGGGGTAGCGCAGCAAGGCTTGCGCGCCGCCGTCATTGACGCAACAAGAGCTGGCACAGGCTCAGTAATCATCACGCACTGCCGTCAATGCACGCCGCTCACGTTTGCTTGGTCGCCCGGGCAGCACGGCGGCCGGTTCGCGGGAATACTTGCGTTCCTCGCTGCGTTGCTGGCGTTGCTCCAGGCTGGCGGCAGTTTCTTCATACATGGTTTGCGCCACCACAGCGCTGCCGCGTAACGCCAACAAGCGCAGTACGCGTAATTCGGTACGCTGCTCGCCATGCTCGACCACGAGTACATCGCCGATGTGCAGCTCCTGTGCCGGCTTGACGCGCGCTTGATTGCGTTGCACGCGGCCGAGATCGACGGCGTGGGTGGCCAGACTGCGGGTTTTGAAAAAACGCGCGGCCCACAGCCATTTATCGATGCGCAAGGTGGAATTCGTCATGATGGACCGTTTACATAAATTTTGGTACGTGCATACTATTTTGATGCAATGTAGCGCAGCGCAAGACCAAACGCCAGCCATTTATCGAATCTGTTAAGAGCAAAGCAAATTTTCCCATGTTGCAGCGCGCATAGACAGCCAGCCACAGGCCCGTACAATCGAGTCGATAAACATTTCATGCAATAACGGCAAGGCCCATAAATAACCGGTCTGGGGAAGGCAAAACGGATGAACTCAGTCGATGAGTTGAGCGGTAAAAAGCGTTCGATTTTGATTGCTGCGGAAAAATGCTTTGCCGCGCAAAGCTATGAAGGCGTCTCGATCCGCGATATTGCGCATGAAGCGAATGTGCCGGTAGCACTGGTCGGTTACTACTTTGGCGCAAAAAATCAGTTGTACCACGCCATCTTCGAATACCACAGCGCCTACCTCAATGAGCGCTTACTGGCATTGCGCGCCACCCGTCACGGCCACACTGTCGAACTCGACGCAGTCTTGGCCGCTTTCGTGCGACCACTACTGCAACTGCGCGAACAGACAGAAAGCGCCGATTTCGCCCGTATGGTCATGCGTGGTGTAATCGACCGCCACGAAGCCAGCGAGCGCATCCGCGCCGACTTTTATGCGCCGATGGCCGATGAACTCATCGCCGCACTGCAAGACGCCCTGCCGCTGGCCACCCAGACCAGCCTGTGCCGCAGCTATCAATGGGCGCTTGGTGCCTTGCTACATCATGTGCTGGCGGCCGACCCGGGCGGCGACGAGGCCGCCGACGATGCGGCCTTGCTGCGCTTTCTCAGCCATGGCATCCGTGCCGCGAATGCCATCTAGCAGTCCTAACCATAATTGCCGAACGTCAAAATCCGCATCATGCCGCGATACACCAGATATGCAAAGCCATACCAAGCGCGGCGCTGCCATGGTTGATTGGCGTAATCTGCCAATAACACTTCCACCCCATCGGCCACGCCTTTTTCCAGTTCGCCGGCCAGACGATTGGTAAACGCCAGATCGCGGATGACAAGATTGGCTTCGTGATTCAAAAACAAGCTAAGCCCGTCGACATTGCTCGAACCGACCGTGGACCAATCATCATCGACCACGGCGACCTTGGCATGCAGCTGGGTTTTACGGTATTCGACGATACGTATGCCATTACGCAACAATTTCGGATAATACGAATGGGTAACGGCATCTTGCAGGGCAAACTGGCCTACCCCGATCAACAAGGTAACCGAGACTCCGCGCGCTGCCGCGCTGCTCAGAGCGCGCCGGAATTTACGCCCGGGAGCAAAATACGGCGTCACCAAAATCGCCCGTGTATGCGCTTTGCCGAGCGCATGCAAGTAAGCTTTTTGTATCGTCACGCGGTTACGCAAATTATCGCGCACCACCAGCGCCGCGCTGCTTTGCGCCGCGACCGTGGCATCTTTGCTCAAATCGCGCATGAGCTCAATGCGCGTCAGCCAGCCCAAGCGACCGGTGCGACGCCATTGCGACTCGACTTCAAAATGCACATGCGGCACCAAGGGGCCGACCAGCTTCACGGCAAAATCCCAGCGTGGAAACGGTAACAGTTGCTCGCGCCCGTCGTCGGAAATATGGTCGTCGATAATATTCAGACCGCCGACGAAGGCCAAACCCATATCGACCACACAGATTTTTCTGTGGGTGCGCGCCAGCCCGTGTCCGAACCAAGGATTAAAGCAACGGCAAGCAACCCCGCCGTCGTGCAAGACGCGCGCCAGCCGTTCGGCAGCGACACGACCGCTGCCCAGCCAATCAATCACCACGCGCACCATCACGCCACGCTGTACCGCCGCAATCAAGGCATTGCGTACGCGTGCAGCGGTTTCATCGTGGGCAAAGATATACGTTTCCAGATACACCTGACGATGCGCACCATCAATTGCTGCCAGCAAGGCTGTAAAATATTCACCGCCACAATGCAGCAATTGCACATCATTACCGTCGATGTAATGAAACTTGCTCATCAGCGCACGGTCGACAACAACTCGAGATGGGCGGTAATCGGTACGTGGTCGGACAAACTGTCCCACGGCGCACCTTTGAGCACTTGTGCATCGCGGACTTGAAAACCGCGCAGATACATCCGGTCCAAACACAGCCAAGGCAAACCGGCAGGGAAGGTGCGCGCATGGGGGGCACTGGCAGCGGAAAAAAATTGACTGATACTTTTGCGTGAAAACGGTGCCTGCGCCAGCTTACCACCAACATCGAAGGCTTCCACCACACCGAGCTGTTCATACAAGGCCGCGCTCAGACTCTGGCTCCAATCATTGAAATCACCGGCGATGATCAGCGGTGCATCGGCCGGGGTATCGCGCGCAATAGTGGCGATCAGCGCCTGCACTTGGCGGCGCCGACTGGCGGCAAACAGGCCCAGATGGACGACAAAGCAATGGACCTCGGCGGCACCGGCCTGCACCACCGCATGCAAGATACCACGCTGCTCATAGGCATGATCGGAAACGTCATGATTGACTTGTGAAGCAATAGGAAAACGACTGAGCAGCGCATTACCATGGTGGCCATGCTCATAAATGGCATTCATTCCATAGGCAAAATGGTGCGAATCGCCAGCCAGATACTCATGCTGCCCCGCTTGCGGCCACAAGGCATGACGCCGCGCATGGTGATCATGCTGGCCTTGCACTTCCTGTAAGAACACCAAATCGGCATCGAGCGCCATCACCGCCTCTTTGATATTGTGAATTCGCGTCTGTCGCCCGAATGCGCTGACGCCCTTATGAATATTATAGGTCGCGATTCGCAGTTGCATGCCGTCCTTGTCAAATTATCTTGTGCTCGTTTCGCTGTGGCAATTGTAAAATCGCTTCTGCATTCGATGCCGAAAAACACTTATCGGCCGCCTCTTTCCAACTCAGCCACTGATATTGCAAATGCTCGCGTGGGGCCAGTTGCACCGCAACTTGGGTCGGAACGCATAAGCCGAACACATGCTCGGTATTATGCGTGATCCCGCTGGCATAACGATGCCGCCAACGCGGATAGATCTCGTAGACATGAGAAAGCTGCCAATCGTTCAATTGGAATTGATCTGCATCAATACCCGTCTCTTCGCCAACTTCGCGTACCGCGGTCAGACGCAATGCTTCGTCTTCCATATCTTTGGAACCGGTGACCGATTGCCAGAAACCGGGATGATCTGCGCGTTCGAGCAGTAATACATCGTATTGTGGGGTATAAATGACAACGAGAACCGATTCGGGAATTTTGTGTTGCGGCATAGTTAACATGAGTGAATAAATGGCAAAACCCTATTCTAGTCTCTTTCTGGAAAGCACTGGTTCAGGCAAAAAAAAAGCCGGTACGCGCCGCAAGGGGCGCACACCGGCAGGCTCGACGGACGGGAAAATTATTTTTCGAAATAAGTTCCGACGCACAACATGGTGTCACCGGCACCGCGCTCACAGTAAGACTTTTTCAATTCATACGTCTGGGTGGCTGGATTATTGAATTTGTAGGGTCCGTACCACCCCTTGCCTGAGGCTTTGACCAAATCAATCATGCCCTTGACGAAGGCATTGCCATCGACATCTTTAATAGAAAGCAAATTCTTGCCGACCATTTTAGGGTTTGCCCCTTGCGCAATGCACTCGCCATTGAAATCATAAGCGAAGACATACAGATCTTTGTGTTTAAAGGCCCCATCAGGATGCTCAGTAAACGCCTTATAAGCCTTTTCTGGCCCAACTGACTTCACCAAGGCGACCGCCTTCTTCACCATCTCCTGTACTTCGGCTTCGCTGCCATGGTCGGCGGCTGACACAGCCGAACTGGCCAGGCACGCGATGGCGGCCAGCAGTGTAATGCGTGAGAACGATGTCATGTTACTTCCTTGCTGTAGGGTAAATACAAAAAAACCATGCTTGCTAATTGCTTATAGCATGCCCAGCAAACCAACAAGACCAAGGACACAAGAGTTGACATTGCTGCTTCGCAATGTATCAGTGCGCTATTTTTTTGCGTTTTGTTTCATGCTCAAAGCGCTTGATGCCTTATCGTCACACTTAAGGAAGGGCAGATTTGGTAAAGAACGCGCGACCATGGCAATTGCCCTATGCAATATTGGAAAAAGCTTGTTGAAGCTTTACTTCGTTGAACTTAGTCAAAAAAAAAGCGCCGCCAGGCGTCGCTTTTTTAGATCGAGCAAGCAAACTCAGCCTTTAATGACCGGCTCCGCAGCGCGCAAACGAATATGCAGTTCGCGCAATTGTTTTTCATCCACAGCCGATGGCGCTTGCGTGAGCAAGCACTGCGCGCGCTGGGTTTTCGGGAAAGCGATCACGTCGCGGATCGATTCGGCACCGGTCATCATGGTAACGATACGATCGAGACCGAAGGCCAGACCACCGTGCGGTGGCGCGCCGTATTGCAAGGCGTCAAGCAGGAAGCCGAATTTCAATTGCGCTTCGTCATCACTGATATTAAGCGCGCGGAACACTTTGCTCTGCACGTCGGCACGATGGATACGCACCGAACCGCCGCCGAGTTCCCAACCGTTCAAGACCATGTCGTAAGCCTTGGCGATGCACTTGCCCGGATCGGTTTCCATCAAATCTTCATGGCCATCTTTCGGTGCCGTGAACGGATGATGCGTGGCCGACCAGCGGTTATTGGCTTCGTCATGTTCAAACATCGGGAAGTCGACTACCCACAGCGGACGCCAAGCATCTTCGAACAAGCCATTGGCCTTGCCGAACACGCTGTGACCGATTTTGACGCGCAAGGCACCGATGGCATCGTTAACCACTTTGGCTTTGTCGGCACCGAAGAAAATCAGATCGCCATCTTGGGCACCGGTTTTTTCCAGTATCGCGGTCAAAGCAGCATCGTGCAAGTTTTTGACGATAGGTGATTGCAAGCCATCGCGCCCCAAGGCTTTTTCATTGACCTTGATGTAAGCCAGACCGCGCGCGCCGTAGATGGCAACGAATTGGGTGTAAGCGTCGATTTCGGAACGCGGCATGTTGGCACCACCCGGTACGCGCAAACCGACCACGCGGCCGTTGGGCAAGTTAGCGGCAGCAGAAAAGACTTTGAAGTCGACATCTTGCATCACTTCGGTCAATTCGGTGAATTGCAACTTGACGCGCATGTCCGGCTTGTCGGAACCATACAGGCCCATCGCTTCGGCGAATTCCATCACTGGAAATGGATCAGGCAAGTCGATGTCGAGGGTGTTTTTGAACACCAGGCGTATCATGCCTTCAAACATATCGCGAATTTCTTGTTCAGACATGAACGAAGTTTCGCAATCAATCTGGGTAAATTCAGGTTGACGATCGGCGCGCAAATCTTCATCGCGGAAGCATTTGGTGATTTGGTAATAGCGGTCGAAGTTGGCCACCATCAGCAATTGTTTAAACAATTGCGGCGACTGTGGCAGAGCAAAAAATTCACCGGCATTCACGCGTGACGGTACCAGATAATCGCGCGCACCTTCTGGGGTCGATTTGGTCAACATCGGTGTTTCGATATCGATGAAGCCATTGGCGTCGAGGAATTTGCGAACTTCCATGGCGACCTTGTAACGCAGGCGCAGGTTGTTTTGCATTTGCGGACGGCGCAGATCGAGCACGCGGTGCGTTAAGCGAGTGGTTTCCGACAAATTGTCGTCGTCGAGCTGGAACGGCGGCGTCACGGAAGGATTGAGGATTTCCACATTGTGCGCCAGCACTTCGATCTTGCCTGATTTCAGGTTGGCATTGGTAGTGCCATCCGGACGTGCGCGCACGATGCCGGTAATGCGCAGACAGAATTCATTGCGTACCGATTCCGCAGCGGCAAACACGTCGGCACGGTCGGGGTCGCAGACCACTTGTACCAAACCTTCGCGATCGCGCAGATCGATGAAGATCACGCCGCCGTGATCGCGGCGACGATGCACCCAGCCGCACAGGCTGACGGTTTGGCCGAGTAAGTCCTCAGTAGTGAGGCCGCAGTAATGGGTACGCATGGACATATTCTTACCTGTATTGAAAATTAATAATGTTTTTTTGGGGATGCCGGTGTGCTGCACCGGCACACACTTATTTGCTTGGTGGTGCAAGATCGGGCGCCACCACACCCATGGACACGATGTATTTCAGGGCGGCATCAACACTCATGTCGAGTTCGATAGCCTCGGCTTTCGGCAACATCAGGAAAAAACCTGAGGTTGGGTTAGGCGTGGTTGGAACATACACGCTGACATAGTCGCCCTGCAAATAATTGGCCACATCGCCACCCGGCACGCCGGTCAAGAAGGCGATAGTCCAGCAACCGGCACGCGGGTATTCGATCAAGACCGCTTTACGAAACGCGTTGCCAGACGAAGAAAACAAGGTGTCCGAGACTTGCTTGACGCTGGAATAAATTGAATTGACGATGGGTATGCGATTGAGCAAGGCTTCCCAGCCTTTGACCACATAATTACCGATGAAGTTCTGCGCCAACAAGCCGGTAACGAAAATGATCAGTAAGGTCAGGATAGAGCCGATGCCGAGCACTTGGAAGCCAACCAGTTTCTCAGGGCGCCATTCTGGTGGCAGCAGCAACAAGGATTGGTCCATCGTGCTGATGATGGCATGCAGTACCCACAGCGTGATAGCCAAGGGAACAAGAATCAGCAAGCCGGTGATGAAGTATTTACGCATAGGTTCAATGGATGGATCAGAAAAAGCGCGCCGGGCTCAGCTCGGCTCGCTGCTCTTGGTAACAGCCGGCGTGGCGACAGCCGCGGCGGGCGCAGCAGCGGCATCGCCGGCAGTTGCCGGTGCGGAGGTAGCGCCAGCACCGCCGGTGCCACCGCGAAAATCGGTGACATACCAGCCCGAACCTTTGAGCTGGAAGCCGGCGGCAGTAACTTGTTTCTGAAATGTGGCTTTGCCACAAGTTGGACATTCAGTGAGTGGGTCGTCAGATATTTTTTGCAATACATCTTTGGCAAAACCACACTCGGTGCAACGATAAGCGTAAATCGGCATACTCTCGCCTTAAAAAATCGGATGAAAACCCTTGATTATAAAGGTTTTTGGGCAGAATTTGCGCATCGCATCATGCGGGCCGATTGCAACTGCTCAGATCAGCGCCGCTTTGCGCGAAAATTGTGGCAATAAAGAACCCACCAGCATACCGGCCATGCTCATGACTACACCGACTAACTGCGGTGGCCAAAAGCCTTCGGGATAGAGCATCTCCAGCGCCACCCAAGAAACGAGACCACAGACGATGGAAGCCAAGCCGCCTTGCGCGGTTGCCGGCTTCCAGTACAGACCGAAGGCCAGCGGCACGAAAGCAGCCACTAAAGTGACCTTATAAGCATTTTCTACCATTTTATAGATGCTCGACTCGGTATGCATAGCAAAGATGGTCACGATCACCGTAAAAAGCAATACCACGATGCGCATCATGCGCAAAAATTGGCGGTCGCTTTGCTCGGGGAAGAACGGTTTGAGGATGTTTTCGGTGAAGGTGACGGATGGTGCCAACAATGTTGCGCTTGCACAACTTTTAATCGCTGACAGCAAGGCCCCGAAGAACATCACCTGTGCCAGCATTGGTACTTTGTTCATGATTAAGGTAGGCAAAATCAGTTGGCTGTCTTTGTCGATCAGGCGATTGACCATCTCAGGGTCGATCAAGGTGGCCGAGTAGGCGAGAAACATGGGAATAAAGGCGAAGCAGAAATACAAGACACCGCCCAAGATCGAGGCATGGCCGGCGATGGTTTCGTTTTTCGATGAGGCAACACGCTGGAATACGTCTTGCTGCGGAATTGAACCGAGCATCATGGTAATCCAGGCGGCAAAAAACCACAGCATGTCACGCGCATTCGGGGCTGGCCAGAATTCAAATTTACCGGCATTGGCGGCATGCGCAATCACCGTACCGGCACCGCCGACCATCCCGGACACTTCCCAACCTATGTAAATCATACCCACGACAATGATGATCATTTGCAAAAAATCAGTGATCGCCACCGACCACATGCCGCCCTTCAAGGTGTAAATGAGCACACTGGCCGCGCCGATCACCATGCCGACGTTCATTTCTATATAACCATCCGACACCACGTTAAAGACCAAGCCCAGCGCCTTGATCTGTGCCGCAACCCAACCCAAATACGAAACGACGATGCACAGGGTGACCAATACTTCCACCGAGCGGCCGAATTTATTGCGGTAGTAATCGCCTATCGTCAACAGATTCATGCGGTATAGCGGCTTGGCAAAAAACAAACCGACCAACACCAGACACAGGGACGAGCCGAAGGGGTCAGCCACCACGCCGCGCAAACCTTCCTTCAGAAAGGTCGAGGAAATACCGAGCACGGCTTCGGAACCAAACCAAGTGGCAAACACCGTCGCGGTAACAACATACATCGGCAAGGAGCGGCCGGCCACGGCGTAATCTTTGCTATTCTTCACGAAACGAGCGGCATACAGACCTATGCCTACCGAAATGACCCAATACAGAATGACGAAGCCAATGAGAGTATTCATGGAAATGATTAGCAATGGTGTCAATAAAAAACCCGCATCAAAACTGCTGCGGGCATGCCAAACGCAAGGCTGGTGGGTCGGGAACGGTGCGACAAGCGCCGCCTTGATGACCAAGCACCCTGCAATAATTGCAGGAGTTTGAAGGAGAAATCGAGCTGTTGCAAGAAAATTTAAGGGCAATTCGCGCGCCAGTCGCGTGCCGACGACAAGCTGTTAATCTGTTAATCAGGCACCATGGACATAGTTTTCACACATCCGTAACAGCGGTGAAAATACCGTCGCGTCCGGCCGCTTCAGCAGTATTTCAATGACTTGTGCAATCTGCATGCGGCTTGGAATCAATTCCATGACGCTGTTGCACATCCAGCCGGTCAGCATGGGGGCTAATTGTTCAAATTTTAAGGTAGCAACTTCTTTACGCGTAGGTACATAGCTGTACCACATTTGCTTTTGTCGTTTGGCAGCTTGTTGCGCAGTTTTTTTTGCGGCTAACAAATGCGTTTGTGCAAAACCAAATCGGTCTTGATCGAATGACTTCATGAAACTCCCATCCTCCAATGAAAAAATAGGATGCGCGGCGTGCAATCTCTGCATGCGACACTATTTCATTTTAGCCTTGAAGTAGAGATTTTTGTTAAATACTGTTACTTTGATACAAAATATTACAGTTTGATGACATGCCCTCAGGAATATAAATCGATATGCACGCCGACCGTCAAGTTAGCCGCCAGCGGCGGCTTGACGGCGGCAGCGGTTTGCGTGTTGGCCACGACATGAGCCGGATTGACTGACTGCGCTGCACTGCTTGCCGCGCTCTCAAGACTGCGCTTGACAGCGGCAATCTTGGCGGAAATTTCAGCAATCTGTGCCTTACCCTCGGTAGTACTGGCCGAATCGCAATTGACACAATCGGACAGTTGATGTTGATATTGAGACAACTGTGCGCGTAAACTGGCCCCGCCGCCCGCTGCGGCAGTCGCACTCTTACTGGTATCAGCGGCGGCACTGGCCGAGGTATTGGTGATCGCATCGACCATGATTTTCTCCGGAAAAATGAGGCAGCGCATACCGCTGTCAGTCTTGGTCGTGATGGTCGGCGAAAGCTTACACTTATCAACAACGCACTTGTGCGTTATATTCAGCGAGCTTTTTGAGGAAGGCGCGGATTTCAGCTGCGCAGCCTTCGCTCTCCGTTTGACTCCAAGGATACTCTGTGCGCTTCATTCATACCTCTGACTGGCATATCGGTCAAACCCTGCATCAATTCGAACGTGCCGCCGAACACCAGGCGTTTCTGGACTGGCTGGTGCTAACGCTGGTGCGCGAGCGCGTCGACGCCTTACTGATCGCCGGTGATATTTTTGATACCGCCAACCCTTCAGCTTCGGCGCAAAAGCAATTTTATCGTTTCTTACAGCAAGCCAAGGCGGCCCTGCCGCAGCTCGATATCGTCATCATCGCCGGCAATCACGACTCGCCGGGGCGACTGGAAGCGCCGCTGCCCCTGCTCGAAGGCATGCAGATCCATGTGATCGGTGCAGTGCCGCGCGATGCCGCTGGCGCAATCGAGCTCGCACGCTTGGTCGTGCCACTGCATGAGGCAGATGGCAGTATTGCTGCCTGGTGCATTGCCATGCCGTTTCTGCGTCCCGGCGATGTACCGCGTCTGCCCGCGCCAACAGCTGAGGCTGAGGCGCAGGCTGCCGCAGCGCCTGACCCTTACTTGGCCGGCATCGCCTTGCTTTACCAACAGGCAACGGCCCATGCGCGCGGCCTGCGCAGCGCTGCGCAGCCTTTGATCGCGATGGGTCACTGCCACATGGTGGGCGGGGAAATTTCTGCTGAATCGGAACGCAGTATTGTCATCGGCGGCAGCGAGGCCTTATCGGCAGCCTTGTTCGACAGCGATATCGCCTATGCCGCGCTCGGCCACCTGCATCTGTCGCAACAAGTCGCGCGGCAAGCGCATCTGCGCTATTGCGGCAGTCCGCTACCCTTATCATTTGCCGAAATCGATTATCCACACCAAGTACTACGGGTCGATTTGGCCAGTGACGGCACGAGCGTGGTGACGCCCTTGCCGGTGCCGCGCGCGGTCGCCTTGTTGCGCGTACCGCGGCAACCGGCCCCGCTGGCACAGGTATTGGTGGCCTTGACCGCGCTCGATGTGCCGTCAGACATAGCGCTCGAATTACAGCCGTATTTAGAAGTGCGGGTCAAGTTGACAGCACCGGAACCGGGCTTACGCAGTGCGATAGAAACTGCACTCGAAGGCAAAGCAGTGCGGCTGGCCAAAATCGATATCAGCTTTGTACAACAACAGGCTGACGGCGCGCCAGCGGTGCTGCTGGAAGATCTGGCGCAATTGCAACCTGAACATATTTTTGAACGTTTGTATCAGCAACACTATGCAGCGGAAACGCCAGCAGCATTGCACGCAGCGTTTGCCGAATTATTGCTCACCACCGAACGGAGCACGCTATGAAAATTCTGGCACTACGCGGAAAAAATCTGGCCTCGCTGGCCGGTGAGTTTGCCGTCGATTTCGAGCAAGAGCCCTTGCGTTCGGCCGGATTGTTCGCCATCAGCGGCCCTACCGGTGCCGGCAAGAGCACCCTGCTCGATGCCTTGTGCATGGCCTTGTATGAAAATACCCCACGGCTGTTCAAAGCGGGCAATAGCAAGCTACCCGATGGCAAAGAATTAGTCACCCAGCAAGATACCGGTAACCTGTTACGGCGCGGCTGTGGTGATGGCTATGCCGAGGTCGATTTCGTTGGTAACGACAGCCTGCATTACCGTGCCCGTTGGAGTGTGCGTCGCTCACGCAACAAGGCCAGCGGCAGTCTGCAACCGACGACCATGCAATTGCATCAGTTACCGCAGATGCAAGCCATAGGTGGCACCAAGACCGAAATCAAGGCAGCCATAGAGAAACGCATCGGCCTCAGTTTCACCCAGTTCACACGCGCCGTATTACTGGCGCAAAATGAATTTTCCAGTTTTTTGAAAGCTGACGAGGATGAGCGTGGCTTGCTGCTGGAAACCTTAACCGGTACCGCCCTCTATGCCAGCTTGTCAATCAATGCCTTTGCCCGTGCCAAAGAAGAGCGCGCGGCACTGGAACGTTTCCATACTCGTCTGGCCGATAATGCCCCCTTGCCGCCGACCGAGCGCGCCAGCATCGACGCGGCGCGCGAAACGGCACAACAAGAATTGCAGCAGCTCGATTTACAGAGGCAAAGCTTGCTGTCACAACAAAGCTGGCATCATGATGGTGTGCGCTTGGCCAGCCACGAGCATAGTGCCGCTCTGACTTTGCAGCAGTGCGAGCAAGCATGTAGCGATGCAGCACCACGACAGCAGCAACTCGACGCCATTGATGCGGTGGAAAGTGCCCGCCCGGTGTTGACAGAGTGCGAACGCTTGCGACAAGAATTGCTGCGCGACCAGCAAACAATCAGCCTTGGCCACGCTCTCTTATTGCAAGCAGAAGCAGAGGAAGCGGTGCACACCAGGGCAAGCGATGCGTCACAGCAAGCGCTACAAGCGGCAGAACAACAACAGCATGCCGCCGCCGGTGCACTTGATGAAGCCAAAGCATTGGATGCCCGCATTGCCACTTTGCTACCGGTCCATGCAACGCTTGAGCAAGCAGAAGCCATATCGACCGAGGCACACAAAAAAGTACGCCAAGACTTACAAGGCCACGAACAGGAATCAGCCTTACTCGCCAAGCGTTTGCTCGCCGTCAGCGCGTGGCGCGAACAGCATGCCAACCTGGCGATTCTGGCCCGCCAATGGCCGGTTGCCGACAGCGAGCTCAAGCAAGCTGCCAGCCTTTCTCGTGAATTACAACAACAGCTTGCCAGCCTCAGCGGTGCGCGCATACAAGCTGCGGCGCAACACAGTGCCTTACAGCAAACACAACAACAAGTGGCGCTGGCCAGCGCCGCAGTGCGTACCGCCACCGAGCAACGCACGGCGCAGGCCCACGCTTTACAGGCGTATGATTTCGCGGCATTGCAAGCGCAACGCGCCGACGATGAACAACAGCGCGAACAATTGCACAGCGCCATCCAGTTGGTGCAAGGAATCAATCACCTCGGTGTGCAAGTCGGCGCGCTGCAGCGCCGTCTGACTGAGAGTGAGCAAGCGGCGCAAGCGGCCAGCTTGGCTGCGACAACAGCACAAGCACGTCTGCCCGACTTGCAGGCGGCGGTGGAACAAGCCGAACGCGCACTGCGCAGCGCCGAAACGGCAGCAGCGGCTGATGTACGGCAACTGCGTGCCGACTTGTGCGACGATGCCCCCTGCCCGGTCTGCGGCGCAACGGCGCATCCATATCGCGACAGTGCCCCGGCCTTGGATGAATTGCTCCTGCTCTTGCGTGAGCAATTAAAATCATGTCGGCAGCAACAGCAAAGTGCCCATACTGCGCAAGGACAAAATCAAAGCGCGTATCAGCAACAAACTGAATTGGCCAGCAACTTGCGTCAAGAGTTACTCGGTCTACATACGAGCTTGCAAGCACAACAGCAAACTTGGCTCAGGCATCCAGGCTTTTGCAGCCTCGATGCAGCAGCGGCAATTCCAGCCTTGCAGCAACAAAACCAAGCACTCTCTGAAAAGCAGCAAAACCACCGGCAAATCGAAGCCGCCTACCACCAAACTTCGCAAGCGCATTTAGCCGCACAAGGGCAAGAACAACAAGCCTTGCAACAGCAACTCGATGCCGCTGCGGCCCAGCATGCTGCCACCACAGAGTTGCAAAAAACCCAGAGTTTGATCGAACACCTCGAGCAGCAACAGCATGCGCAACACGCGCGCGTGGAATACTTGCTCAGCAATTTGGCAACGCTTTTCGAGCACGAGGGCTTAGGTCCGGACGATGGCGATTGGCGTGCGCTGTGGCAAGCCGAGCCGCAGGCATTTCATGCACGTTGCCTGGAACAGGTTTCCAATTGGCAAAGACAACTGCAATTGGAACAAGAATTGCGAGCACAAATCGACAGCTTGCGCCATGCCTTGGCCCAGCTTGTCGTGCAGCAGGAAAATACTGCCGACGCGGAACAAAGCGCCCGCGCCGCCGTACTAAGCAGCGCGACATCGTTACAAGCCTTACGTGGGCAACGCACGACCTTGTTTGATGGCGTGTCGATAGCGACCGTCAGCGCAGGCTTGCAGCAAGCGGTACAACATGCCGCCGCCGGATTGGCGAGCGCCGTCGCCACTCGCGATACCAGCCGCTTGCAATTGAGCCGTCAGCGCGAAGCACAGGCGCAACAGACGGCTTTATTGCTTGCGCATCAAATGCAAGCCGAGCAGGCAGCGAGCGCGCTCACCGACTGGCTCGCGGCACAGCCAAGCCCAATTGATGAAACACAGTTACGCAACTTACTGAGCCAAGACAAAGCCGAACTGGCGCAACAACGCGCGGCTTTACAAGCGATCAAACAAGCGCGCCTGCAAGCTCATACCATCTGGCAAGAACGTCGCAATCTCTGGCTTACGCAGCAGGCGGCACGCCCCTTGAATGCCGACGGTGGCACGAGTGAAGTGGCCGAAGTGGAAGCCGCGCTGCTTACTTTGGCACAAGAACGTGAGTTGGTTTGGCAGCAGTTGAATCGCCATCAACTGGCGGCGGCACAAGATGATGCGCGACGCTTGCAGGCGGCAGACTTACTCGAAGCCATGCAATTGCAACAGGACCGTTGCCATGTGTGGAATCAGCTCAATGAACTCATCGGTTCCGGCGATGGGAAAAAATTCCGAAATTACGCCCAGCAAATCACGCTCGATATTTTGCTCGCCTATGCAAATTCTCACTTGCAGCAACTGGCACGCCGTTACCGCTTGCAACGCATTGTGCATAGCTTGTCCTTGATGGTGATCGATCAGGATATGGGCGATGAAGTGCGTTCCGTACATTCGCTGTCGGGCGGTGAATCATTTTTAGTTTCGCTGGCACTGGCGCTGGCGCTGGCATCGTTGTCGAGTAATCGTGTCAAAGTCGAGTCGCTGTTCATCGATGAAGGCTTTGGCAGTCTCGATGCCGCTACCTTGCGGGTAGCCATGGATGCGCTCGATAGTTTGCAAGCTTTGGGGCGCAAAGTCGGTGTTATTTCGCACGTGCAAGAAATGACGGAACGGATCAGCACACGCATCAATGTACAGAAAACAGCCGGAGGAAAAAGCAGTGTTGCCGTGATTTAAAAACACCAGCGACAGCGAATGTGACGCGCAGTATACAAACAAACTTTTGCAAAAAATATATCAACAAAATCAGTTGTTTTATTTATACAAACTCTACCCTGAGCCAGATTTTTTTGAGTTAGATCAATCTATAATTATTTCGATGGCAGTGCTGTTTTCAAAATAAAATTGATCAACCATTGAGGTGTGTCTGTGATGAAAGATTGGCTCAGCGATCTGATGGATTTGGTTACAGCACGCACAGGATTGCTGTTTCGCGAACATGATAGCAGCGCCTTGGCGGCGCGCATTGCCCAATTGCGTCCACCCTACTGCAGCGCACAAAATTGGCATAGGCAATTAGCCGAGGCAGCGGTTTCCTCGGCCATCTGGAAGCCCTTGCTCGACCTGCTCACGACCGGGGAATCCTATTTTTTTCGCGACCATAGCCAGATCGCGCTGCTCAAAGAACACTTGTTGCCAGCACTGATAGAACGGCGTCGCTCAGAGCGCCGTTTGCGCATCTGGAGCGCGGCCTGCGCCAGCGGTGAAGAGGCTTACTCGATTGCCATTTTGCTGCAACAATTGTTAGGTTTATTATGTCCGGGACCGGCTTGGGATATTCACATTCTCGCCACCGACATCAATCAAACTTTGTTGGCCAAAGCGCGCAGCGGTATCTATAGTCAATGGTCATTTCGTCGGGTCGATCCTTTACTGCAAGCAAGCTACTTTACCCCGCATCCGGAAGGCTGGGAAATCGCTGCCGACCTGCGCAATATGGTGCAATTTACTTACGGCAATTTGGTCGAAGATCAGTTCCCTGACTCGGCGGTGGATTTGTGTGATTTTGATCTGATCGTCTGCCGCAATGCCTTCATTTATTTTCATCCGGAAACGGTAGGGAAAGTCGCACAAAAACTGGCCGGCTGTTTATCTGAGCACGGTTACCTGATGACCGGCCATACCGAACTCGGATTCCTCAATCAAGCCGGTTTGCGCAGTGAATGGCTCAATGATTTGATCGTGTATCGGCGCGAGCCAGCAACAACGGCCATGCAAACGATACAAGCGCAAAATCCGCTGCCCTTACCCAAGCCTATCCCCAAGCCGACGCAGATGGCACGCATCGCCCACCACGCTGCCTTAGCACCGCCGCAAGCTGCTAGTAAAACCAGTAACAGCACGGCGCTAACGGCCTTATTGGCGCAAGCAAAACACGCAGCCAATCTGGGCTTGTATCGTCAAGCCAGCAGTTTTTGCGAAACCGCAATTACCCTCGATGCTGCAGCAGCAGCGCCGTATTTCGTTCTCGCACAGATCGCCGTCATTGAGGGCCGGCGCGAAGATAGTAAAAAATTTCTGGATAAAAGCCTCTACCTCGATCCGCATTTCTTGGCAGCACATATCGAGCTATTTCATCTACATCGCCAAGAGGGTAACCATGCTGCGGCAGAGAAACTGTTGCAATTGATCGGACAATTTCTGCGGGTCTTGCCCGACGATGCCATCGTGCCATTTTACGAAGAGTTGAAAGTAGCGGATCTATTGCATACCCTGAACAAATTCAACGGCGACATGACGCGAGGCAAATAATGCATGCATCCGGCAATCTTTATTTTCTCTTCAGTTTGCGCCAGCAATTGTACGCAATCGAAGCGCTGCGCGTGTCCATGACATTCAGCTTACCAGCCATGGAAAGCTTGCTCAATGCCCCCCCTTACGTTGCCGGCGTGATCAATCTGCGCGGCACGATTCTTCCGCTGTTCGATCTGCAATTATTACTCGGTGGCCATGCCCAGGCGCGCAGTCTCAATGATGCCGTGGTGGTACTGGAACATGCCAGCGGTAGCATCGGCATCATCGTCAATGAAGTCTCCGATGTGATCCTCATCGATAGTGCCGATATCGATGAGCCGCCGCAATGGGAAGCCGCGCGTCAGTCTCACCCTGGTTTGGTCGCTGGCATGGCGCGTGTGGGTCTGCGCATCATCAGCCTGCTCGATGCGGATTTATTACTGCAATTACGCGCTGGAGCAACTGCATGGATGCCCACTCACGATACGCCCATCACACAGGCCGAGATCAGCCCCGCTGCGACGGATTTCGACGCCGTCGGCTTACGCTTGCTACAACAACGGGCGGCAGAACTGATTGCTGGCGAGAACACGGATTCGAGCCTGCCGCGACGCCAGTTCGCCGCCGTGTTTCTCGGTCGCGAATATTTCGGACTCGAGATTGCTTACATCACCGAATTTACCCGAAGTAAAAATTTGGTACCGCTGCCGAATTGCCCGCCGCATGTGCTGGGCAATATGAATTTACGCGGCAATATTCTGACGGTGATTGATATCCGCAGCAGCCTGTGCATGCCGACCGCACAGTTTGAACGCAATGCCAAAATCGTCGTCTGCGTGGTCGATGCGATCACCGTCGGCATCGCGGTCGATGAGGTGGACGATATCGTTGCGATCAATAACGAGGACGTCGTCGATGCACCGGCTTCGGCGCATCCGGAAGCACTCGCTTATTTCATCGGCACGATCGAGTATCGCAACAAGGCTATGAGCCTGCTCAACTTGCCGGCTTTATTGAGTAGTAACACGCTGGTGGTCGATCAGACCTGAAGGCGGACGGTTTTCAGTATTGCTGCACCTCTCTGGGAGTCTGTGATGAATTTTAATACCATGAAAATGTCGACCCGCATCACCTTGGGTTTTGCGATCATGTTGTTGATGACTGCCGCCATCGGTGCCGTCAGTTTGATCAGTCTCAATGATCTCAAGGGCAGCTTGGTCAACATCAGTGAAGATCAAGTACCGCGTATCGTCTTTGCCGCAGAATTGGAAACGAGTGTCTTGCAAAGCGCGCGTCATACGCGCAATATGCTCATCCTCAGCGACAGCGATGCCATCAACGAAGAGTTGAAATCGCTCGACACGCAGATACAACGACGCAGCGAAATGCTCAAAAGTTTAGACGTGGAATTGGAAGCAAACAGCCCCGACCGCGTCTTATTCAAGAGCATCGTCGATGCCAGTAATGCCTATCTGGAACCGGAAGCGACATATGCAAAGCAGATACGTGCCAAAGATTTTGTCAAAGCAAAAAAAACCTTGCTCGATGACACGCGGCCACGGCAATTGGTTTACATCAAGAGCATAGAAAAGTTTTTTCAATTCGAAAAAGAAGCGATCTCGCAAGCCGTCAAAGCCTCGGTCGACACCCATACCGCGGTACATCACTTGATCATCATCGTCAGCGTCAGCGCCGCCCTTATCGGTTTGCTCACCGCCTTCGTCTTGATACGCAGCGTGGCGCGCAGCATGGGCATCGGGATTGCGGCGGCAGCCACGAGTTCCTCACAGATTGCTGCCACCATCATCGAGCATGAGCGTACTGCCAGCCAACAAGCGGCGATGACGAATGAAATCACCACCACACTTGAGCAACTGGCGGTCTCGTCGCGCCAATCGACCGAGCAATCGGGCAGCGCCGCCGAAATGGCAAAAAATGCCAGCACCATGACCAAGGATGGCAATGATGCGGTACGTCAAGTAGTGGAAGCGATGAATGGCCTCAAACTTAAAGTCAGCGCCATCGCCGAACAAATTTTATCGCTGTCGGAACAGACCGGACAAATCGGCAGCATCACCGAATTGCTCAAGGATTTATCGAATCAGATCAATATGTTAGCGCTCAATGCTGCCGTCGAAGCGGCGCGTGCCGGCGAACACGGCAAAGGCTTTTCCGTCGTCGCCACCGAAGTGCGCAAGCTCTCGGTGGAGAGTAAAAAATCGGCCGAGCAAGCCAAGGCCATCGTCGCCGGCATACAAAAAGCCTCGGACACCACCATCATGCGCACTGAGGAAGGCTCGCGCAATATTGAAGCGGTGATGAGCATCGTCATGCAAGTCAATGACTTGTTCGAATCGATTTCCAACATCAGCAACCTGGTATTCCAAAGCTCACAGCAAAGTGCGCTCAATGCCCGCCAACAAACAGTGGCGATTGCCGAAGTAGTCAGCGCCGCCAATACCATGAACGCCGGGGCGCGCGAAACTGCACTGGGTTTGAGTCAGACCAAGATGGCGATCGAGAATTTGGAAGCTACCAATCAACAATTGAAAAAAATTATTTGACTGCGCATAGCAAAGCGTAGCGATGGGAGTAGTCATGATAGCTGATGGCGAGATGCGCGATCTGTTTCGCATCGAGAGCGGGGAACATTTACAGGCGATCGAAAGCGGTTTGCTGCGCATGGAAAAAAATCCTGCCGATAGTGCACTGCTGGAAGAATTGTTTCGGGAAGCGCATAGCCTCAAAGGAGCGGCACGCATGCTTGACCTGCTCGACATCGAGCGGATTTTCCATCGCTTCGAAGATATTCTCGGCCATGCGCGCAGCGGTACGCAAGACTTGAGCAGCATGCTGATCGACCGTATGTATCAGTCGCTCGAGGCGATACGGCGCTTGGTCGATGAGGCCGTCGGCGGCGTCGCGGCCGAAGTCGATGTCAACGCGATTGTCGAGTCGCTCAAGCCGCTTGCCAGCAGCGCGACTGCGGCCAGCGCGCCCGGCAGCACGCCCTCACACAGCACGGTCACCCAGGCCGAGGCCAGCGTCGAAGTGGCACCGACCCAGATCGATGAGTTGTTCAACGTCAGCAGCGCCATCCTCAATGAAAAGGCCAGCGCCGGGCAGTTCGTGATCGAGACTATCCGCGTAGAAACCCGCAAACTCGATACCTTGATGACGCATGCCGGCGAACTGACGGTAGCTAAAGTGCGCATCGCACAACGCCATCGCGAACTCGAAGAATTGCAAACCCTATGGGAACAGCTGGGCTTGCAAATGCGCAGAATGGCCTTCGATAATCCAGCCTTGGCGCTGTTATCGATGCAATTTACCGCATCAGTCGAGCATCTCGTCAATGCCGCGGCGGAAGACAGTACGCGCCTTAACTTCGTCGCCGGCGAGCTAGAAGATGGCATTCGGGCAGCGCGCTTGCTGCCCTTGTCGACGATATTTTCGCTGTTTCAAACCATGCTCAGGAAGCTGGCACGGGAATGCAAAAAGGAAGTCACCCTCAGCATCGAGGGGGGGGAAATCGCGGCGGACAAGCGCATCCTCGAAGAGATCAAAGACCCGCTCATGCATATTCTGAGAAACGCGGTCGATCATGGCATCGAATCGCCCGAGCAGCGCAGTGCTGCTGGCAAACCGCCGTGCGGGCGAATACAGTTACGGGCGCAACAATTGTCATCCACCATACGCATCGATATCGAAGACGATGGCGGCGGTCTTGATCTGGCAGCGATTCGTCGTTCAGCCTTGAAAAAAAATCTGATGCCGGCGTCGGAAATCGCCGCCCTCGCGGATGAGCAAGTGATGAATTTAATTTTCATGCCGGGTTTTTCTACCAGTAATTTTATTTCTGATGTATCCGGCCGCGGCGTCGGCATGGATGTGGTGCGCGCCAACGTCGTGCGCCTCAAAGGCACGGTGACGGTGGCCTCGGTGCCTGGCGTATCGTGTCGCATCAGCATAGACTTGCCCTTGACGCTGGCCACTTCGCGCGTGCTGATCATCGTCGATCAAGCGGTCAAGTATGCGATTCCGGTCGAGTATGTCGAAAAATCCTGTCATATCGGACCCGAGCAATTGTTTACCATCGATGGACAACAAGTGCTGATGTTTGATGACGTCGCCATCGCCGCGGCACGTTTGAAAAATTTACTGCAATTTCATCGCGCCGATTTCCTGCCGCCAGCCGCCAACCAGCCGGCGCGCTTGGCGGATGCCCATGCACCCTGCATTATTTTGCAGGTCGATGGCGAGCGCATCGGCCTGATCGTCGACGAATTATTGGATGAACAGGAAATTGTCCTGAAATCGCAAAGCATGTTACTGCGAAAAATTAATGATTTATCCGGCGTCACCATACTCGGCAGCGGTGAGGTGTGCATGGTCTTGCATCCGCCTGATTTTCTGGCGCAATTACAGCAATTCTCTTCGCAAGACAGTAATGCCGCTGTCGCTGCACCGTCCCTGATCTTACTGGCCGAAGATAGCCTCAGTACGCGCGCACAACTCAAGCGCATACTCGAAGCCGGTGGCTATCAGGTGGTGCTGGCGATCGATGGACTTGACGCTTACGGTAAGCTGGAAAATCAAGCCTTCCGAGCGGTGGTCAGCGATATCAATATGCCCAATATGGATGGACTGATGTTGACGCAAAAAATTCGTGCCGACAAACGCTTTGCCGAGTTGCCTGTCATTTTAGTCACCATGCAAGCCAGCGCAGCCGATCAAAAGCGCGGCATGGATGCCGGTGCCAATGCCTATATTTCCAAGGCGACGTTTGAACAAAGTCTGCTGCTCGATACCTTACACCGACTGATTTGAGATAAGTGTGAAAAAAATTCGCGTGTTACTGGCCGATGATACGCCCCTGGCATTGAACAATTTTCAGTGCCTGATGAGCGATGTCAGCGATATCGAATTCCTCGCCTGCGCCTGCGACAGCGCACAGGCGCTTGAGCTCATTGCGCGCCACGAACCCGATGTGCTGTGCGCTGATTATCTGCTCGCCAGCCGCGATGGCCAAGGGTTGCTGCGAAAAATTATGTTGCGCCACCCATTGCCGATACTGGTAGCGCGCAGCAGTGCGCAGCTCGACGGCGAACAGATGCGCGCATTGTTGGCCGCCGGCGCGCTCGATTGTGTCGGCAAACCTCAGTGGCAATTCACCGACGAGCAACAGCATGCCAAGCAGGAATTCATCAGTAAAATCCGCATCATCGCCGGCGTCCATGTATTTCGTAAGAGTCCGCGCTCGATTGCTGCTGCGCCGGCAGCACTGCCAGTCAGCAGTGGCCTGGCCTACCGCCTGCTGGTGATCGGTGCCTCCACTGGCGGACCGGAAGCGCTGGCCGCCGTACTCAAGCAATTACCGGCCGATTTTCCCCTGCCCATCGTCTGCGTGCAGCATATCAGCGATGGTTTTTTACATAGCTTCATGGTCTGGTTGAGTGAAAAATCGGGCTTCCGCTGCAGCGCTGCGCAAGACGGTGCGCGGCCGACCAATAAACAAGTTTATTTTCCGCAAGAAAAACGACAACTCGAATTCGACGCCGCCGGTCGCTTCCTCATTGGCAGCGGCCATGCCCGCGATGGCCACTGCCCATCTGTCAGCAGCAGCATGCAATCGGCGGCTGAGCGCTATGGTGCCAGCGTCATCGCCGTCCTGCTGACTGGTATGGGCAACGACGGTGCCGCTGGCATGCTGGCCGTACGCCAAGCTGGCGGCATGACGATTGCCCAAGATGCCGCCAGCAGCGTGGTATTCGGCATGCCGGCGCAGGCGATTGAACTTGGGGCGGCAAAAATGATTCTGCCACTCAGGGACATCGCTGCCCAACTGATAAGCTTATGCAGGAGTCCTGTCCATGACCTCACTTGAATCCGGCACTGCGGGTGCCACGGTATTAATCGTCGAAGACAGTAATATTCAGGCGATCATGCTCAAACGCGTACTGCTCGCGGCCGGCTACCAAGTGCTGTTGGCAAAAGACGGCAGCGAAGGCTTGGCCATGGCGCAGCGGGAAAACCCAGCCATCGTCATCAGCGATATCAATATGCCGGGTATGAACGGCTTTGAATTGTGCAGCGCCCTTAAAAGCGCACCGCAGTTACAAGATATTCCGGTGATCTTACTGACCTCGCTGACCGAAAACAGTGACGTCATCAAAGGCCTGGCCTGTCGGGCCGATAATTTCCTCACCAAACCGTATGACACCGAAGATTTACTGTCACGTATCAAATACATGCTCTTGAGTCGGCACTTGGCCACGCCCGCGCAAAGTGCCGAGGGGGTGCCGGTATTTTTTTGTGGCGAACCGCATTTCATTCGTTGCGAGCCACAAGCCATGCTCAGTCTGCTGCTCTCGGTCTACGAGACAGCGGTAGGAAATAATCGAAAATTATTAGCCATGCAAGAAACGATACGGCTGGCCAATGAAGGTCTGGAACAGCGCATCGCCGTGCGTACCAGCGAATTATCGGCGGAAGTGGCCAAGCATAAAGAGACCGAATTGAAAATCGTCACGCTCAACCGTGAGCTAGAAATGCGCGTGGCCGAACGCACCGCGCAGCTGCAATTGAGTTATGCAGATCTGGAACAGGCACGCGATGCGGCGGAACAGGCGACCCTGGCCAAAAGCGACTTTCTCGCTTCCATGAGCCACGAAATTCGCACGCCGATGAACGCCATCATCGGCCTCTCCCACCTGGCACAGAAAACCGAGTTAAGCCCGAAGCAAAAGGATTATCTCAATAAAATTCAAGGTGCGGGCAAACACTTACTCGGCATCATCAACGACATTCTCGACTTTTCCAAAATTGAAGCCGGCAAGCTCGATATCGAAAAGATCGATTTCATGCTCGAAAAAGTACTCGACAATGTCGCCAACCTGATCAATGAAAAAGCCGCCACCAAAGGTTTGGAATTGGTATTTGATATCGACCAAGCGGTACCACAGCATTTGCTGGGCGACCCGACCAGGTTGGCGCAAGCGCTGATTAATTATGCCAACAATGCCGTCAAGTTCACCGATGCCGGCGTCATCAAGGTCATTATTCGCGTGCGCGAACACAGCGCCGAACAAGTACTGCTGCATTTTGCCGTGCAAGATACCGGGATTGGTTTGAGCCCACAGCAAATCAGTAAATTATTCAATTCTTTCCAACAAGCCGATAGCGGCACCACGCGCAAATACGGCGGTACCGGCTTGGGCTTGGTGATTGTTAAAAAACTGGCGCAACTGATGGATGGCGATGCCGGTGTCGAAAGCACGCAGGGGGTCGGCAGCACCTTTTGGTTTTCGGCGCGCCTGGGGATTGCCGCGCACGCTGATACGCACTTCAAGCCACAGCCGATTTTACAGGGGCGACGCATGTTGATCGTCGATGATGTCGAAAGCGCGCGCGAGGTGATGCAAGATTTACTCGAAACCATGTCATTCCAGACCGAGGCGGTGCATTCGGGCGCGGCGGCGCTGCACTCATTGCGCCAGCAACAGGCGCAAGGAAAAGTGCCGGATGTGATTTTCATCGATTGGAAAATGCCGGAAATGGATGGTTTGATGGCAGCCCAACAGATCCTCGCCATGGGCCTGCTGCCGCCACCGAAAATCATTATGGTGACGGCCTATGACGGCAGCGAACTGCAAGCCGAAGCACAAAGCATAGGCATCGAGCAGATCCTCATCAAACCGGTGCAAGCATCGCAACTGTTTAATGTCGTGCTCAAAGTGCTCAGCGATCAGACTGGCAGTGCGCCAGCGCAGACCGGCGTACAGAGTGAAGAAATGACCACGCTGCGCGGTAAACGCATTCTGCTGGTGGAGGACAATGAACTCAACCAGCAAATCGCATGTGAAATGCTGGAGTCTGAAGGTCTGCACGTGGCCGTGGCAGAAAACGGCGCGGTCGGCGTGCGCATGGCATTAGCAGGTGAGTACGATCTGATACTAATGGATATGCAAATGCCGGTGATGGATGGGGTCAGCGCCGCGCGCGCGATTCGTCAGCAAGAAACGCGGCCACGCACACCGATTCTGGCCATGACCGCGAATGCCATGCAAAGCGATCGCGATGCCTGCCAGGCAGCCGGCATGGATGATTTCATCAGCAAGCCGATCGATCCCGATTTACTCTGGCGCAGTTTGCTGCAATGGTTACCGACGTACGCGCCAAGCGCTGTCAGCGTTGCAGCCAGCACCACTCCGCGGCACGACAGCGCCGGACTGCCGCTGCATATCAGCGGGCTCAATATTGAAAAAGGCTTACGTCTGTGCATGGGCAAGCCGGTATTTTATCGCTCCATCCTGCGCAAATATTTCGAGTCACAAAAAACTACCGCCGCCGACATCATGAGCGCCTGGCAAGATAAAAACATCGACACCGCTGTACGGCTTGCGCATACCCTCAACAGCACCTCCAGTTACGCCGGTGCCGAAGCGGTACAGCCGCTGGCCGCCGCGCTTGAACTGGCGTTCAAAAGCGCGGCTAGCGAAGATCAAATCACGCCCTTGCTAGCGCAATTGACCGCGCAACTGACGCCACTGATGGCCCAGCTCGAACAAGAATTTCAAGCGGAGCTCACACCCCGGCCAGTTTCCTGACCGACCCATTTCACCGAGAGAGGCAGCTATGCTGAACCAACAAACAGTATTGGTCGTTGACGACACCGAGATCAATCTCGTCATGATGGAAATGGTGTTGTGCGACAATTACCGCGTGACGCTGGCCAACAGCGGTGAAGCGGCACTGGCGGCGGCCAAAGCGGATCCGCCCGATATCATTCTGCTCGACATCGTGATGCCGGGCATGGATGGCTATACGGTATGCGAAGAACTCAAGAAAGATTTACGGTTAGCGAAGATTCCAGTGATTTTTGTTACCACCATGAGCGAGGTGGAAGATGAAACCAAGGGCTTCGATGCCGGCGGCGTCGATTACATCACCAAACCTATCAGTCCGGCACTGGTACTGGCGCGCCTCAAGACCCATCTGACCATGTATGACCAACAGCGCGAACTCGAAGTACAGGTGGGGCAGCGCACGATAGAACTCGAAGCGACTAAAAAACTGATCGTGCGCCGCTTGGCACGCGCGTCCGAATTCAAAGACGATTACACCGGCAACCATATCATTCGCATGAGCCATTACTCACGCTGCATAGCTCTGGAATACGGGCTCGATGCCGCCACTGCCGAATTGCTGATGGATGCCGCGCCGATGCATGATGTCGGCAAGATCGGCATTCCCGATGCCATCATGCACAAACCGGGCAAGCTCGACGAAGAAGAGTGGAAAGTCATGCGCCGCCATCCTGAAATGGGTGCGGAAATTCTCGGTGAAGCGATTAACCCGCTGCTATCGGCGGCACGCAGCGTAGCCCTGACCCACCACGAAAAATGGGATGGCAGCGGCTATCCGCGGCAACTCAAGGGTGAGGCCATTCCGCTGTTCGGCCGCATCGTCGCCATGGCCGATGTGTTCGATGCCTTAACCAGCAAACGCCCGTACAAGGAAGGCTGGAGCGTGGAAATGGCGCTGGAAGAAATCAAAAAGGGGGCTGGCAGCCATTTCGATCCGCAACTGATCGCGCCGCTAGAACGCGCGCTGCCAGCCATGCTCAAGATTCGCGACATGTATGCCGATGACAAGGGGCATTTGCTTGATAGTGATATCAGCAAACCGCTGGGAGCCTGAGCGGCATGGACCACTCAGGTGATTTTGCAGCCGACTCCGTTCTGCCGCTCAGGTTCCTAGCCTGAGCACGATTGCCGCCAGTGGCATGGCGGGAACATACGGAAATAGCCACGACCAAATCACTACGATGCCTTACTTGGCATCGTGCTTAGGCCGTTCCACCGTCGAGGTCAGCACTTGGGCACTCTGCGCATCGACAACGACATCATATTCTTTGTTGCCATCCCACACCTCGACTTGGTACACATCGCCATGGACGCGGTGTTCGAATTCAGCTTCCAAGGCTTTGCCGTTGACATGCTTTTCTGCTATTGAGACCGCCTCGCTCAGGTTGATTTTGGCATTCGCCAAAGCTTCAATATCGCGCCGATCAGCCGCCTGTGCCAAGCTGCACAGCAGTGTCGCGCTCAAAAGGCCGAGTTTGATTCCGATTTGCATGATGTGTTTTCCTATTGAAAATTTTGCCTTGATTGGCAACAGCAGCTTATCGCTTCGTTCATACAAAATCCTGATCCAATAGTGATAGGAGTATCACCGCACACCAGCAAACATGCGCGGCCGCAAGGGAAGCGCGGTATACTTGGTTTTGACCCTACCGAGGAAATTACAATGATTGATGCACTGATTGCCGGACGCCTGTACGGCAACGCCGAAGAACGCAGCGGACAAGCCGGTTCGGCCTACGTGACTTGCAAAGTAAGAGCGGCGACGGACGATGGCGACTTGATTTTTTGCAATGTCATCGCCTTTCACGACAGTGTGCGTCGCACCTTGCTCGCGCTCGAAGACGGCGACAGCGTGGCCTTATCGGGCGCGCTCACGCCCAAGGTATGGACCGACAAACAAGGCAAAGTCAGACCGGCGCTCGACCTGATCGCGCATAAAGTGCTGGTGAGCGGCAATGACGGCGAGCGCGCGGTAGACTGATTACGCGTCTTCGGCAATTTTACGCAAAAACATGCGCACGAAAAACACGCCCATGCCGAGCATGAAGACGATGCCGGCCAAACTCATGCGACCGTAATCGGTCGATACCAAGTCACTGATTATTTTCATATTATTCCCCTTCGTAAGCGCCAGATTGTAAAATTACAATCTGGCCTCGCGCTTGAGTATGTGAGCGAGCCGCTGTCGTGTATTTGATCTTGCTCAATAATTAATGAAGGAAAGCATGTCCGCTACCTCCTCTGCTGCTCCGCATTCACATCCCAGCCGCGCCACGACCCCCTTGGTCCACCGCATAGGCATACGCAGCTATCGCTTCGCCGACCTCAAAGACTTGCTCGCCAAAGCCAGCCCGGAACGCTCGGGCGACCATTTGGCCGGGCTGGCAGCCGAGAGCGCAGAACAAAGAGTGGCCGCGCAAATGTGCTTGGCAGATTTACCCCTGCGCCATTTTCTCAATGAAGTGGTGATTCCGTATGAGAGCGACGAAGTCACGCGTCTGATCATCGATAGCCACGATGTGGCCGCTTTCGCGCCACTGCGTCACCTGACCGTCGGCGGCTTGCGCGATTACTTACTCAGCGATGCAGTCGGCACGGCGCAACTACAGGCTTGCGCCGCCGGTATCACGCCCGAAATGGCGGCGGCTGTGAGTAAGATCATGCGCATTCAAGATTTAATCTTGGTGTCGGCCAAAGTGCGGGTGGTCACGCGCTTCCGCAACACCTTGGGCTTGCCGCGCAGTTTGGCGACTCGCTTACAACCGAATCACCCTACCGATGACCCCAGTGGCATTGCCGCCGTGATACTTGAAGGTTTGCTGTACGGCAGTGGCGACGCCGTGATCGGCATCAACCCAGCCAGCGACAATGTCGAGCAAGTGGTACGACTCTTAAGCATGCTCGATGAAATCATCAGCCATTATGCAATTCCTACCCAATCCTGTGTACTCACCCATGTCACCAATACCCTGCAGGCAATAGAACGCGGGGCCCCGGTCGATCTGGTGTTTCAATCGATCGCCGGCACCGAGGCGGCCAACCGCAGCTTCGGCATCGACTTGGCCTTGCTGGCCGAGGCGCGTGCGGCCGCGCTCGCGCTCGGGCGTGGTACCGTCGGCCAAGAAGTGATGTATTTCGAAACCGGTCAAGGCAGTGCCCTGTCGGCCCAGGCCCATCATGGCGTCGACCAACAAACCTGCGAAGCCCGTGCCTATGCTGTGGCGCGCCAGTTTCACCCTTTGTTAGTCAATTCCGTGGTCGGTTTCATCGGCCCGGAATATTTATATGACGGCAAGCAAATCATTCGCGCCGGTTTGGAAGATCATTTCTGCGGCAAATTACTCGGCTTGCCGATGGGATGCGATGTTTGCTATACCAACCATGCCCAGGCCGACCAAGATGACATGGATGTGCTGTTAACCCTGCTGGCCAGCGCCGGTTGCAACTTCATCATGGGCATACCCGGTTCTGACGATATCATGCTTAATTATCAAACCACCTCATTTCACGATGCGCTGTATGCGCGCCGCTTGCTAGGGCTCAAGCCCGCTCCGGAATTTGCCGATTGGTTACAGCACAGCGGCATCGTCACCGATGGCCACGCGGCCGGTGCCAGCCTGCCGCCACTGTTTGCTGCCGCCATGCGCCGGCTCGGCGGGCGATCGTCATGAGTGAGAGCAGCGTCACCATCCATCCGTGGCAAGCACTGCGCCGCCTCACCCACGCCCGCATCGGCTTGGGCCGCACCGGCGTGAGTCAGCCCAGCGCCGCGCAGTTGGCGTTCGGCTTAGCCCATGCGCAGGCACGCGACGCCGTGCACGCCGAACTCGCGCAAGACTCGATCCTGGCGCAATGTGCCGAGCTGCGGCCACAGGCAGTGTGTCTGCACAGCGCGGCCGGCTCGCGTCACCAGTATCTGCAACGTCCCGATCTGGGGCGTCGGCTGGCTGCCACTTCACTGCACAGCTTGCAAGCACTGGCTACCGCGCCGTGCGATTTAGCCATCGTTATTGGCGATGGCTTATCGGCTCGCGCCGTCGAGAAGCATGCTGCCCCCTTGCTGCGCGCGCTGCTGGCGCGGCTGGCGGCCGATACCGAGTGTGCCGACTGGCGGCTCGCGCCACTGTGTCTGGTCAGCGGTGCGCGCGTGGCGATCGGCGATGAAATCGGTGCCGTACTACAAGCCCGCTGCGTAGTGGTGCTGATCGGCGAGCGCCCGGGCCTGAGTTCGCCCGAAAGTATGGGCCTGTATCTGAGCTGGGCACCGCGCCCAGGCTTGAGCGATGCCGAACGCAATTGCATTTCCAATATTCATACGGCTGGCCTCAGTTACCAGGCAGCGGCGCTGAAAGCCCACTATTTGTTGGCCGAAGCACAGCGGCGCGGCTACTCGGGGGTAGCGCTCAAGGAAGCCGGCGCAGCGACCGCATCCTTAGATACAGCAAGGCCATTCTTACTGGCCGAACAACTTAATGGATCGTCGCAAGCGACAATGGAAAAGACGCGCGTACGCGCCACTGGATTGCCGCCTGCGCGGCAATGACGAATTGGGCGAATGGGTGGGCGCGCAATCGACCTGACTTGTGGGTAATGATCAGGCTTTTGCGACAGCCTCTGAAGGCCGGGGTTTCAAACCCTAGTCAGATTTTTGATGATCAGCCGACGCGTCTCAAGCCGGCGAGTCGGTTTGGGCCGCGCGCTCGGCAATCACTTCGGCGGCCAATTGATCGCGCCGCAAATGGGCCAGCAGTGCGTGCTCGGCATCAGTCTGCCCCCACTGATCAAAATACACCAGATCAGTCAGGGGCAGCCGGCCACGCCAGCCCTTGCTTTGCAATTCAGGCTGCGGGTAAAAATGGCTGACATAGCCGACACATAAATAAGCGATAGGCACGATGTGTGCGGGAATCCCTAAGGCTTGCTGCAATTGGGCCTCATGAAAAATACTGACCCAACCTACCCCCAAGCCTTCGGCACGCGCCGCCAGCCACAGATTTTGCACCGCGCAGACACTGCTGTAGACGTCCATGGTTTTGATATGGGTACGACCCAACACCACGTCGCCGCCACGCGTACGGTCGCAAGTGATGCAAATCGCCAATGGTGCTTCGCGGATACCTTCGAGTTTCAATTGCTGATAACTGCTACGCTGTTGAGCTTCAAACATTTGCGCCGCTTCAGCATTCGCAGACAAATACGCTTGCGCTACCCTTTGCTTGATCTCGGCTGATTGCACCAGTAAGAAATTCCATGGTTGCATGAAGCCGACTGAGGGGGCGAAATGCGCCGCCGTCAGTATTCGACTGAGCACGGCATCACTGACAGGCGTGGGTAAAAATTGGCTGCGTACATCGCGGCGTGAAAAAATCGTCTGGTAAATGGCGTCGCGGGCTGCATCGCTGAAGCAATGCAGATCCGGCGTCGCCACTGTGGCGCTTGATGTTGGTGTTGGCATGAGTTCCCCTTGGCGTGATCATGCTGGCGATACGTAGCGCTTGTCAAGAAACGGTCAAGCACAGCTGCAAAGTATATTTTTGTAACGCAATGTTTCTTTGTTTGCTATATTACTTACAATCACTCACTATCACTACTTGCTTTTTTGAATCGCCCATCACACATCATGACCACTTTGCGTACAAGCTGCCTCAGCACCGAAGCCGAATTCGATGCCTTGGCACCGGCGTGGCGCGCGCTTGAACAACAAGTTCCCCATCTGCTGCCATTCCAGACCTATGACTGGAACCGCCAATGGTGGTCGATTTTTTCCTCGCAAAAAACCTGGCAACATGATGAATTGCTGGTCTACACCATCGTTGACGGCGCAACATTGGTAGCCGTCATGCCACTGGTGCGCACCCAAGTCGGTCTGTCGGGCTGGCCGCTCTATCATTATCTGCGTCCGTTCGGCTTCGATCCCAACCTGACCGAATTACGTCTGCCACTTTGTATGCCCGCGTATGCATCGGCCATTTGGCGGGTGTGGGAGGAGTTGGCCGCGCAAGGCGCGCTCGGGCTGAACGAATTTCAGTTAATCAACGCCAAACAACTCGCCGATACCGTCTTGAAGAACAATGCAGTCTTGCATGTGATGAGCGAGCGCAGCATCCCGAATTACATCCTGACACTCGATACAGACTGGGATAGTTTCAAAACTAAACTCAAACGCAATATCAAGGAATCGCTGCGTCACTGCTACAACTCCTTGAAACGCGACGGCTTGCAGCCTTCCTTGCGGGTTTGTCAGGGCCATGCTGAGATCATGCCGCAGTTGGCGCGTTTTTACGCGCTGCACGGCATGCGTGCAGCCGCCAGCCATACTACCGAGCATCCTGATTATTTTGCCGATCCACGCCATCGCGCCTTTCTGGCCGCCCTGTTCGGTTCTGCCTTGGGCAGCCGTTGCTACTTACTTTGCCTGGAACTCAATGGTGAAGTGGTGGCGATGCGTTTGGCATTTCACATGGGCGAAGAATTGTATCTGTACTATTCCGGTTACGATCTCAGTTACGGGAAATACAGTGTGATGACCACCTTGGTGGCCGAAACCATACAATGGTCGATCGCACAAAAAATTCCCCGCATCAACTTATCGGTCGGCGATGATGTCTCGAAAACGCGCTGGGGCCCAAGCATGGTCGAATATGCCGAGTACCAATGCGTCAGCAATACCAGTTGGCACCGGATGCTGGGAAGCGCGGTAGCGCGACTGCGCAACCGGCGCAAGCAATACGTTTCACACAACGCCTTGCGCGCCTGAACGGCTGCACTCAGTTATTGACGGCATACCAATCGGTCAGCGCCAACAAGCCATCGGTGCAGGCGATGACCAAGGTATTGCCATTCACATGTGCAATCTGACCGCAAAAATAGGCATGCTTTTCCGGCCAAGCATGGCCACTGCGTATGCCCAGTTTCTGGCCATTCAGATAAGCTAAGCATTCGAGGCCGGCAAAGGCACGCAATTGAGTACGAGCCACAAACACAGATTGAAAAAAATCAATGGTCTTATCGGCATCCGTCATCAAAGGCCAGTATAGGGCCGCGGTTTGCGTTTGCGCGTTATCCCAGCAGTGCTGAAAATCATGCGCGATGCGAGTCGCCAGCCGGCCACCAGCCATCTGCAGCTTGAGATTCAGCGTGTCATGGGTATCATATTCATCGAGCAAAAATTCTTCACGTCCCAGCACCGGGCCGGCATCGTACTCATGCGCGATCCGATGACAACTGACAGCCCAGCTCTGGTGCTGTTCCAAGATCGCCCTGACCAGCGGATAGGGTCCGCGTCCTATCGGTAAAGGCGAGGGATGGAAATTTATCGCATATGGCACATAGCCCTGCCAATCCGGGATGCGCCAGTTATAACTGGCAATCACGATGACATCGCAGCCCAGTTCCTTGAGTGCGGCCAGATCTGAAACTTGCATGCGCGATAACTGTATCGGCAGCTTCATTTTTTGCGCTTGCGCAAGCAGTGCCTTATTACTGCTCAATTGATTAATTTCAGGCACAGAAAACAATTTAACCGCTTGCCAACCGGCCAGCGTCAGCATCTCAAACAGTTTCAGGTTTCTATCGCAGCCGGCAAACGCAAAACGCATGATGCTCCTTTGAATACAATGGCAAGAAAATGGTGCTCAAACACTGCCGGCAGAGCGATAACTTTGCCGCGCCACTATTATCGCGCGTTTCCTGCTCAGTAGCAGTAAAGTGGCCCCCTAAGTCCAGACAATTATTCAAAGAGTTTAAGATAGTGCCTGTTTCTGCCACAGCTGCGCGGCGCTGCCCCGTTATTCGCACTACATCACTACCGTGCTTTTCTTTTCTATCATTTTTGAATCAGGCAGTTCAGTACCAAATTTGTTTACGATCTTGGCACCGCCGCCCACGCCTGATCGATACACGGTTTCCGGCGTTTGATAACCCAATGATTGATGTTTACGTTCAGCGTTGTAGAACATAAAATAGTTCGCCAAGCCGATCACCAACTCCGGCATACTTTCATGCTTTTTCAAATACACTTCTTCATATTTCACACTGCGCCATAGACGCTCAACAAAAATATTATCCAACGCCCGACCGCGACCGTCCATACTGATTTTGATGCCGTTTCTAAGCAGCAGCCCAGTAAAGGCCTGGCTGGTAAACTGCGCACCCTGATCGGTATTAAAAATCTCCGGCGTTCCATACCATTTTATGGCTTCTTCCAAGCAGTCCACGCAAAACCCCGCATCCATCGTGTTCGACAACCGCCAAGACAGCACCTTCCGGCTATACCAGTCAACGATCGCCACCAGATACACAAAACCCCGCGGCAGCCTGATGAATGTGATGTCTGTACTCCAGACCATATTTGGTCGAGTGACATCGATACCTCTCAGTAAGTACGGGTAAATCTTGTTCTGCGGATGCGCTTTACTGGTGTTGGGGCCTGGGGCCATACCTGCCAATCCCAGTTGCTGCATCAGCCTCTGTACGCGCTTGCGGTTCACTGCATGGCCACAGTCTCGCAAGTAATGCGTCATGCGTCGCGTGCCGTAAAATGGATGTCTGGTGTATTCCTCGTCAAGCAATTGCAACAGCAAACTATCAAACGGATTGATCTCTTCTTGCAAGCGCTTTTTCTTGTCGTACACGACCGAGCGCGTGACTGAAACGAGACGGCATTGTGTGGCGATTGAAAGGGCAGAGAGCGGCTCTACCCACTGCAATCGTTCCGTTACAGGCTGATCCCTGACTTTTTTTTAAGCCAATCGAGTTCCATATTCAGTTGCCCAATTTTGGCATAGAGACGGTCTGGGTCGTTCTGTGTGCTGGCCGGTTTCGGACCGCGCTTACCTTCAAACAGACTGCCTGCATTTTCCAGTAATTCTTTCTTCCACTGGCTAACCTGCGTCGGATGCACCCCGAACTCTTGGGCGATCTGATTGATCGTCTTTTCGCCTTTGATTGCCTCAACTGCTACCTTGGCTTTTTGTGCGCCGCTAAATATTTTTCTCTTATTTTCACTCATGGTCTGCCTCGTCTCTTTTCGACAGACACTAGTTTAAACTGTTGTCCGGATATGTGGATCCACTATACAGTGCCAGTTGTGTGCGTCGATACAACTAACGCATGCGCGGCAGATCAGGTAAATTGATGCTTATTGCTAATATTCAATAAATCAAACCGCCGATGCCGATGCCAACAACTTACCGACTAGTTTGCCAATTTGCCCTGTGCTGTGCCGGTCTGCTGCTGGCATGCAGCTTGGCAGCGGCGCAGAATTTGCAAATTCTCACGGAAGACTGGCCGCCTATCAGTTTCGGCAACGATCAACAAGTCGATGGCATGGCGGTCGAAGTGGTACGAGCGCTGCAAAAACGCATCAGCAAAGCGGCCGGTGCCGATGCCATCATACAAGTCGTCCCTTGGGCACGCGGCTATAAAACTTTGCTCGAAGAACCGAATACCCTGCTGTTTACCGTGGGACGCTCGGACGAACGTGAAAAACTGATGACCTTGCTAGGCCCTATCGCCGTCTCCAGCACCGCACTCTGGACCCGTAAAGGCCATGCCGCACGTTTGCGCGCTCTTGGTGCTGGCATGCAAAAATTAAAGGTCGGCGCTTACCGCGCCAGTATTTTCGCCGACACGGCACGGCGGCATGGTTTTTCTGATATCGAACAGGCCCCGACACCGCAAATCGTTGCCAATATGCTGTTTGCCAAACGTTTCGATTTGTGGGTGGAGGGCAGCTTCGTGGTGCCATCCGTACTCAACGATATCGGCCGCCAGCGCGATGAGGTGGAGAAAGTAAGCACTCTGGAGAGCTTGGAATTGTTTCTGGCGTTTTCACAACAAACCTCGGCCGCCACCATCAAGGCTTGGGAGGAAGCGCTGCGCAGCTTGAAAAAAGATGGCAGTTTCGCCAAAATTTATCAAAAATGGCTGCCCAATGAAAGCGTGCCGATGGCACTGCTGCGCATCGATGCCCCATGAGCACGCTGGGGTTTACAGTACGCGACAAGCGAGGCGATCGAGCCGCACTCGGGTAAGCCGATTGAGCAAGCGCCGCACCGGGGCCGGATAATCGGGTAATTTTTGCAGCTCTTGATAATTACTCAGGCGCTGGGCATGCTGCAAGATCGACTCGAACTCAGTATGCCGCTGTGCCTGCAAGAGTTTCTGCGGGTCATGAATGAGCAAGGCATTTTCCAAATCGAGACGAAACGCGCGCGGATTAAGATTATTCCCGGTCAACAAGGTATACACGCCATCGCAATCGATGCCTTTCAGATGAAAGCTATTGTTGCCATCTTTCCAAAGAAACAGATTACATTGCCCGCTAGTTATTTCAGCCTGATGGCTTTTGGCAAAGCGCCGTAAATTCACTTCATATAAATATGGCAGGGCAGCAATCACCTTGAATGGCTGCTCGGGTGCGATGAAAAAATCATTCGCCGTTTTGTCGCCGACGATGAGATCGATGATCACCCCACGCTTGAAGGCCCGGCGGATTTCTTTATCGACCACGGCGGGAAAATTGAAATACGGTGTCAACAAAGTGATACGCTCGGTACTGGCGGCAAGCAAGTCACAAATCACGCGATTGAGGCGGTTGTTTTTACCAACCCCAACGATGGGTGTCACACTCAGGCTTGCCGCGTTGCGGCTGGCTTCATTCTGTGGCTGAAACTGATAACTGGCGCGTTTCAAACTGGCGCGTAAGCTACGAATTTGACTGCCACTGGCCGGCTCTTCGGCCAAATCCAAACGACGTACCGCCGCCGCCGATAACAATTGCGCACGAACAAAATCAATCATACTCGTCGCTAATGCCGCATGCTCGAGCAGCAGATAACGGTCATGCCGATAGCGCTCAAATTGATGCAAATAGACATTATTGATGCCGGCACCGCTGTAGAGCACGCTGTCATCGATGACACTACCTTTGAGATGCATGACGCCAAACAACTCACTGGTCTGCACCGGCACGCCGTAAATTGGGATCGCGGCCGCATGGGCCGCGCTGAGGCGCACATACCAAGCGGCATTTCCGAGCGGCTCATTGGTTTTGGCCGCGCCGATCAAACCGCGCCGCGCGCGGTGCCAATCGACCAACACCATGATATCGAGAGTCGGTCGGGCCGCCTTGGCGGCATACAACGCAGCCATGATGTCGGCACCGGCCTCATCATCCTGTAAATACAGGCTGCACAAACAGATGCGCTGTTTGGCAGCGGCGATTTGCGAGAGCAATTCGCGCCGGTAATCTGCCGCACTCAACAAGGTACGGATCGCATCGGCACGCAAGGGCAGCGCACTTAATCTGCGCAGGCGTTGGGCAGCAAGAGACAGACTCATCGTTTAACCGTGGTGGTAGGGAATTTAGTTGCGGCGCTGCCAAACTTGCCAGCGTTCTTGACCGGCAAACACCGTTATGGAGTCGGCAACGGCCTTATCTTCGAGCAAAACAAAGTCTGCTGCCATCAGCGCTTGCCAATCGGTACAGGCAATGGCAAATGGCGGGCCTTTCAGACTGCCGTGCTCAGTGATGAAAAAATACCCCGCCAGCAATGCCCCCGGTGCCAGCAGCGCAGCCCACCGCGCCACGATGGCGCTACGCAAAGATGGCGGCAAAGCACAAAAAAACGCCCGTTCGTAAATCAGTTGCAGCGGGCTTGCACTTTGATAAGTAAAAAAGTCGGCCTGCTGCACACAGTGGCCGTCGGTGCCCAGTAAGGCGCGCGCAGTAGCCACGGCGGCCGCGGAAAAATCGATGGCCGTCACGGGCCAGCCGGCTGCCAAAAAAAATGCCGCTTCATAGGCATGGCCGCAGCCCGGTATCAGGGTGCTGCACGGCGTGCTGGCGGCATTGACGAAATCGCGTAAATCCTGCGGCACCCCGCCTCTGTCCCAAGGCATGAACTGGCGCTCGAAGCGCTCATCCCAAAAATCAGCTCGCAGCGGGTCGCGGTGTATCAACTCAGGCATAGGCTGCACCGGCCATCAGAAATTGAGAAAACATTGAACCGCCACGACACCGGCAAACAAACCGCCGCCGAAATATACAATCACGCGCAATAAGGTGTTGGTACGGCGCTGTTCGGTCAACAAGGCTTGCAACATGCCATCACTGGCATGCGCCTCGCCGGCACGCGTCAAGGCTTGATGGGCTAAGCGCGGTAATTGCGGAAAGATATGACTGTAGCGCGGTGCTTCCGCCTTGAGCTTATCGAGCAAACCACGCCAGCCTACCTGCTCATTCATCCAACGTTCGAGATAGGGCTTGGCGGTTTTCCACAGATCGAGATCAGGGTCAAGTTGACGCCCCAAACCTTCGATATTGAGCAGAGTTTTTTGCAGCAGCACCAGTTGCGGTTGGACTTCAACATTGAAACGACGCGAAGTTTGAAACAGGCGTAACAGCACTTGTCCAAACGAAATATCTTTCAGCGGTCGATCAAAAATCGGTTCGCAGCAGGCACGCACGGCGGCTTCGAGCTCATCGACGCGGGTATCTTTCGGTGCCCAACCCGATTCGATATGGGCTTCCGCCACGCGTTTATAATCGCGTCGGAAAAATGCCAGGAAATTTTGCGACAGATAATCTTTGTCGAAATCATTGAGCGTGCCGACGATGCCGAAATCGAGCGCGATATAGCGGCCGAAGGTAGCGGCATCGGTGGAGACCAAAATATTACCTGGGTGCATATCGGCATGAAAGAAGCCATCGCGGAAAATCTGCGTGAAGAAAATCGTCACACCGTCACGCGAGAGCTTGGCCAAATCGACTCCGGCCTGGCGCAGACGGTCGATTTGCGAAATCGGAATACCGTTCATGCGCTCCATCACGATAACTGAAGAAGAACAGTAATCCCAATGCATTTCCGGTACCAGCAAGAGCTCGGAATCTTGGAAATTGCGCCGCAACTGGCTGCCATTGGCGGCTTCGCGCATCAAATCGAGTTCATCATGCAAATACTTATCGAATTCGCCGACCACTTCACGTGCCTTTAAACGTTTACCATCAGCCCACAAGGTTTCCAGCCAACCGGCCGCCACCTGCATCAGAGCAACGTCTTTATCTATCGTGTCCTTCATGCCTGGACGCAAAACCTTGACCGCCACTTCGCGCCCATCCTTGAGCGTAGCGAAATGAACCTGAGCAATCGACGCAGAAGCTACCGGGATCCGTTCAAAACTGGCAAATAATTGATCCGGATGCGCACCGAGCGATTTAACGATCTGGGCAATGGCCAAGTCGGGATCGAATGAGGGCACGCGATCTTGCAATCTGGCTAACTCATCGACTATGTCGGGCGGCATCAAATCGCGTCGCGTCGACAAGACTTGGCCGAGCTTGACGAAAATCGGGCCGAGGTCTTCTAAGGCTTTGCGCAAGCGTTCACCACGCGGTGCCGACAAGTCGCGCCAGAATAAAATCTGTTTGATCAGGCGCGCCGTCCGCGGCACACGCAAACCGGAAATAACGATTTCATCGATCCCATACTGCAGAGTAATGCGTATGATTTTGAGTAAACGCAGAAATTTAAAGCTCATCGAGACATCCTTTCCAGTTTTTCGATGCGCTTGGTCAGGCGTTCAACATCGTCACGGGTTTTATTGATAAGGGCACCATTGCTGGCAACCCGGGCCGGACGAACCAGCAGGGGATTTTCTTCGAGAAAGTATTCGGCGATATTTTCGTGTAATTTTTGCTGTGCTTCGAACCAATCGGATGCCGCTGTTTTCGCCCCGGCGACCAGTCGCACCGCCGCCACGTCGCCGATGAGCTTACTCAAATCAGCCTCGGCATCCCAGCGCAGATTCTGGCTCAAACGCGACAGCATATTGGCAAAATCGGCATCGCCTTCGATATTGACGTAGGAAAATGCCCGTTCACGCTGGCTCAGCATCAAAGGCAAGTCGCTCAAGCGCAGCCGTATCGTCACTGTCGCCGTCACCGGTTCCGCTGCCGCTTCGAACAGACCGTCGGGCCGGACCCGAAGGCAGAAACGGACAGCTTGCGCATCAATACAGACGACTTTCCCTGCATGGGCTTGCAACTGTTCGCTGGCCCAGTTTTCTTGTGCGAGTAAATGATTGATGAAAGGTGAGAGCATATCGATAAGAAAAACCTGCGATCATAAAAAAACCGCCCGGCAATCGAGCGGGCGGTTCCAAGTTTAACAGCTTATGTTGATGAGAAGATTCGATCTGCATCAGCACAGCGGCAATTTCTGCAGCTTAGGACAGCTGCTGTATCCCTGCCAACACCCAGCCGCCTTGCCCATTGGCCGGTTTGCTCAGATTCCAGACTTCGGCAAAGGCCTCGGCCGGCGCATTTTGCGATTCTTTGATCATGCCGGTGAACTTGACACTGGCCAGATGATCATTACCGACAGTTTCTATGCCCAGCAATTCGGCATCGATGTGCACGACATCGGTGACATTGGCAGTGGCACCGCGCTCTTGAATTTCGAGCTTGAGTTCGGCATACATTTCCGCACTGGTGAATTCACGCAAATCATTGATATCGGCTTTATCCCATGCCGCTTGCAAGCGGATGAAATAAGTTTTTGCGCTGCGCAAGAAGGCCGGCACATCGAAATCAGCCGGAACACTCCAGGTAGCAGCATTAGCAGCAACTGGTGCGGCGCTTTGCCAAGCCGGTTGCGGTTCGATACGGGAACCGATTTCCGGCGTATTCGAAGTTGCCATACCGGCATAGGCCGGTTGGGCATAGCCAGTACTGCCAGACGAAGCGCTGTTCTTACGGAACAGACGGATGACGAAAAAGATCGCCAAACCAATGAGAGCGAAGGTCAGCAAAGAGCCGAGCATACCAGCGACAGCGCCACCTAAGCCGAAATGCGACAAGGCGGCACCGATTAAAGCACCACCGATCAAACCGCCGACGATACCCTTCCAAGGACTGGCTGGCTTCGGTGGCAAGGCAGCCGGCGCCGGCGCGGCTGCCGGTGCAGCAGCCGGACGCGCTTGATTGGCCGTACCAGGATTAGCCGGTGGCGCTTGGCGCGAGACATTGTTCGATTGACGACCAATAGAACCGCCACCACCCATACGTTTGGCATCGGCATCGCTGATCGTCATGACCAGTGTACTGGCCAACATCACCATCATCAGTAGTATCTTCTTCATTTCCATCGCTCCTTGTTTGCTGCGCAATTGCTGCTTATTTGATTACTGCTTAAAGTTTGATTCCAGTGTGCAGGGCCGCCACACCTGCAGTCAGGTTGAAATACTTCACCTGTTCCAGGCCAGCCGCTTCCATCATCGCTTTGAGCGTTTCTTGGTCCGGGTGCATGCGTATCGATTCCGCCAAATAGCGGTAACTGGCTTCATCTCCGGCAATTTTCTGCCCCATCCACGGCAAAATCTTGAAAGAATAAAAATCATACGGCTTTTGCAACAATTCCGGCACTTTGGAAAACTCAAGTACCAGCAACTTACCACCAGGCTTGAGCACACGCTGCATCTCTGCCAGCGCCACATCCTTGTGCGTCATATTGCGTAAACCGAAGGCTACCGTCACCCTGTCGAAATAATTGTCGGGAAATGGTAACTTCTCTGCATCACAAAGCAAGGTGGGGGTGATCAAGGCTTTATTCAAGAGCCGATCGCGCCCTACCCGCAGCATCGATTCATTAATATCGGTGTGCCACACTTCACCGGAAGGACCGGCTTGCTTGACGAATTCTTTGGTCAAATCGCCGGTACCGCCAGCGATATCGAGCACTTTGTAACCAGGCCGCACGGCCGCATTGGCAATCGTGAACATTTTCCAGATCCGGTGCAAACCGCCCGACATGACATCATTCATGATGTCATACTTGGCCGCCACCGAATGAAACACTTCGGCAACCTTATGCACTTTCTGTTCTTCATCGACGGTGGCATAGCCGAAGTGGGTGGATTTACTGACTTGCTCGTTCATACTGTTCTTCACCTTGGGGATGCGCAATGGACAGAGCGATTGTAGCCTAAGTAGCCAGCTCTACGCCAACCACCGCCGATAAAAGTGATGTTAACAGTGGCGATGGAGGTTGGCAAAAAGCGGCTGGCAAGACGCGAATTTAATCGGCGCCTCCCTATCGATCACTCTATTTCCCGCTCATTCTATCGGTTCGTAGGGCAATCCCACGTAATTTTCTGCGATCGTCGTCAAACCCGCCAAGGAACCCGTGTAGTAGGCCAGCTCGGCTTGCTGCATCCGCTCGCTGAATGGGTCAGCGTCAAATTGATGCAAAACCGAGGTCATCCACCAAGAGAAACGTTCTGCCTTCCAGATTCTGCGCAAACAGATTTCGGAATATTTTTCCAGCAAATCGCTACGAGCTTCATGATAGGTTTTACGTAATGCATGATACAGCGTAGACACATCACTTGAGGCAAGATTGAGTCCCTTGGCACCGGTAGGCGGCACAATATGGGCGGCATCTCCGACCAGAAACATGCGCCCGAATTTCATCGGCTCAGTCACAAAACTGCGCAAGGGAGCAATACTCTTTTCGATTGAGGGGCCGGTGACCAGCCGCTCGGCCACATCCTGTGGCAGACGCGCTTTGAGTTCGTTCCAGAAACGCTCATCAGACCATTCATCAATATTTTCATCCAAGGCGCATTGCACATAGTAGCGGCTGAGCGTGTCCGAACGCATGCTGCAGAGTGCAAAGCCACGCTCGTGGCAGGCGTAGATCAACTCTTCCGAGACCGGTGGGGTGCGAGCAAGCACGCCCAGCCAGCTAAACGGATACACCCGTTCGTAGGTTTTTATTTCTTCCTTCGGCGCGGACTTGCGTGAAACACCGTGAAAGCCATCGCAGCCAGCGATATAGTCGCATTCCAGTTCAATCAATTCACCATTTTTTTGGAAGCTGACGCGCGGTCGCTCGGAATAAAAATCATGTAGTTCAACATTTTCAGCCTCATAAATAGTGATGCCACCAGCAGCCTTGCGGGCCTCCATCAAATCTCGGGTCACTTCGGTCTGCCCGTATACCATCACCGTTTTCCCAGCAGTCAAGGACTTCAGATCGATACGTTTCTGCTGGCCGGCAAAGGCAATGCTGAAGCCTTCATGGACGTGACCTTCCCTATCCATGCGTGCCCCAGCTTTTGCCTCTCTGAGCAAATCGACGAAGCCCTGCTCGAGTACCCCAGCGCGTATGCGTCCGAGCACATATTCAGGTGATTTTGCTTCAAGAATCACTGTATCGATTCCTTGCAGATGCAGTAACTGCCCGAGCAGTAAACCGGACGGTCCGGCACCGATAATTGCTACTTGTGTTTTCATTTTTTTGTCTCCTGATTATCTTGGTATGAGACCAGATGTTCGCCGGAAAACAACTTTTCAGGAATGGACTTTTACTCTTTTAAATTGTACATTTAGCGTATTCTTGATTATTTCTTACACTTGCCATGAATACAGTAAACCCCATCCCTGTGTATGATCTTTATGGCGAGAATGAGCTTTGGCCCAGCCCGGATTTGCTTCATGTTGAATCGATTGCCGCACGCAGCGAATTGCATAATTGGCAGATTAAGTCCCATCTGCACAACGGCTTATTTCAACTCCTCTATCTGCAGGCTGGTCATGCCCACATACAATTGGACGAACAACATCACACCATGCATCCAGGTCAAATTTTGTTGGTACCACAAATGTGCATTCATGGATTTAAGTTTGATCAAAATGCACTAGGACATGTTGTTACGATTGCCTACCCGATCATCATAGAATTAATAAAAAAAATGGGCGGCGAGTTAAGCACGTTCAGGCACCCTGGCATCCATACGCTATTGGATGATGAGGAAAGCACCCGCACCAGCATGGCACTGAAGGCGCTGGCATATGAATACCAACACCATGCGCCACATCGTAACTTGCTCATCGAAGCTTTGCTGACGACGATCTTGATCTGGGTTAGCAGAAACTCGCCTTCAAGCGCGCCGACGACTGCTCAGGAAAATGAAAAGAGCAGCAAGCATCTCGGCTATTTCGGGCGGTTGATCGAAGCAGAATATTCCACCCAGCATCTGGTGAACTATTACGCCAAAAAGATAGGCATTACTGCCGCACACCTGAATGTCATTTGCCGCCAAAATACAGGAAAATCGGCTTTACACCTGATCCATAATCGCATTCTGCTGGAAGCAAAGCGTCATCTGGTCTATACCAGTATGTCCATCAGCATCATGTCTTATGCCTTAGGCTTTGCCGACCCGGCTTACTTCACACGTTTCTTCAAACGCAATATGGACATGTCACCGATGGACTTCAGAAAGCAGGCGGCTACTTTGTTCGAGCAAAATAATTAGGACAGCGCAATATCAGTGCGCCAAAACCTGTTTTGAATCAATTTTTACCGCCGCCGATATTTCCGGGTGAACGAACTGTTTGATCAACAAAGCGATCGCCGCAATCAAGCCTGGAATGGCGAGAATGGAAAAAATGATGGGCAAACTGAGTTGACGCCGCGCCAGTTCAGCAACTAAAAAGGATCCTGCAATGCCACCAAAGCGGCCAATTCCAAGCATCCACGCAACACCTGTGGCACGACCTGGCGTTGGATAATAACTGGCAGCCAAGGCCGGCATCGATGACTGCGCGGTATTCATGATGGCACCGGCGAGAAAGACCACCACGACTAACAGACCGACATTGCCGGCTACCTGACCAATGGAGAAAATAGCCAAGGCGGTCAATGCATAACCAATGGCAATGATGCGGTTGCCATTGAATCTATCCATCAACCAGCCAAAGAAAATCGCCCCAACGCCACCCAATGGAAACAGGGCTGAAATTAAGGTCGCATCTTTTGCTGCGATACCGGCATCTTTAAACAAAATCGGCATCCAATTGATCAAGGCATAAAAAATGACCAGCCCCATAAAATACGTCAGCCACAACATGAAGGAACCGATTGCATAGGGACGGGAAAGCACGACGCCTAAACCGTTTTTACCGGCCGTGGATGGCTTGACTTCAGTCAGGAAAAATCCGCCTGCATCATGCGCACTTGCCGAGATACGGCTCATTACGGCGCGAATCCGCTCAATTGGCTGAGAACGGCTCACCATATACCGTAACGACTCAGGCAAAAACACTATTAACAAGATCACCAGCACCAATGGTACGCCGCCACCAAGTACCAACACGCCACGCCATCCCCATATTGGAATGATCCAGGCGGCAAGAAATCCACCAAACGCTGCCCCCAAAGGAAAGCCGGAAAACATGGCATTGGTCAGCACGCCGCGGCGCTGATCAGGACAATACTCACTCATCAAGGTAACAGCATTCGGCATAGCCGCGCCCAAACCTATGCCAGTGATAAAACGCAGCACGACCAGTTGTGACAAATCGCCGGCAAACGCCGATCCCAGGCAAGCGACTGCAAACAGGGAGACCGACACGACCAGCACCAACTTGCGCCCCAAGCGATCCGCCAGTGGCCCGGCCGAGAGTGCCCCGGCAGCCAGACCGAACAAGGCCGCACTCAGTACCGGTGCCAGAGCGAGCCTTGACACCCCCCACTCCTTGATCAGTGAAGGTGCGATATAACCGATGGCGGCAGTATCAAAGCCATCGAGCAATACAATAAAAAAACAGAGGCTGAAAATCAGCCACTGATAGCGTGAAAATGGGTGCTCGTTCAGAAATACCTGAACATCAATCTGGCGTTCTTTGCTCATTATTTGTCTCTGTTTATTGTAATTTTTTGTAATGCTTTTTATTGTATCGACCAAGCTATTGACCGGGTGCGAACACGGAAGTGTGCTCAAAGTAGGGAGCTTGACATGGAAGCCATTATGGTTCGCGGAGAAAAAATAGAGAAGCTGCTTCAAACACTAGCAGCTATATCAAAATGGCATAGTAGGCAGGGCCATATTCGCTGGCTTGAGCATACTGCCGACCGTGGGCGACGTGCGCAAGGCCGACTCACTCACCCGTAGGGTACGGGGGATTCGTTGATGTGCGTGGCAATCAGGGCCGGACGCAAGCCTAAGTGCATCACGAAGGGCTCAAAGTCTCTATCAATGTAGAGTAAGCGGCAGCAATCTTCGATGCAACGCGTAGCAATGAGGGTATCGATGGTTTTACGCACCGTTACGCCGAGGGCGGAGTTTTTCAAGCTAGTTGTCGCCTAAAAGTAAATTTTTATGCCGCCAGTTTCAGTTCTTGATATACGTCCTCATGATTTAATGCTTCCTTGTTAGTTTTGTCTGGATTTAAGTCAACAACGTTGGCGCGGTCCCAGTTACGAGTAGCACCGCTCCAGCGATTCGAGTTCCTTGCTTTTGCCGCCGCATACAATTGCTCACGTCGAATCAATAATTCCACATCCAGACCGGCATGGCGTTCAGCTGGCGTTACAAACTGAATGGCACTGTGCCGGTGTTCTTCGTTATACCAATGCATGAATGTAGTAACCCAATTCCTGGCTGCCAGGAGATCCTTAAATGGGCGACGTGGATATACTGGGCAGTACTTCAATGTTTTAAAAAAGCTTTCGGCGAACGGGTTGTCATTACTCACGGCAGGACGACTGAATGACGGCATGACGCCCAGCACCTGCAGCATGGCCAGCATCGTGGAGCCCTTCATCGGACTGCCGTTATCCGAATGAAGAACGACCTGATTTTGTGCGATTTTTTCTCGCACACAAATGTCCTTCATCACCTCGCTGGCCAGCGCGCTGCTTTCGGTTTCAAATACCTGCCAGCCGACCACTTTGCGACTAAATACATCGATGAACATATAGAGATAAAAATAGATGCCTCTGATCTCTGTCGGCAAATAGGTGATGTCCCAACAGTACAATTGGTTGGGCCCGGTTGCCTTTAAAGCACGTGGTTTGTTGCGGGGTTGCCTTGGCTTTTCTTCGCCACGGTGCACAAGCATATTTTTAGCCTTGAGTAAGCGATAGAACGTTGACTCCGATGCGACATAAATTCCATCATCAGCCAATCGCGGAACGATCTGGCTTGGCGGCAGATGGCCGTATTCCGGCGAGTTGGCAATGGCCAGAACCTGTTGTCGTTCCTCTGAACTAAGCTGATTCTGAGGTACCTGCACACGCCCTGTTCGCCGGTCTGCTTGCTCAGTCACCTGATCAATTTTCCAGCGCTGCAGCGTACGCTCGCTTAAATCAATTACGTCGCAGGCACGTTCCTGACGTGCGCCTGAAACCACCGCTTCAGCTACCAGTGTCAATACGTTATTGCGCTCCGGGATTGGGGTCATTACTCCTCGTCCTCCCAAAGCGCACGGAACTTTTTTGCAGAACCAGCAGTGCTGCCGCCTCCGCCAGAGCTTTGTCTTTCCGGGCCAGCTCACGCTTGAGTTTGACGTTTTCATCTTTCAGCGATTTAACTTCACCAGCTTTGGGTGCGGCCTCTTTACCGCTGGCGCAAAAAGCAGATTTCCAACTGGTTAAATTATGCGGGAATAAACCACGTTCACGGCACCATGCCTGAAGCTGCTCTCCCGCTAACGCATGGCTCTCATGCAGTGCCTGCAGTTGTTCTTCTACCGTCCAGTCGCTCGGTCGTTTTTCTTTTTCTGACGCCGGACTGCCCGCCAGTGCTGACTTCTTTTTCATCCAATATCTCAACGTGTGGTGATTCAAATTTAAATCAGTGGCCACTGACATGATTGTTCGGTCGCCACGGGAATAGGCCTTCTGTAATGCCTGCTCAATAAATGCAGCGGAATAGGTTGCCATTGTTGCCTCGCTCAATAAGTTAAAAAGAGAGGTAACAACCAGATTGAAGATCGCCGGTCATTTTAGCCGTATAACTTCAAAATCAAAAAGCAAACCTTAACGTCTTGAGGGAATGGGTTCCGCTGCGCTCCACCCATAAAACCCGACTGCCTACGCCGGAAAAAGCTGGATAGATAATGCGAAAAACACAAACAAACAGACTTCAATGAGATCGGTTCAATTTAAAAAGTTACACGACAAGTAGTCTGACAGATGGGGAGGGCGCGTAATGTGCGGTAGTTCTCGGCCGCTCGCAGCGCGATGCGCACGCCGCCTAACTCGACTATCTTGAGTGCGGTAAGAAATTTTTTCGCCCGTTGCAGATCGCGCTCGCGGCTAAAGCCTTGCAAAACTTCAAGCAAAATAATATCGCCGGTGGCAACAAACTCGCTCCCTAGCATGGCATCAAGCGCATCAGTCTGACGCGTCACCGCGCCTCGGAAATAATCGATCCATACACTGGAATCGACCAAAATCATCGGTCTGCTCGCATGACATCGAGATCACCTTGCCAAGCCAGAATACCTCTGAGTTGGCGAATTTGTTCCTGCTGTTTCAAGCGCAACAGAGTGCGCAATCCGAGTTCGACAACTTCACGTTTGGTCTTGAGACCAGTCAAGTGCAGCGTCTCTTGAATCAAGTTATCATCGATGACAATATTGGTTCGCATGATGCCCTCCACGGCTGAATTTTGATTATCCTAGCGCGAGTCAACGAAGAGATCAAGCCGTTTTTACACTGCCGTGCGCGGATCTGACAAGGGCATTATTCCGACGATTGCGGTAAAGCTATGCTGCGCAATTGGAAGCAGCCGTCGCTGTTAAACACCTAGGTTTCGGAACTCTCACAGCGACCGCCGTACTGGAGCATGGCCTTGCATAGTTATCCACTGACAGCGCGCGGCGCGGCGACTACTCAATTCAATGCGAATGACCACAGGCGCTGCCCGCCTTGCCCTGCATCGGCGCATCACGGCCGCTGTCATCAGGGAAGCCGGCTTCCTGCAATTTTTGCAGATACTCTTGCCACAGGCGCGCCTGCTCAGTACCCAACTGGTAGAGATAATCCCAAGTGAAGATACCGGAACTGTGGCCGTCATCAAACACCGGTTTGACGCCGTAGTTCCCGACCGGCTCAAGTGCACTGAGGCTGACGCCACGTTTGCCGGTTTGCAGAATTTCTTGGCCGGCACCGTGACCGCGTACTTCAGCCGACGGCGAATACACGCGCAATAATTCGAATGGCAAGGAAAAGCTGCAGCCGTCATCAAAAGCGATGTCCAACACGCCGCTCTGGGTGCGAGCATCGAGGGCGGTAGGCTGGGGTTTGACTATGGTCATGAGTTACTCTATCAGGGTAGGTAGTGCAAGATTCAAAGCAACGATCAGTTCGCTGCGCAATTGCGGCAATACCGCACGGCGGGCCGCCAACGCCAGCGCATCGGGCGAGCTGCCATGGGGCGCGGCCCACACTGGCTGGGGAAAATGGGCATCGTCGATAAAACGTGGAATCACATGCCAATGCAGATGCGGCACCATATTGCCGAAACTGGCCAGATTGATTTTATCTGGCTGCATCACACGACGCAGCACCGTTTCGACTTGCCACACCACGGCCATCAACAACTGACGATCAGGCTCGCTCAGCTCGCTCATTTCCTTGACATGCGCATGCCAAATCACACGGCAAAAACCAGGATAATTGGCGTCATCGACCAAGATCACGCGCCATTTTTCGGCGGCGACAATCACGTCGCCGCCATCGAGCGCACATAATTCGCAGTGCGCACTCACACCAACACCCGTTCTATGCCGCCATTATTGGCTTTGGCTACATACTCGGGCAACCAGTTTTCGCCTAATACATGGCGGGCCATTTCGATGACGATGTAGTCGGCCGTGGTGTTGCTGTCATCGTTGTAACGCGTCAAGCCCTGCATGCAAGCTGGGCAAGAAGTCAGAATTTTGACGTCGCCGGTAAAGCCATCGGCGCGCAACTTGTCTGCCCCTTTGAGCATTTCCTCTTCTTTGCGGAAGCGGATCTGCGTCGAGATATCGGGGCGCGATACCGCCAGCGTGCCAGCTTCGCCACAGCAGCGATCATTTTTTTCTATCTTGACTTGATCGATCGTGGTGATCAAAGCATTGACGGTTTTCAAAGGATCCTGCAATTTCATCGGTGTATGACAAGGGTCATGGTACATGTAGCGGGTACCGCTGACGCCTTCGAGTTTCATACCTTTTTCCAGCAAATACTCATGGATGTCGATGATGCGACAGCCCGGGAAAATTTTATCGAATTGATAGGTGGCAAGTTGATCGTAACAAGTGCCGCAAGAAACCACGACCGTTTTGATATCGAGATAATTGAGCGTGTTGGCCATACGATGGAACAGCACACGGTTATCGGTAATCATCTTCTCGGCCTTGTCGAACTGGCCGGCGCTGCGTTGCGGATAACCGCAGCACAGATAGCCTGGCGGCAGCACTGTCTGCACGCCGACTTGCCATAACATCGCTTGCGTCGCCAGACCAACTTGCGAAAATAGCCGCTCCGAGCCGCAGCCCGGGAAATAAAACACCGCCTCGGTGTCGGCCGTGGTGGTAGCAGGATTACGGATGATGGGAACGATTTTATCGTCCTCGATATCGAGCAAGGCACGCGCCGTTTTCTTGGGCAAATTCCCCGGCATTTTTTTATTGATGAAGTGAATCACCTGCTCTTTGATAGCCGGCTTGCCGATCGAAGCAGGCGGCGCCTTGGTCTGTTTTCTGGCCAATTGTTTCAGCACCGTATTACCGAAACGCTGAGCACCGACACCCCAGCCGAAAATCACTTTGCGGGCCGCCTTAATGGTGGCCGGATCTTTGGCATTGAGGAAAAACATCGCCGCCGTGGTGCCGGGGTTAAACGATTTCTTATCCATTTTGCGCAACAGATTGCGCATATTCATGGAGACATCACCGAAATCAATATCGACCGGACACGGCGTCACGCACTTATGACAGACCGTGCAATGGTCGGCCACATCTTCGAACTCTTCCCAATGCTTGATGGAAATCCCACGACGGGTTTGCTCTTCGTATAGAAACGCTTCGACCAATAAAGAGGTGGCAAGAATTTTATTGCGTGGTGAATACAGTAAATTGGCGCGCGGCACATGGGTCGCACACACCGGTTTACATTTTCCGCAACGCAAGCAATCCTTGACGCTGTTAGCAATCGCACCAATATCGCTTTGTTGCATGATCAAGGATTCATGCCCCATCAAACCGAACGAGGGCGTATAGGCATTGCGCAAATCGGCCGCATAGCCTGGCAAATTGAGCAACTTGCCTTTGTTAAAGCGGCCATCCGGATCGATGCGTTCTTTGTACGAGCGGAAATCTTTGATTTCATCTTCGGTTAAAAATTCCAACTTCGTGATACCAATGCCATGCTCACCCGAGATCACGCCATCCAAGGCACGGGCCAGCACCATGATGCGCGCGACGGCTTGATGTGCCACCTGCAGCATGGCATAGTCATCCGAATTGACCGGTAAATTGGTATGCACATTGCCATCGCCTGCATGCATGTGCAAGGCGACGAACACGCGGCTACGCAATACTTTCTTGTGTACGGCCACGCACTCATCGAGTATCAGCTTGAACGCCGCACCATTGAAAATCTGGCGCAACTGGGCCCGTACTTCCTGCTTCCAAGAGATACGCACGGTACGATCTTGGACGATAGAAAACACGCTGGCATCGGCTTGCTGCTGTACCCGTTCGGCAAACACCGCATCCAAGCTAGCCAAGCCATGCAAGCTCAGCCCGGCGCGCGCCTCGGCCAGCGGCAGATCGAGCTGAGTCAGCAGATACGTCCAGCGGGCATGGGTTGCGGCCAGCAAGGCAACGGTCTGGCTGACGCGGTCTTCCAGCAACTCGGCGGCAGAAATATCATCGCCGTCGGCATCTTCGCTTTTTCCTAAAGGCAAATTACCCTTGGCGAAAAACTCTTGCAAGGCCGTGATCAGGGCCAGCTTGTTTTGTATCGACAATTCGATATTGATGCGTTCTATACCATCGGTATATTCACCCATGCGATTGAGCGGAATGACGACGTCTTCATTGATTTTGAAGGCATTGGTATGTTTCGAAATCGCCGCAGTTTTGGCGCGATCGAGCCAAAACTTCTTACGCGCTTCCGGACTGACGGCAACAAAGCCTTCACCGACGCGGGTATTGGCAATCCGTACCACTTCCGAAGCCGCTTGCGCCACGGCGTTTTCATCGTCACCGACGATGTCGCCGAACAGCGCCATCTTCGGCAGTACACCGCGCTTGGATTTGGTGGTGTAACCGACGGCGCGCAGATAACGTTCGTCGAGATGCTCGAGACCGGCCAAAATAGCCCCGCCTTTTTTGGTTTCGCCATCGAGGTAATCTTTAATTTCGACTATGCTTGGAATCGCGTCGCGCGCTTGGCCGAAAAATTCCAGGCAAACGGTACGGGCAAATTTCGGCATCTTGTGCAAGATCCAGCGCGCCGACGTGATCAACCCGTCGCAACCTTCTTTTTGCACGCCTGGCAAACCGGCCAGAAATTTATCGGTCACATCCTTGCCCAGACCTTCTTTGCGAAATACCCGGCCCTTGATTTCCAGACGTTCGGTTTTGAACGACTGTTTTTCGCCGGGATGTGTCCAGACCAAGTCAAACTTGGCTAATTCAACATCATGAATCTTGCCCAGATTGTGTTCGATACGCGTCACTTCGAGCCAATCGCCATTCGGGTCGACCATCTTCCACGAAGCCAGATTATCGAGCGCAGTGCCCCACAACACGGCTTTTTTGCCGCCGGCATTCATCGCCACATTGCCGCCTATGCAAGACGCTTCGGCCGAGGTCGGGTCGACCGCAAACACATAGCCGGCTTTTTCCGCCGCATCAGCGACGCGTTTGGTGACCACGCCGGCACCGGAGTAGATGGTGGCGTAATCGCGCTCGACACCGGGCAGGCGCGTGATTTCCACCGCCCCGAGTTGTTCGAGCTTTTCGGTATTGATCACCGCTGACAAAGGCGTGAGCGGAATCGCACCACCGGTGTAACCGGTGCCGCCGCCGCGCGGGATGATGGTCAGACCGAGTTCAATACAGCTCTTGACCAGCCCAGCCATCTCGTCTTCGGTGTCGGGCGTGAGCACGACGAATGGATATTCGACGCGCCAATCGGTGGCATCGGTCACATGCGAAACGCGGCTCAGGCCATCGAACTTGATATTGTCTTTGGCGGTGTAACGCGCCAGCAAGCGATTGGCCTTCTTGCGCAGATCATAGGTGGCGCGAAATTGTCGAGCGAATTCGGCCACCGCCGCGCGGGCCGCATGCACCAAAGTTTCCACACTATGGCTGCGTTCGGCATCGTCATCATTAGCGGTATTGAGACGGCGCTTCTCGACTTCGCCCAAGCGGTGGTTCAAGGCATCGATCAAATCTTGCCGCCGCTTAGGATTGTCGAGCATATCGTCTTGCAGATACGGATTACGCTGCACCACCCAGATATCGCCAAGCACTTCGTAGAGCATGCGCGCCGAGCGCCCGGTTTGGCGTTTACCGCGTAATTGATCGAGCAATAACCAGGCATCTTCGCCCAGCAGACGAATGACGATTTCACGGTCGGAAAACGAGGTGTAATTGTACGGAATTTCACGCACGCGGGTAGCACCGGCGCCCGGAGGCGTGTCAGCGAGCAAAGCAGGAACAGGGAGGGGAGCGTTCATCAGAGGCGTGGATGTTGCGGACGACAGCGCAGCAGTATGGCATGGCAGTGGCGCAGACAAAACCGAAAGCGAGTTTCGCAAACCCCGTGCAGCTATAGCTGTTAGGCATCATTCCTGAGTTTTTAAAGGCTTATTTTAGCGTATTGCGCCCAACCACGCGGCAACAGCCTTGAAGTTTGTATGGCTATGTTAGGAATATGCCGTGGTTTTCCAAACGTAATTTGGGAAAAGCGCGATTTTTTTTCACAAATCGGCTTTTGATGCGCCTCGATGATGCAAAAAGGCACTATTGCGGGGCATGATAAAAAGCCACTACCCTCACTTAGCTTATTGTTTTTCGGCTGGAATTTCGGCTATTTCGCGGAGTTAAGCGTAGTTTCAGATTTTTCCTACACTTTACCTCGCTCTTGGAGTTCTACAATTGTCCGCTATTCAATTTCAAAATTCCGCGATGCCTGCTTTCTTTGATTCACTTCAACCTCTATGTGCCCGTCTGGCAATCGGGTTGACTGTGCTCGCCACAACGGCTCAAGCCCAAGTACCGAGCACGGTCGATAGCGAAGAACAACGCCGACGCACACAAGAACAGTACCAACAGCGGATGCGTCAGACGGAGGAACCGGTAGTCAAGCTGGCCGATGGCGAATATGTAGCCGAGCAAGCCTTGCAGTTACCGGCAGAAAGCCCTTGTTTTCCCATCAAACAAATACACTTGCAATTGCCCGAGCAACTCTCAGAGAGCGTGCGTGCGGCCGGCGCATTCGCCTTGCCACAAGACAAGCTGCATTTTGCCCACAGTTATCTGCAGAATTATGTCGGTACCTGTATCGGCAAACAAGGGCTCAATTTGATCGTCCAAGGTCTGGGCGCGCTGATCTTGGTGCGCGGCTACAGCACCACGCGCATTGGTATTCCCGAACAAGACTTGTCCAGCGGTACGCTCAGACTGAGTCTGATACCAGGCATGATACGGCGCATTCACATCAAGGACGCGCAAATACGTACCAGCACCCGATCGACCTTCCCCGGCCAAGCCGGCACCCTGCTCAATTTGCGCGATTTGGAACAAGGCTTGGAACAACTCAAGCGGGTCCCGAGTCTGGATGTGGAAATGCAAATCATCCCCGGTGACACAGCGGGGGAAAGTGATGTACTGCTCGACATCGTCCAAGGCAAGCCCTGGAAAGTCAGCGTCACGCTCGACGACAGCGGCAGTCGCAGTACCGGAAAATGGCAAGCCGGCGTCCAGGTCGCGCTCGACCAGCCGCTCGGCTTGGCCGACATTTTCTCGTTCGGTTTCAACAGCGATGCCGACCGCGCCTCTGATCGCCGCAGTACCAGCGGCAATCATTTTTATTACGCGCTGCCATTCGGGTATACCGAACTGGCCTTCGCCGGCAGCAGTTACGATTATCAACAAAAAATCGCTGGCCAAGAGGCCGACTTTATCTGGAGCGGCCGCTCGAAAAATCTTGATGTACGCCTGAGCCAGGTATTCCAGCGCGATCAGATGCAAAAAAATACCTGGCAATTCAAAACTGGCAAACGCTGGAGTCGCGCCTACGCCAACGACGCCGAGCTGGGCAACCAACAACGCCATACCAGCTTTGCCGAACTATCTTGGCTGCACAAACACTATTTTGGGCGCGCCCAACTCGACTTCAATTTGACCCAGCGTTGGGGCGTCAACTGGTTCAATGGCCAAGCCGACCCGCCGGCCGAACTGCGGAAAGACGATGACGGCAGCTTCCGTTACAGCTTGCAAACCATCGATGCCAGTTTCATCGCACCATTTCAATTTGCACGCCACTCCTTGAGCTGGATGAGCAGCTTGCGCGCCCAATACAGCAATGCGCGACTGTATGCCAGCGACCAATTCAGCATCGGCAACCGCTACACCGTGCGCGGCTTTGACGGCGAGTTGAGTCTGGCGGCCGAACGCGGTTTTTTTCTGCGTAACGAAGTCAAGCTCGCGCTCGGCGGATCCGGCACCTCCCTTTACCTCGGCCTCGATCTGGGTAAAGTCAGCGGACCTGCGCGCAGCAAATTAGCCGGTGACAAGTTGGCCGGCACCGCCCTCGGCCTGCGCGGCGCTTGGGGGGGACTGCAATACGACATCTTCTCGGCTTGGTCGCTGTATCAACCCAGCCACTTCCCCAGCGCCAGCCCGGTCGCCGGAATCAACCTGAGTTGGCAATATTGACGCCCTGCTCGTTATGACATCAAAACTATTTTTTTATCATGAATAAAAACGCTTACCGTATCGTTTTCAACAAAAAACGTCAGTTGCTGATGGTGGTTGCCGAACAAGTAAGCAGCGCCGGCACTGGCGTGCGATCTGCAGCACCATCCAGCGCGCGGCAGACTAGCCAGCGTCTGTGGCGTTTCACCCCCTTGACAATATTGCTCGCCAGTTTATTTGGTACGCTGGCACAAGCCCAGATCGTCACTGCCCCCGGCACCAGCGGCACCAGCATTGCACTCACCGCCAATGGCCGCCCGCTGGTGCAGATCGCCGCCCCCAACGCCAGCGGACTGTCGCATAACCGCTATGAAAAATTTAATGTCGACGGCAACGGTGCCATCCTCAACAATGCCAACAGCGCCGTTCTGACGCAGCAAGGCGGCTATATCGCCGCTAACCCGCATCTCGGCAAAGAAGGCGCGCGCATCATTCTCAACGAAGTGCGCGGCAGTGGTGCCAGCCAATTGCATGGCTTTGTCGAAGTCGCCGGCCAACGCGCCCAAGTCATTATCGCCAACCCGAATGGCATCAGTTGCAGCGGCTGCGGCTTCATCAATACCGATCGCGCCATGCTCAGCACCGGCGCGCCGGTATTCGACAGCGCTGGCGCTTTGAACGCCTGGCGGGTCACGCGCGGTGCGATTGAAGTCAGTAATCTACAAGCCGCCAACATCGACAGCCTCGACTTGATCGCGCGTACCGTGCGCGTCAATGGCGCGATCTGGGCCAAACAATTACGTGTCATCAGCGGGGCCAACCAAATCGACCACGCCGCGCTTGGCGTGCAGGCTATCGCCGCTGCCAACGACACGGCGGCCGACGCGGTCGGCATTGATGTCGCCAGCTTGGGCGGCATGTATGCCAATAAAATTCGCTTAGTCGGCACTGCCGCTGGGGTTGGCGTGGTCAGCCTCGGCAATCTGGCCGCCCATAGCGGCGAACTGGAAATTAACAGCCGCGGCCACATTACTTTAGCCGGCCAGACTACGGCACGGGACGGACTGGTCATCAACAGTGACAGCAGCATCACCCAGCGCGGCCAAATTTACAGTCAACAACAAGTCAGCTTGCACAGCAAAGAATTACTGAGCAACAGCGGTGACATCCGTGCTGGCCAAGACCTCACGTTGCAAGCGCAAGCCTTGCAATCGAGTGGTAGCTTGGCGGCAGGGGTAGACGACACCGGTGTGATCGAGCGCAAAGCCGACCTGCGTATCCATACCGACACCGTGCTGCAAACCAGCGGCTGGCAGCTCGCCGGCGGCGCGATCGACATGCGAGCCGCCAGCATGCAACTCGACGGTGCCAACACCGAAGCGGGCGGAGCAATCAGCTTGCAAGCGCGTGAAGGCGAGCTCACGCATCGTCAGGCGACGCTACAAGCCGGTCAAGCACTCCACATCGAGGCGGCAGGCACGCTACACAATGACGGCGGCACACTGCATGGGGCCAGCATCAGCATCAGCGCTGGCGGCATGAATAACCAAAATGGTGGTATCACCAGCGCCGGCAGTATCGCGCTCGCCAGCAACACCTCAATCGACAACAGCGCTGGCAACATCCTCTCACACAGTGATAGCCTGCAATTACACAGTGCACAACTCAGCAATCAATCCGGGCGCATCGCGCTGACTGGTGCAGGTCTGCTGAGCATCAACAGCAATGTCCTCGATAATGGCAGCGGGCAGATCGCCAGCAACGGCGACTTGTCGCTGCAGGCACAGACACTCACGAATCAGGGCCAACTGAGCGCCATATCCCATCTGCAAGCCGTGGTCACGCAGCGACTCAATAACGACCAAGGGACGCTGAGCGCGGCACAACTAAGCCTGCAGACGCCGCATCTGAGCAACCAGTCCGGTCAACTTATCCATTCCAGCAGCAAGGCGGCGCAGTTCGCCGTGACTGAGCAATTCGATAATCGCAACGGCCACTTGTACAGCGAGAGCGAACAACTGAGCTTGGCCCCGGCATTGCTGCAAAACGATGGCGGCAGTATCAACCATGCCGGCACCGGCAGACTCAGCATAGATAGCGCGACCATCAGCAACCGCGCCGGCCAAATCAACGGCAAGGCCTTGCTCACCATCTCCAGCGCCGGCACGCTCGACAACAGCGCCGGACTGATCCAAGCGGCACACGCCTTGCAAGTGCGCGCCACCACGCTCGACAACAGCCAGGGCCGACTGCTCTCGCTCAATCAAGACGGTATGTACCTCGCTGCCAGCGGATACTTGCACAACCTCGATCAAGGTGTGATCGCCGCGAACGGCGATGTCACGCTCGAAGTCCAGCAACTACGCAATCAGGGTAGGATCAGCGCCGTACAGCATCTGCAAGCCCGCATTGCCACCTTACTCGACAATGAAGATGGTCAACTACAGGCCAGCCGCCTGTCACTGTCCGCGCAAGATCTGCGCAATCAAGCAGGAAAAATCAGCCAATCCGGTAGCGACGAAGCGCAGATTGCCATTAGCGGCGTACTCGATAATCGCGCCGGTCTGATTGAAAGCAACAGCACCACCCTGCACTTGGGGCCGGCACGCTTACTCAATCAGCAAGGTCAAATCCATCATGTCGGCAGTGGATTACTCGACATCACCAGCGGCGTGATCGCCAACCAAGGCGGTAGCCTGCTCAGCAATGCCTCGATAGCGCTTGCCACTGAACAAGAAATTGACAATACTCAAGGCAGTGTACAAGCGGCGCAAGGCCTGCACATACAAGCCGGCCAGTTCAACAATGAGGGCGGTCGGGTCTTGGCACTGGGCCCGCAAGGTCTGTCCATTCGCAGCAATGGCGCGATCAATAATCTGGCGGCCAGCCGCGCCGACGGTAAAACCGGTGGTTTGCTCAGCAGTCATGGTGACATGCAATTACAAGCAAACAGCTTGCGTAACAACGGCGACATTATCGCCACAGTAGCCCTCAACGCCAAATTCGAGCAGGCACTCGATAACCGCGCTGGCCAATTGCGCAGTCAAGGTCAAATGCAACTCGATGCCGCCACGCTCAATAATCAAGCGGCCCGCATCGACGCCCCCGAACTGCACATAGTCGCCCAACAAATCGATAACCGCCACGGCCAGATCGCGGCCGATGCCTTACACCTCGACAGCGACAGCGTCGACAACCGGGCCGGCCGCTTGCAACACTTTGGTCACGGCAGCAATATCCTCAACATTCGCAGCCTGCTCGACAACAGCGAGGCCGGTAGCATCCATAGCAACAGTGAGCAATTACTGCTCGCCCCTTGGCGTATCAACAATGACAGCGGCAGTATCTTGCTCGCCGGTCAGGGCCAACTGCAATTGCAAGTCGGTGCGGAACTGAGTAACCGCCAAGGCACGCTGGGAAGCAATGGTGAATTGCAGCTCAGTGCCGGGCAACTCGACAATCAAGGCGGCAGCATCGCCGCCGCCAAACACAGCGCGCTAAGCGTCAGCCAACTGTTTGACAACCGCGCCGGCCAAGTGCTGGCGGCCAAGGACTTGCAACTGAGCGCAGCCAACATCGACAATCGCGGCGGCACCTTGGAGGCCGATCGACTCGACCTCGACAGCCATCAGTTCAACAATCAGGGCGGCAAGTTACAACAATTCAGTCAGGCCGACAGCCGTCTGCGTATCCGCGACTGGCTCGACAACAGCCAAGGCGAGATCCGTCTCAATGGCAGCCAGATTCTGCTGCAAGCGGGAGTATTCGAGAATCATGAGGGCAGCCTTCAGCATGCCGGCAGCGGTACGCTGCAATTACAACTCGGCGAAGGACATAATCGCGCCGGCACCATCCTCGCGAACAATCACATCGACCTGCAAGCTGCGCGCTTCGACAACCAAGCCGGTAAATTATTCAGCCATGGTGATGCCAGCCTCGTCGTCAGCGGCAGCATCGACAACCGTGCCGGCAGTGTGCAAGCAGCACACGCCCTCACCCTACGCGCCAACGACATCGACAACCAGGGCGGCCGCCTCCTCGCGCTCGGCAACAGCGCACTGAAAATCAGCGCCAAGGCCGGCCTCATCAACCGCGACGACTGGCGTGCCGATGGCGAATCAGGCGGTCTGATCGGCGGCAACGGTGCCGTTGATATCCAGGCAGGCACACTCACGAATCACAGCAAAATCAGTGCTGCGAACAACTTACAATTAAGCATCGCCGCACTACTCGACAATCAAGGCGGACGCTTACTAGCCGGGCAAACGCTGCAACTGAGCACGCCCACGTTGCTTAACCGCGATGGCGAAATCGACGCCAAACTTCTGCTGCTGCAAGCTGACGAAATCGATAACCAAGCCGGAAAAATCAGCGCCGATGGCTTACACATCGACGCCTTACGATTATTCAATCAAGCCGGCCTGATCAGCCAATTTGGAGCCAGCCCCAGCCGACTTAATCTCAGCGAAATACTGATCAACAGCGACGCTGGACAAATCGTCAGCAATGCCGCGCAACTCGACATCATCACTGCGGCCCTCGCCAACGAGCGCGGCAGCATCCGGCATGCCGGCAACGACAGCTTGCGCATCGAGGCTGGCCAAGTGCGCAACCAAGCCGGCACTATCAGTAGCAATGCTCGCTTGCAAGTGCAAGCTGACTGGCTCGACAACCGCCAAGGACAGTTGCACACTGTCCAGACTGCCGCACTGCGCCTCAACGGCGCAATCGACAACCAACAAGGCAGCATCCAAGCCGGGCAAGGCATGCAAGTGCAAGCGACGACGCTCGACAACAGTGACGGCCATTTGCTCTCTCTCAATGCCGACGGCTTACAGATACACACGACTGCACATCTTGAAAATGCCGGCGGCCAAATCGGCAGCAACGGCGCGATGCAACTGCAAGCCGCCAGCCTCAGCAACAGCGGCAGCATCACTGCGGCACAAGCACTGCAAGCACACATCGACGGCTCATTCAATAACCAACATGGTCGCCTGGCCGCCGCTGAAACACTGAACCTGCAAGCCAGCACGCTCGACAACCGCTCAGGCCAGCTCGATGCGCGCGACTTGCACCTGAACATCACAGCACTCGACAACCGCGATGGCCAGCTCAGTGCCGACCAATTACAATTACGCAGCGAGCAAGTCGACAACCGCAACGGCAGCATCCGTCAATTAGGTCTCGCGGCCAGCGAACTGCTGCTGAGCGGCCGCTTCGATAACCGCCACGGCCTGTTGCAAAGCAATGCAGACAGCCTGCTGCTCCACGCCGCTGCCATTGACAATGAAAACGGACAATTACTACATGCCGGCAATACTCGCTTCGCACTGCAAACTGGCCTACTCAACAACCAACAAGGCAAGATCGCCAGCAACGGCAGGCTGCAGCTCCAAGCCCAGCAATTCCACAACCAGCAGGCACAGATCGAGGCCGGTGCCGCTCTCGCCATCGACGTCGACAGCGTAATCGATAACAGCGATGGCAGCATCCGCGCCGCCGGTGCGCTGCAACTGCAGGCCGACACCCTCATCAACGACCGTGCCAGCCTGCTCTCGCTCAACGGCGACGGACTGCAAATCGCCCTGCGCGCGAGCCTCTTCAACCGCAGCACGGGCGCGCAGCAAGCGCGCATCGGTAGCAATGGCAGCCTGAGCATCAACGCCGCCACACTGCATAACCGCGGCCTCATCAGCGCCGCCGACACACTGCACGCCCAAGTGAGGGAACAACTCGACAACCAAGATGGTGCAATGGCAGCCGGGCAGCAACTGCATCTCGATGCCGTCAAAATCAACAACCGCAACGGCCGACTCGATGCCGAGCACATCGTGTTGCGCGGCACAGAAATCGACAATCGCCAGGGCAATATCAGCGCCGAACAAATCAGTCTCGATAGCCACACGCTCAATAACCAAGCTGGCCAAATCAAACAGTTCGGCAGGGCAGAAACCCGCTTGGCCGTCAGTACCATGCTCGATAACAGCCTAGGTGGGCAAATCCACAGCAACAGCGAAAATCTGCGCTTAGCACTGCAACATTGGAACAACGATGGCGGCAGTGTAGAACTGGCCGGCAGCGGTTTGCTCGACATCGAAGTTGCTGCCAGCTTATCGAATCAGAACGGAACCATAGGCAGCAACGGCCAGCTACAAATCAGCGCAGATCACCTCAACAACCAGGCCGGTCAGATTTTTTCGCAACAACACACCGCGCTCAGCGGCCGCCTGATCGACAACCGCCAACAGGGAAAACTCAGCGGTGCCCAATTCACCCTACGCAGCGAACAACTCGACAACCGAGAGGGGAAAATCGAAGCGCTTCAACGCGACCTGCGGCTCGATACGAACGCACTCGATAATCGCGGCGGCAGCATACAACACCTCGGCAGCGGCAGCTTAGCCATGACGGTAGCGCAGCAACTCGACAACAGCAGCATACAAAACATCGCCGGCTTCATCGGCAGCAATGGCCAATTGCAACTCCATGCCGGCCGCATCGACAACCGCCACGGCACCATCTACAGCCAACACGATGCGCAAGTGCACAGTGCCGACGTCGTCAACAACCACACTGGCATCATCCAAAGCGATGGCGCACTCACCCTCAGTGCCGTCGGCGCACTCGATAATCAGCAAGGCCGCATAGAAAACAATGGCAGCGCCGCCGTGCTCGCCATCAGCGCCCTCAGCTTGGACAATCGCGCCGGCCGCATTGCCAACAGCGGCAGTGGCAGCAGCCGCATCATCAGCCACAGCGCTGTACACAATGCCGGCGGCACCATCGGTAGCAACGGCGAGGTCTACCTCGCCGGCATCGAACTCAGCAACATCGACGGTGCCAGCATCATCGCCGGCGGCGCGCTGACACTGGCGCTCCGCGATCTGCTCGACAACCGCAACGGCAGCATCTTTGCCACCGACACGATTACCAGTGAGGATGCCAGCGCCCGCCTCGACAACCGCGCCGGCCAGCTCACTGCCGGCCAAGCCATACGACTACAGTTTACCGCCGTCGACAACCGCGCCGGCCACATCCGCCATCGCCAAGCCGACGCCGGCGATGCCACCGCTGAAACCGTGCGCAGCATTACACTGAGCAGCGGCAGCTTACAAAATGAAGGCGGACATATCGACAGTCTGGACGACCTCACCCTCACGCTCGCCAGCCTCGACGGTAGCGGCAGCCTCGCCGCCGGCCGCGACGCCGCGATCACCCTGCAAGGCGACTACCACAATGCCAGCGGAAAGCAATTCAGCGCCAACCGCGACCTGTATTTCAGCACCAGCGGCAAGCTCAGCAACGACGGCAGCCTGAGCGCGATGCGCCATCTTCATCTCAACGCCGGCGCGCTCGACAACCGCGGCCTCATCAATGCCGGCGGTGGCAACAGCGGAATCACAGTCAGCGGCACTCTCAATAACTGGGGACGCGTCTACGGCGACGACATCGCCATCGGCGCCACTGCACTCAGCAATACCCAAGACCGCAGCGGCAACGCCGGCGTGATCGCTGCGCGCAGGAAACTTCAGATCGGTGCCACCAGCATCAGTAATACCGAAGGGGCGCTGCTCTACAGTGCCGGCCAGTTGCGCGTCGGTGCCAGCCTCGATACAGCCCAGCAAGACAGCGGCAGCGCTGCATACTTACTCAATGCCTCCGCCAAGATCGAAGCCGATGGCGATATCGAACTCAATGCCCTTACCATCGACAATCGCAACGACCATTTTGCCACCGAACAGCGCGTGACGTCGACCAAGGAGATCAAAGAGTATCAACTCCAAAACGATAGCCAACGCTGGGACAGCACGCTGGTGCGCCAAGCACGATGCAACCCGGATAACTTCGATTGCCTTTTCATGCCAGATGGCAGCTCTGGACAAAACTACACCGAATATAATTACACCCGTACCATCAGCGAGACCTTCATCACGCAATCGCGCCCGGCCGAACTGATCAGCGGTGGCAACCTGCTCATCAACGGCATAGTCAACAATAACAACAGTCGTATCGTGGTCGGCGGCACCCTGCATGGCGCGCCGACCAGCATCACCAACAACGAAAGCCCGGGCACCACCTTCATCGACGACCAAGGCACCTCGCAATACACCTATACGCGGTGGCATGGGGGCTTTACCAGAGAACGAAAAAGACACTGGAACCCCCACCAAACCTATGCCCCGGCGATACAGCAACAAACCAGCGCCCTGCAAATCGCACCCAACCTATGGCAAACGTTCAACAGCGCGATCGCGGTCACGCCACTCGACGTCAGCAGCGCCGCAGTATTGGCCTTAGGTACTAACCAGGCCGCCCCCACACTCAGCGGCACGGCGGCAGGCGTCGCCACGCTCAGCGCAGGCAATACGGCGCCCACCACGCTCAACGACAACATCACCGTATTGGCAGCCGCGCAAGGGCAGGCCGGTAACGACACCAGCCTAACGGCGACGGCAAGCACACAAGTCGCCGTCTCAGGTAGTGCCGGTAACGCTGCCAGCATCAACGCCGGCAGCGATGCCGGCACGCCGGTATCTGGCGCAGACAGCCATACGCCGCAGCAGATTGCTCAAATCAGCGAAGGCTCAGGCAACAGCAACAGTAACAACATGGCCGCCGACAGCATCAAGCCCATCAGCGCACCGGCCGCCAGCGTCGCCGCAGCCAGTATCGTCAGCGCAACAGGCCCACAAACCCTGGCTCAGGCTGGCCTCGCCTTGCCACATTTGGTCTTACCCAACAAGCAGTTATTCCAAGTGCGCCCTCAATCAAGCTTGCCCTACCTGATAGAAACCGACCCGGCATATACCAACTACCAAAGCTTCCTCTCCAGCGACTACCTGTTAAGCCAAATCGGCAGTGACCCACAAAGAATTCAAAAACGCTTAGGCGATGGATTTTATGAACAAAAACTGATCAACGAGCAAATACTCGAACTGACCGGTCGCCGTTTCCTCGGCGCTTACGGCTCGAATGAAGAACAATACCGCGCCCTGATGACAGCCGGTGTCGCCACAGCCGAACAATTTCAACTCACCCCTGGCATTGCGCTCAGCGGCGCGCAAATGGCCGCGCTCACGGCCGACATGGTGTGGTTAGTCGCGCAATCACTCACCCTGCCCGACGGCAGCAGCGACCAAGTATTGGTACCGGTCGTGTACTTGGCGCAAGCCCATACCAGCGACATCAAGCCGAACGGCGCGCTGATTTCAGCCCAGCACATCGACCTGCGCCTGCCCGGCTCCTTGCACAACAGCGGCACCCTCTTAGCTGCTGGCAACATGCACATACAAGCCAGCAATATCCACAATACCGGCCAGATCAACAACACGGCCAGCAGCGGCAACACCGTCTTAACTGCCAGCAACGACATCATCAATCACGGCGGTACCATCAGCGGCCATCGCGTCGGCATCCTGGCCGGCCGCGACGTCCTCATCAGCACCAGCACCACCAGTGCCAGCAACAGCTTCGGCACGGCAAGCAATGGCTACGCCAGCAGCCACACCCTGATCGACCGCGTCGCCGGCGTTCACGCCGCCCAACTCAGCATCAGCGCCGGACGCGATCTGACACTCACCGGTGCCGACATACAAAGCAGCGGCAGCGCCAGCCTGCTCGCCGGCCGCGATGTCAACTTGCAAGCCGTCACCACCAGCCTCGCCTCGAACAGCCAAACCGATAGCGGCAACTCGCTGCGCCAGTCCAACACCACCGTGCACGGCACCCAGCTGCACAGCGGCGGCGACCTGCTCATCCGCGCCGAGCGCGACCTCAGCGCCAGTGCCGCCTACCTGCACAGCGACGGCAATCTCATCGCCACTGCCACGCGCGACCTCACCATCGCCAGCGCCGCACAAAACAACAGCTTCAATCAGGCCACGACCCAGAGCAGTAGCGGTTTGTTCTCGTCTTCCATGAACCACAGCCAAGCCACGCAACAACAAAGCCAAGCCGTATCCAGCACCATCTCGGGTGAGCGTGTGCAATTACAGGCCGGCAACAACCTCGCCATCGTCGGCAGCCATGCCGTCGCCAGTGGCGACCTCGCCCTCGCCGCCGGCCATGATCTGCGCATACAAAGCGCGCAGAACAGCAGCAGCACGAGTCTACATAGCGAACAACAACAAAGCGGCCTGTTCGCCAGTTCTGGCGGCATCACCTTGGGATCACAAGCCAGCCAGCACACCAACAGCAGCACCACCCTCAGCCAGCAAGCCAGCACCGTTGGCAGCACCGGCGGCACCGTCACCCTCAGCGCCGGTAATCAGTACACCCAAAGCGCCAGCCACGTCCTCGCCGCCGGCACCGGCGACGTTCAAATCTTAGCTAAAAACGTAACCCTCAGCGCCGCCAGCGACACCATGCAAGCGAGTCAGAGTAGCCACAGCCAGCAAAGCGGTCTGAGCCTTTCCATCAGCAACCCCGTGCTCAGCGCGGCCAACAGCGTACAACAAATGGGCCAAGCCGCCAGCCAAGTCAGCGATCCGCGTTTGCAAGCGCTGGCCGCCGCCAGTGCCACCCTGGCCGTTAAACAAGCGGCCAGCAGCGTTGCCAATAATCCCGGCAGCGCCGGCGGCATCCAGATCGGTATCAGTCTGGGCAGTAGCCAAAGCAGCAGCCAAAGCCAACAAAGCAGCCAACAGGCGGCCGCCAGCACGGTGCAAGCCGGTGGCAATGTCATTATCGTTGCCAGCGGTGATCCAGCTAAAAAGGACGGCAACATCGCCATCAGCGGCAGCCACCTCAACGCCGGCGGCCACGCCGCCCTGATTGCCGACGGCGATATCACGCTGCAATCAGCGCAAAACAGCAGCCAACAAAGCAGCAGCAACCACAGTAGCAGCGCCTCACTCGGCGTTGGCCTCGGCATCGGCGGCACGAACAGCGGTTTCACCGTCACGGCCAACGCCAGTCAGGGCAAAGGCCAAGGCAATGGCAGTGACATAAGCCACAGCAACAGCAGCATCAGCGCCGGCAAACAGTTACTGATTTCATCGGGTGGCGATACCACGCTCGCCGGTGCCGTCGCCAGCGCCCACACCATCACCGCCCAAGTTGGCGGTAACCTCCACATCGCCAGCCAACAAGACAGCAGCAACTACAACAGCACCCAACACAGCGCCGGCATCGGCGTCGCCATTCCTATCGGTGCCGGCACCGGCAGTGTCAGCGGCCAGCTCAGTAATAGCAAGATCAACAGCCAGTATGCCAGCGTTGGACAACAATCCGGCTTACTGGCCGGTGACGGTGGTTTTACTGTTCAGGTCGGCGGTAAAACCGCACTCACGGGTGCCGTGATTGCCAGTACCGCGCAAGCGCTTGAACAAGGGCTGAACAGTTTTAACAGCGCCAATGGTTTGGTGATGAACGATATGCAAAACCAAGCAGCATTTAGCGCACACAGCATGAGTGCCAGCGGTGGCGTCGGCACGCTGCCAGCGGGGAACCAAGGTACGGCCCTCGGTTTGGGTCTGGCTGGGGGAAATGCGCAGAGCGTTAGCCAGAGCGGGATTTCCGGCATCGCAGGAAACACCAGCATCACCAGCGATGCCGCACAAACCGGCATTGCAGCGATATTCAATGCCCAGCAAGTGCAGCAAACTATCAACGCGCAAACGCAGATCACAGCAGCGGCCAGCCAGCAAGCACCGCAGGCCGTGGCGAGTTATGCAGAGAGCCAGCAAACTGCTTTGCGCGAACAAGCGAAAAACGAAAACGATCCGATCAAACGCGCCGAGCTACAAAGCGAAGCCGATAAGTGGAACGAAGGCGGTGTTAATCGCGCGAAGCTACACCTCGTCACCGGTGCATTAAGCGGCGGAATTGGTGGCGCACTTGGTGCCGGCGCGGCGGCACTGGCGACACCGATGCTTGAGCAGGTTCAGAACAGTATGGCTGAACAACTCACCGGAGCCAGTCTCGCGCCTGACCTTGCGAACATGGCGGCGCAAGCGATTGCGACCGGGGCTGCGGCAGGTATCGGTGGCGCGGCAGGTGGCGTATCAGGTGCGGCCATGGGCTTGGTGGTGGATGCGAATAATCGGCAGTTGCATCCTGATGAAACTGCAAAACTCAAACAACTTCAGCAAGGTAAAACCCAAGAAGAGCGACGACGGCTTACCGACGCAGCATGTGCGATGGTACATTGTTCCGCAGGAGTTCCAGATAGTGATCCCTATAAAACGGCACTGGCCGCATCCGAACAACGTGGGCAACAATACACGGCTGAACAGAGTCAGTTGAAAATTACCGGCCTGTTCTCTTACGAACGTTTAGACCCATTCGTTGATACCGTCGATCGTTATCAAATTCCAAATCGAACGGTCGGTGCAGTGCAAGGCGTCATGGGATCTGCGGCTGCGGCAAGTGCATTGACGGCTGGATGTGCAACTGTCGTTGGTTGCGGTCTTGGCGCGACGGTTGCAGGTACCAGCCTGGATTATTCGCATGCCGGGTTTCAGCAACTTATCAACGGAAATTTGACGCCAACCTATGGCGAGCAAGCATTGCAAAGTTTGGGATTGAGTCCACAGGCTGCGGCATCGATGTATGGTGCTGTTAATCTTGGGGCGACGGTTGGTAGTGTGGTACTGGCTAATCAGGCTGGTATCAAGTTGACGCAAGCTAATACGTTGGCGCAGGCAAGTTATAAGGACTTTAATGCTGCCGGAGTAAAGATTACCCCTGAAATAATGCAAACTCATCAGGCTCAATCTTTGATTGCGGAAATAAAAGCCGGCAGTCCAACGTTGTCAGCATCAAGAGCAGAAGACATTGCAGCTGGCTACCTTCAATCAGGTACTAATCTTCCGCAAACGGGCATCGCCACGTCAGGCAGCACTTTGGTCAAAGTTGTTCCCAAAGGAGATGTGGTATCGGCTATGACTGGCTATTGGATGAGTCCCCAACAAGCACAGGCGGTTGCATTAATGACGCCAGAGCAGGCAGGGAAAGTGCTCGGTCTGCCGGCAACGCAAGCGGCCAACATACTTAAAAACGGCGTGGACTTCTATGCGATCACGCCCAAGACAGGCACGACACCGACTGTATTCGTGTCAAACGTTGCCAACACGACGCAAGGCGTAGTAACGATGCCAGGAGGCGCGCAGCAAGTCATTGTGCCAAACCGGAGTCAATGGACAACGCCTGCGCCGGTCAATCCCTTCACGTTGCGTAGCGCAGGAGGTGGCTAATGGACAAGGTAAAGAATTTGCAAGAGAAGGCGCGAGTGTTGCGTGAATTGTTGGAGCGGTATGCCAAGGTCGATGACGATGCCGAAATGGTATTGGAATTCATGATGCCGCTGTTCAAACAAATTGAGACTGGAGAAATCACCCCCCCGCATGAACATGAATACCGCTGGTACTTTGCGAACACGGAATCGCCGTTGTTCCAATATGATGATCTTTGTGAAGCGGCGGCAGAATATGCCCGTGCATTAGAAGATTGGAATAATTTTCTGCCATTTCCGCCCTGGCACACCTCAAAGCTATAGTGATATTTATAACAAATCACTCCCCACTCGCCTGTGGCAGGTAGCAGTTAAGAGAAGATCCGCGTTAGCGGCTCTTCGTTTGTCAGCGTCTTTTACTCGGTCGTAATCACCAGACACTCCATCATCACGCGCACCCGAACCCGCGAATGCGGGGTAAAGTTGGTTTAAAAGGTAGTAACTTAGAGAATAAAAATGAAAAATGAAAAACCATATAAGCAACTTTTTAAAGAAACGTTTACTAAAACATTTGGTGAACGTTATACGGAATTCTCTAATTTAGACAAAATTGCCTATTGGATATTCATTGCTTTTATTATTGCTGTTGTTATATATATGTTTTGTTTCAGATGACTCCCCTCTGTGTCAGGATAGTTGGTACTTTGCAAATATGGAGGCACCGTTATTTCAATACGATGATCTTTGTGAAGCGGCGGCAGAATATGTCCGTACATTAGAAGATTAGAATAATCTTCTGCCATTTCCCCCTGGCACACCTCAAAGCTATAGTGATATTTGTAAAAAAGCACTCCCACCCGCCAGTGGCTAATAATCGGCAGTTGTATCCGACAGAGATAAACTGGATTAAAGACAATGCAACTCGCTATGCCTCGCAAAATGGCATCTCAATTGATCAAGCAGTGCAAACGTTGACAGCACAAGCAGATCGACAAGTGCAATCCGGTTCTCCTGGTGAGTCGGATAAGCATGCCTCTGTATTCTTGAAAGAAGCCCATGGTTTGCTGCCGGCAGAAGGGAACTCTGGCACAGGCTATATGTTCTATGCTACACCGACACAACAAGCCAACCCGGAAATGTATGCGCAATATGGCAATACCAATACACCGTCAGCAAGTGCGATTGCCCAAGCCATCACACATAAAGAACAAGCCTTACAACAAGCAGGCAGCCAAACGCTGCTTGCCGCCAGCGTGGCTGGCGTGGTTGCCGGTGCAGGTCCGATAGCGATGATTAATGGCACGCCGATTTTTAGTACTGGAGGTGCTTTGGGTTCGAGTATGTGGGCTTCGCCGGTGGGGACGGCGGCCATTAGTGCGGGTATTAATGCAGGTGCGCAATATGCCCAGAATGGATCAATCAATCCGGTCGATGTTGGAGTTGCAGCCATGACGGGCGGTGCTGGTAGTTATGGAGGTTTATTGTGGAACGTGGGTGTCAATGCAGCAGGTGGTGCGGGAGGCGGAGTTTTTCAAGCTAGTTGTCGCCTAAAAGTAAATTTTTATGCCGCCAGTTTCAGTTCTTGATATACGTCCTCATGATTTAATGCTTCCTTGTTAGTTTTGTCTGGATTTAAGTCAACAACGTTGGCGCGGTCCCAGTTACGAGTAGCACCGCTCCAGCGATTCGAGTTCCTTGCTTTTGCCGCCGCATACAATTGCTCACGTCGAATCAATAATTCCACATCCAGACCGGCATGGCGTTCAGCTGGCGTTACAAACTGAATGGCACTGTGCCGGTGTTCTTCGTTATACCAATGCATGAATGTAGTAACCCAATTCCTGGCTGCCAGGAGATCCTTAAATGGGCGACGTGGATATACTGGGCAGTACTTCAATGTTTTAAAAAAGCTTTCGGCGAACGGGTTGTCATTACTCACGGCAGGACGACTGAATGACGGCATGACGCCCAGCACCTGCAGCATGGCCAGCATCGTGGAGCCCTTCATCGGACTGCCGTTATCCGAATGAAGAACGACCTGATTTTGTGCGATTTTTTCTCGCACACAAATGTCCTTCATCACCTCGCTGGCCAGCGCGCTGCTTTCGGTTTCAAATACCTGCCAGCCGACCACTTTGCGACTAAATACATCGATGAACATATAGAGATAAAAATAGATGCCTCTGATCTCTGTCGGCAAATAGGTGATGTCCCAACAGTACAATTGGTTGGGCCCGGTTGCCTTTAAAGCACGTGGTTTGTTGCGGGGTTGCCTTGGCTTTTCTTCGCCACGGTGCACAAGCATATTTTTAGCCTTGAGTAAGCGATAGAACGTTGACTCCGATGCGACATAAATTCCATCATCAGCCAATCGCGGAACGATCTGGCTTGGCGGCAGATGGCCGTATTCCGGCGAGTTGGCAATGGCCAGAACCTGTTGTCGTTCCTCTGAACTAAGCTGATTCTGAGGTACCTGCACACGCCCTGTTCGCCGGTCTGCTTGCTCAGTCACCTGATCAATTTTCCAGCGCTGCAGCGTACGCTCGCTTAAATCAATTACGTCGCAGGCACGTTCCTGACGTGCGCCTGAAACCACCGCTTCAGCTACCAGTGTCAATACGTTATTGCGCTCCGGGATTGGGGTCATTACTCCTCGTCCTCCCAAAGCGCACGGAACTTTTTTGCAGAACCAGCAGTGCTGCCGCCTCCGCCAGAGCTTTGTCTTTCCGGGCCAGCTCACGCTTGAGTTTGACGTTTTCATCTTTCAGCGATTTAACTTCACCAGCTTTGGGTGCGGCCTCTTTACCGCTGGCGCAAAAAGCAGATTTCCAACTGGTTAAATTATGCGGGAATAAACCACGTTCACGGCACCATGCCTGAAGCTGCTCTCCCGCTAACGCATGGCTCTCATGCAGTGCCTGCAGTTGTTCTTCTACCGTCCAGTCGCTCGGTCGTTTTTCTTTTTCTGACGCCGGACTGCCCGCCAGTGCTGACTTCTTTTTCATCCAATATCTCAACGTGTGGTGATTCAAATTTAAATCAGTGGCCACTGACATGATTGTTCGGTCGCCACGGGAATAGGCCTTCTGTAATGCCTGCTCAATAAATGCAGCGGAATAGGTTGCCATTGTTGCCTCGCTCAATAAGTTAAAAAGAGAGGTAACAACCAGATTGAAGATCGCCGGTCATTTTAGCCGTATAACTTCAAAATCAAAAAGCAAACCTTAACGTCTTGAGGGAATGGGTTCCGCTGCGCTCCACCCATAAAACCCGACTGCCTACGCCGGAAAAAGCTGGATAGATAATGCGAAAAACACAAACAAACAGACTTCAATGAGATCGGTTCAATTTAAAAAGTTACACGACAAGTAGTCTGACAGATGGGGGAGGAGCGCTGATTAATAATTATTTGTATGGGCAGAATAATAATGTGGTAGGGAACGCGCTTGCGAGTGGTGCCTTGTCTAGTCTTGGTTATGGTATCGGAAAATTTAGCGAATCTACCGTAAATTCAATGATGCGACCGACCATTAATACGCCAAATTGGGCGGCTAGCGGAAGTTGGAATTTGTTTAGGCCAAATACTTATGCTCCTATTGCTGGTTCTACCGCAGGGGCATCGTCTCAGGAAATAATTAACTCCGTGCAGCAACATTTATCATCTCAGTCTGGGGCTAAGAAATAATGAGAAAGCTATTTTCGATATTGTGCATATCTCTTTTGATATGTATTCCCGGAATGTCGCTAATCTGGATCGTTGGAGTTTATTTAAGCTGTATCTTTATTAGCGGTTGCTATCAAACCTTAGGTGTCATAGGACTATTCGGAGCTATCAGCGTAAAAGGGATTCTAGTGAAAGGGGTGCTACTGGCATGTGCGTTCACCTTTTTAGCATGGGTGAACATGCCTCGCAAATAATATTGCCCCCCTACAAACGTAAAAATCCCTGCTCCTCTGGTAGCAATATCATTGGTGGAGCCAGTGCACAGTCCACAAGCAGTTTTTTACAAGGTACGGGAGCTTCTGGAGCAATTTATTATCCGATCCCTGTCTTTCCAGTAATTGGGGCTGTTGGTGGAATAAATAATGGTTATGGTGGGCAAAGATCTATTGAAGGTGGATTGAGCTTTCCTTCTGGGGCTTCTGTAACTCCCATAGTCTATGGATTCCAAGTTAATAAGAAAAAGGAGAAATGATATGGCAGGGCCAAATCTCAGTGAGGAGCAATATCAAAAAATGTCTCGATGGGGGAAAACAATTTATTGGATTGTTGTTGCGATCATTTTTTCTATTTTTGTATATTTTTGCTTAAACAATTCCTCACGAGTTCAAATATGAAATGCAACTGGGAGTTAAGTGTTTTCAACATTAAAGTCGGTGGGTAAATCAGGATCAACGGTGTATCGACCGGCGGAGTCGGTGACGTGCTCGGTGCAGGACTAGTGCGAAGGCGGCACCGATGCTTGAGCAGGTTCAGACAAATATGGCGCAGCAATTAAGCGATGCCGGTCTCGCGCCTGGCCTTGCAAACATGGCAGCGCAAGCGATTGCGACCGGGGCTGCAGCAGGTATCGGTAGTGTCGCTGGTGGCGTATCAGGCGCAGGCATGGGTTTGGTGGTCGATACGAATAATCGGCAGTTAGATCAGCACCAATACGATTTCGCCAAAAAGAATGCCGAACTGGTCTCGAATAGATTAGGCATCACGGAACAGACAGCCGAAGCGCGTATCTTGGCAGAAATGCTGCGCAACTCTGATCATAATACGGCCGTTGCGACCGGCACCATGTCGGATGGCAGTGGTGGCCTTCACGATTACCAAATTCGTAGCCTTATTGGCTGTCAGAATCTGAATTGCAGCGGGAGTAAAAATGATCCGCAATATGCCAACACCAACTTCAATACGCAATATATTGCGCCGAACCAGTATGCCCATGATGCAGCTTAGGGGCAACTTGGCAGCGGGCAGGCTTATAACGAACTGGTGAGTAGCAATATGCAAAAAAATCCAGTGGGAGCAACGCTTGCTGGCGTTGGAATGATCGGCTTAGGATTGGCAACTGGTGGCGGACTTCCGGCTATGGGTGCAGCCATTGCCGGTGCTGGGATTGGCTCAGGAGTGAATGGAGCCGTTCAATTAAGCATGCCACAACCCTTCGACTGGTTCAGTTTCGGAATGGCAGGCGTAACCGGCGCGGCATCTACTGGAATGGGCTTCATTCCGGCCATGCTAGTCAATACAGGTGGTGCGCTTGCCGGGTCTGGCATGCAAGGCCAGAATCCAAATGGCGCAATGATCGGGGCTGGCGTTGGAACAGCGATCGGTTACCCCATTGGATCAAAAATTGAAGGGAGTCTGAATAAGGTACTCAATCCTTGGTATCGGCAGGATTGGAAGGAGGTTGGGATGGGCATGTCTGCTTGGGTTCCGAAGAGTCCGATTCCTTCTTGGGGCGGCAATATTGTAGGAGGGGCTGTGCAAGAGGGTGTGGGTAGTGGAACACAAAATAATGGTAAGGGTCAGAAATGAAGTCAAAGACTAAATTTGAGCTAAGGCGCTGGGCTTATTTCGTGATCTTATTCTTATTGATAGGATTTATCGGTATTCTTTTAATCGCGGAATTTTTAGCTATTCCTTTGTTGCGCTGGTTGCTTTACGACATCCCCTATACCCTACCGAGCTGGAATCGTCTTAAACGCTGGACATTAGCCATTTTATTCATAGGTTTCTATGCTGGAACGATAAGCTGGTATTACGAAAAACGTAGTTCTGGTCGTTAATTTTTATTTTTTTAAACGTAGATACATGAAGCGCGAGAAGTGCCTTAAATAATTACACTTATTTATGACTCACTATACTAAATCAGTAAAACGTATCACTACCATGATCGTCTATCTGCGCCAGTCCAACACCACCGTGCACAGCGACCTGCTCATCAGCGCCGGGCGCGACCTCACCATTGCCAGCGCCGCGCAAAGCAGCAGCTTCAACCAAGCCACTACCCAGAGCAGTAGCGGCTGGTTCTCCTCGTCCATGAACCACAGCCAAGCCACGCAACAACAGAGCCAAGCCGCCAGCCAAGTCAGCGATCCGCGTTTGCAAGCGCTGGCCGCCGCCAGTGCCGCCCTGGCCGTTAAACAAGCGGCCAGCAGCGTTGCACAAGGGCTGAACAGTTTTAACAGCGCCAATGGTTTGGTGATGAACGATATGCAAAACCAAGCAGCATTTAGCGCACAGAGCATGAGTGCCAGCGGTGGCGTCGGCACGCTGCCAGCGGGGAACCAAGGTACGGCCGTCGGTTTGGGTCTGGCTGGGGGAAATGCGCAGAGCGTTAGCCTAAGCGGGATTTCCGGCATCGCAGGAAACACCAGCATCACCAGCGATGCCGCACAAACCGGCATTGCAGCGATATTCAATGCCCAGCAAGTGCAGCAAACTATCAACGCGCAAACGCAGATCACAGCGGCGGCCAGCCAGCAAGCACCGCAGGCCGTGGCGAGTTATGCAGAGAGCCAGCAAACTGCTTTGCGCGAACAAGCGAAAAACGAAAACGATCCGATCAAACGCGCCGAGCTACAAAGCGAAGCCGATAAGTGGAACGAAGGCGGTGTTAATCGCGCGAAGCTACACCTCGTCACCGGTGCATTAAGCGGCGGAATTGGTGGCGCACTTGGTGCCGGCGCGGCGGCACTGGCGGCACCCATGCTTGAGCAGGTTCAGAGCAGTATGGCTGAACAACTCACCGGAGCCGGTCTCGCGCCTGGCCTTGCGAACATGGCGGCGCAAGCGATTGCGACCGGGGCTGCGGCCGGTATCGGTGGCGCCGCTGGCGGAGGCATGGCTGGTGCGGGCATGGGCTTGGTGGTGGATGCGAATAATCGGCAGTTGCATCCGACAGAAATCGCGATCATTAAAAAAAATGCCGCACGTTTCGCAAAAAAGCTCTACAACACAGATGATCCGATGCCAGGACAAGTGGAAGGTGCATTAGCCTTACTCGCCAATACGGCACAGACCCTTGTCGATAATAATTTGGGTTACACCGTACCTTATTCCGCCCAAGCCGAAGCATTTTTGCATACATTACAAACTGAATACGCGGGGACGACTCCGAATGTATCGATTGGTGGCGGGCAGTTTTTGTTCCATGCGACTCCTGAACAAATTAATTCACCGCATATCAATTCCGACAGCGTCGATAAGGAAATTGCTGGCATCATTATAAAAAAGCCGATTAAATCGCCGTCGTCAGTTGAAAATACCAATGAGAAACGTGATCCAGCTACTAATCTGGTACTGGACGAAAAGGGCAGATACAGCCAACGAATCACTGTCGATGGCAAGCCGTTTGAACCAAAATATTTCCCTTGTCCTGTTGCCTCAGCCGGTTGCAGTGGTCAGAATTTGGACATGGCGGATGCGCAGACTGCGGCGTATGTTAAAGCGCTCGATAAGAAGGTTCTTAATGATATAGGGACGGCGTCGACGTTGGTGACGATTGCGAATCCGACAGGAATTCTTGGAGCAATTGCAAGTTTTATTGGTCCAACCGCAGGATTGACATCGGGTTACGTTGATGGTTCTTTAGCCGAAGCGGGTGCAAAAGAAACCATTCAATATGTTGCCGGAGCATACCTGCAAAAAATTTATGGTCTTTCAAGCTCTGCGGCGGCTCAGACTATTGCTATTATAGATTTGAGCGGTGGTTGGCAGGCGTTTGTAGAGCGTGCAAATAGCTATCTTTCTGAAGAAAAAAGAACGAAAAAAAATAATGAATAAAAAAACAAAATGGTCTATTTTGTGCATTCTGTTAATAATAGCGATCATTAATATGGTCGCTAAATATAAGTTCATGTCCAATGCGAATTTACTATTTATGATGGTCGGGTATTTTTGGGCGATTTATAATTTTTATGCCTGCCTTTTTGGCCAAATGTTATTGGCATCGCCTAGTATTGATGCTCGTCCGAAACCTGAGCGCCGATATTTGAGGATTATATTTTCTGTTTTTTTAATGGGTGGTTTTTTTATTTCATTATTTTTTGTTTAAACGGTATCAGCAGGTGCTGTGTCATTTTCTAAATAGCAGCATCAGCGCCGGCCAACACTTGCTGATCGCCTCCGCTGGCGACACCACACTCGCCGGTGCCGTCGCCAGCGCCCACACCATCACCGCCCAAGTTGGCGGTAACCTGAACATCGCCAGCCAACAAGACAGCAGCAACTACAACAGCACCCAACACAGCGCCGGCATCGGCATCGCCATTCCTATCGGTGCCGGCACCGGCAGCGTCAGCGGCCACCTCAGTAACAGCAAGATCGACAGCCAGTATGCCAGCGTTGGACAACAATCCGGCATGTTAGCCGGTGACGGTGGTTTTACTGTTCAGGTCGGCGGTAAAACCGCACTCACGGGTGCCGTGATTGCCAGTACCGCGCAAGCGCTTGAACAAGGGCTGAACAGTTTTAACAGCGCCAATGGTTTGGTGATGAACGATATGCAAAACCAAGCAGCATTTAGCGCACACAGCATGAGTGCCAGCGGTGGCGTCGGCACGCTGCCAGCGGGGAACCAAGGTACGGCCGTCGGTTTGGGTCTGGCTGGGGGAAATGCGCAGAGCGTTAGCCTAAGCGGGATTTCCGGCATAGCTGGAAACACCAGCATCACCAGCGATGCCGCACAAACCGGCATTGCAGCGATATTCAATGCCCAGCAAGTGCAGCAAACTATCAACGCGCAAACGCAGATCACAGCAGCGGCCAGCCAGCAAGCACCGCAGGCGGTGGCCAGTTATGCAGAGAGCCAGCAAACTGCTTTGCGCGAACAAGCCAACTTGGAGTCTGATCCGGTCAAACGCGCCGAGCTCTACAGCGAGGCCGATAAATGGAACGAAAATTGGTACGAGCAGGTCTTAGTCTCTGTTCTTTCGAACATGGCGGCGTAAGCAATTGTGAGCGTGGCTGCAAATGGCAGCGGTGAATCTACAGGCGGCGGGATGGATGCCATCGCTTGATTTGCACAGACCAGTACCGAATATCGTTTTGCCTTTAGGCATGATTCACGTACCTGCCCCAACTTCGCAGGTAGTGAACCTGCTTTACTCGCTACTCACACTTCAGATATTTAACGGACTCAGTATGAAAAATAAATCTTTGCTTCTTGCTTCACTAATCTTTGGCATAGTTTTAATAACGGGCTGCACGACTACACCAGTAGTCGTAAGCCAAAAAGAAGTTGCTCGTAAGGATATCGAAAAAATTTCTAAAATTGAAATTTTCTATCAACCGAGCGAATATGTAGTGATGGATTTAGGGGGGTCATCTGCATCAGGTGTTGCAGGAATTTTTGGTGTCTTTGGTACAATCGCTGGAATTGCAATAGATGCCAGCAGCAAGCTCACTTTCAGAGAAAGAGCGAGTGCAAGATCAAAAGAATTTACAGATTTATTAAAGGCAGAAAAAGCACCTGACATCAATGCATTACAAGCAGAATATCTCGCGGCACTCATCAAAAAATCTGGCCGAGATGTAAAACTCACAAGCATTGCACAGCCTACTGAAATAGCCTCCTTAATGGATGTAAAAAAACCAACTGACAATAATTTAAATGATCATCAAGGCTATGCACGATTGATCTTGCGTGTAACCTCTGGTTATACAGCTGAAAGTGCAACGTCTAGTTATAAGTCCTTGGCGGCCACAGAATACGTGCTTCGAGACCACGAAGGAAAACGTCTTGTATCGGAGAATTTGATAAATAAAGATAATGGCGAAACTTACATGACCTTCGACAGATTGAAGAGCTCATCTAAAGTGGCAGCAGAATCTTTGGGTAAAAACACCATTGCTCAGGCAGATGAAATTTTCCGTCAGACTTTTGATTTGTCTTCTACTACCAACTAGCACCAAGCAGTGCGAAAAAAAAAGCGCCTCAGCGCTTTTTTTATCCCGCCAACAAACCCAGTCAGCCCAGCAAGGCCGCAGCAGTTTTACCGTATTTCAAAGTCGTTTCTACCGGCAACCAATTACCAGTCGATTCTTGGCGGCCTTGCAACAAGAAGCGCGGCTGTTTTTCCGGTATCGCAACGGCGGCGAGTTTTGACAAATCGCCGATTTTGCCTTTTTTGAGGCGATTCACGACCAAGCCGATTTCGGTATCGACAAAGTCGCGCAACATATCGTAATCGCCGTCGCTGTCGCCAGCCACGAAGACTGGGCCATAGCCCTTGGTCGCCACCAACTCTTGCTTGATCACTTGCGATTTGCCAGGCCCCCAGTTCAGTGGCCATTCTTTACGGTAAGCATTTTTATACACTTCACCACTTTGTTCCAGACGCAAGCCGAGCACGTTTTCACGTTTGACGTGATAACCGTATTTTGGATTGCAGGCAAATACCGCCACCACATCTTCTAACGACGCTGTGCTGACATACACATCAAAACCATTCTGACGGAACGTATCCATCAGTGTCGCTACTTCCGTGCATAAGCGAATACCATGGAAATGCGCGGTGGTGATCACGCCTGCCTGCCCGGGCAAAGTAGTCGGGCTGGTGTATTTGGTTTTAGTGAGTCCCATGCCAAGATTGGCATCGTTCGATGCTTCGGCCAGTGCACTGACTTCCGACACCGTCATATTGGCGAAGAAATAGATGACCCATGGGTAGCCGACATGGACGCCATGCGTATCATTCACTGCTTCATAGAGGAAATACAATTTGGCACGGAAATCAAGAAATTGTGCCGATTGCACGATATCAGCCAGACTCTGCGTACCAGCAAAACCTTGGTAATTGGCATGTAAATAGGCGTAATCGCTGTCGAGATCGGCGCAAATACTATCCAGATCAACAATTTTACCGGCAGCATTTTTATAATCGGCCGTAAAATTTCCAGTCGGTACGTTTTGACGCAGAATGCCGGAAAATTCGGCCAGCGTCAGTTTGAAGGCCAGTTGATTAATCTGGTACATTAATAAAGCTTCTTCGCAATCATTCATGATGCTGGTGTTATCCCAATCGAACACAGCATACGGTTTGCGTTTGGCCGTATAATTTTTCGCGCCAAGACCATGACGGGCAATCAAGCCAGCGACCAAGTCATGATTGCGTGGCGACCATTTGGCATGGTCCAAGTTCACCGTGGCAGCGACAGCATGCGCCTGCGCCAATGCCGGCACTGCCAGCGTGGCGCCGGCCGTGGTAGCGAGCAAAGTATGGAGAAAGCCGCGGCGCGGCGTAGTCGATATTGGCATAGGTTTGATCCTCAAATGTATGACTGAAATTAGGGCACTGATCGCCCGCGCGCTGCACAATCGGGTAGATGTGCGCGCGATTATAGTCAAACATTAAGACAACTTGACGACATGCTATGATTTTTTAATCCGACTGGCTTCAAACCGGGACAGCCGAGTGCCGATACCTTGCCCTCGGCGCGGCACCCTCAAGTTAGTTGCAAGGACTTGCCACGCGTCACTGCGATATTGCCGGCATGCGCCATTATACGTTTCATGCCATTGCCCGCCACGTCGGCCAATTTAAATACCGCCACCGCTTGGTTAAGTTGGTGCGCTTGCTCTTCCATGCTTTCAGCCGCCGCCGCAGCTTGCTCGACTAAGGCGGCATTTTGTTGCGTCATCTCATCCATTTGGGCAATCGCGATATTGATTTGTCCTATGCCCAGACTTTGTTCTTCGCTAGCTGCGGTAATTTCACTCATAATATCGGCCACATGCTGCACACTGGCGACGATATCATTCATGGTTTGACCAGCCTCGTCGACCAATTTACCACCTTGATCGACCTTCTCAACCGAGTCGCCAATCAGCGCCTTGATTTCTTTGGCGGCACCGGCGCTGCGCTGCGCCAGATTGCGTACTTCCGCCGCGACCACGGCAAAACCGCGCCCCTGTTCACCGGCACGAGCCGCTTCAACCGCCGCATTCAAGGCCAAAATATTGGTCTGAAACGCGATGCCATCGATGACACCGATGATATCGACAATTTTGCGTGAACTGTCTTTGATCGAACCCATGGTCGCGACCACTTGAGCGACCACATCCCCGCCCTTGACGGCGACGGCACTGGCGGAGAGCACCAATTGATTAGCTTGCCGGGCATTATCGGCATTTTGTTTCACGGTGGCGGTCAGTGTTTCCATGGAACTGGCGGTTTCTTCCAAGGATGCCGCTTGATTTTCTGTGCGCGACGATAAATCGGCATTACCGCTGGCAATTTCCTGCGATGCCACAGTGATGGTTTCTGTCGCCACCCGTATGCTTGAAACGGTAGCGGCTAAACTGTCATTCATGGTTTTGAGCGAAGTCAGCAATTGCCCGGTTTCATCGGTCGCATGCGACTCGATTTGCTGACTCAGGTCACCACCGGCCACCACTTGGGTGATCGTCAAGGCCGACAATAAGGGATTGGTGATGCTGCTGCTGACGCGGTTAAAGGTGAAGAAGAAGGCGACCAGGCAAAACAGAAAAACGGCCGCCAGCACGTATTGCGTTTGCTTAATCGTGGCTTTCGCGCTCGCTTCATCAAGCTCATTGTTCTTACTGACGGTACTAACCACTTGATCGATAGCATTACGGTGGCTGTCATACAGTGCTTGAATTTTCAGCATCGCCGCGGCAGCAGCGGCAGTATCTTGTTTTTGGATGGCTGGCACAAACTCATTGAACGCCAAGGCATAAAAGGCCAGCGCTGGTTCGTGCGCTTGTTTGAGCAGCAAATTCTGTACTTCAGTGCTCAAATTGGCATTTTTCCAGTAATCGTGGCGTTCATCATAATCTTTCTTAAAAACACGCAAACGCTCTATCAATTTCCCCTGTTTGCCAGCATCGCTCTCGGCTTGCAATTGAAACAGCGTCAAGTACGATTCGAGCACGTATTCGGGCGGCGGCAAGACATCGGCAATCAAATCCTTGCCCTGTACGATGCGCTGGTAAATCGGCCCATTGACCTTGATTTCAGAAAAAGTTTCCATGACCAAGGAGCCACAGCCGAGCAATACAACAAACGCGAAACCGAGCAGCAGACGAAAACGCTGACGAATACTGATTCTTGTAATCATGTTGACTCCATAGATATACGTGCACGCCTGCAGCAAAACTTAACTTTTCCCTGCCACGGTCGGAGACCGCGTCGGTGACGTTACAGTTAGTCAACAATACTACGATTCGTAAGACATACATCTAAGGCAACAACAAAATGTGCCGATAAGACAAAAATTCACATTCTTCAACAACACTTCACTATCGTTACGCCAACATTTCCCCTAGCCGATGCCAAAACCCATCGGGTATGCCGAGCAAGAGGTAAGTCATGCTCAGATAGCGCAAAAACTTCCCTATTGCCATATACATGACGCACGGCCAAAACGGTAATTTTAACCAACCGGCCAAGGTGCATAAGGGGTCACCGATCACCGGCAACCAACCGAGTAGCATGGTTTTACTGCCATAGTGGGCCAACCAGCGAAACCAAAAACTCTCGCGTTCACGTTGAAATGCTTGCTTTGCTGCATAGCCCATGCCGTAATCAATCACCCCGCCCAAGGTATTGCCAACCGTCGCGACCAGCAATACCGGCCAAAACATGGCTGGATTGGCCTTGATTGCGGCAAATACCGCCGGTTCCGAACCCATAGGCAGCAGGGTCGCAGAGATTAAGCTGATGCAAAATACCGAAACCAAACCGACCTGCGGTAGTGCAAGAATGCCTAAAAGATAATTTATTGCGGCGACAATCATGTATACCTAAGCGTGACGTAAAGGGCATCCATTATAATAGAAGGGCTTTTTACCGAGTTACTTGCATTTGAGCAAATTGTCGTCAGTGATAGCGCGTGGAGTGAGTCCCCTTCCCTGCGCCTGATTTTGTTGATTTACCTTTCATTCTGAGCTTATGAGCACCGATTATCTGAAAAAGATCTTGACCGCCCGCGTCTATGACGTGGCTACAGAAACCCCGCTGGAGTTCGCTCCGGGTTTGTCGGCACGCATCGATAATCGCATTTTTTACAAACGTGAAGACATGCAAAGCGTGTTCAGCTTCAAGCTGCGCGGTGCCTACAATAAAATTGCCCATTTAACGCCAGCACAACTCAAGCGCGGTGTGATTTGCGCTTCGGCCGGCAATCACGCCCAAGGTGTGGCCTTGAGTGCCAAACGGGTAGGCTGCAAAGCGGTGATTGTTATGCCGACCACCACGCCACCGGTAAAAATCGATGCCGTGCGTACCTTCGGTGGCGATGCGGTTGAAGTCATACTGTTCGGTGACTCATTTACCGAAGCCTGCGACCATGCGCTGGAATTGGAAAAGAAACGGAAGTTGACCTTCGTTCATCCCTTCGATGACCCGGATGTGATCGCTGGTCAAGGCACCGTGGGGATGGAAATACTGCGCCAGCACAGCGGCCCTATCCATGCGATTTTCGTCGCCATTGGCGGTGGTGGTCTGATTGCCGGCGTTGCCGCGTATGTGAAGGCGCTGCGCCCGGAAATCAAAATCATCGGCGTGCAAACCACTGATTCCGATGCCATGGCACGCAGTCTCAAAGCTGGCAAACGGGTAACGCTGGCAGAAGTCGGTCTGTTTTCTGATGGTACGGCGGTTAAATTGGTCGGTGAAGAAACCTTCCGTCTGGCCAAGTTGTATGTTGACGAAGTCATCACGGTCGATACCGATGCCGTCTGCGCGGCCATTAAAGATGTATTTCAAGATACCCGTAGCATTCTCGAACCGGCCGGCGCGCTGGCCGTAGCCGGCTGCAAAGCCTATATCGAACGCGAACGTGCCGCCAAACGGCCGCTTAAAAACGAAACCATGGTGACGATTGCCTGCGGTGCCAACATGAATTTCGACCGTCTGCGCTTTGTCGCCGAACGCGCCGAAGTCGGCGAAGCGCGCGAAGCCGTGTTTGCCGTCACGATTCCAGAAGCGCGCGGCAGCTTCCGCCGGTTTTGCGAGTTAGTTGGGCCGCGCAACGTAACCGAATTCAATTACCGCATCAGCGATGAAGCAGCGGCACATATCTTTGTTGGCATTCAAGTCAGCGACCGGCTCGAATCAGGAAAAATCGCCAAGAATTTTGAAAAGCATGGTTTCGCTTGTCTCGATTTGAGCCATGATGAATTGGCAAAACTCCATATCCGCCATTTGGTCGGCGGTAAAAGTGCCTTGGCAGAAAACGAATTGTTATACCGTTTTGAATTTCCCGAACGCCCAGGCGCCTTGATGCGCTTCTTGGACAGCATGGCGCCGAATTGGAATATCAGCCTGTTCCACTATCGTAATCATGGTGCCGACTATGGTCGCGCCTTAATCGGTCTGCAAGTGCCGAAAAAAGAAATGAAAGACTTCCGCGCATTTTTGGCCACACTCGGCTACCGCTATTGGGATGAGAGCGGCAACCCGGCCTACCAATTATTTCTCGGTGAAAGCGCTAAGTGAGCACAATAAACGACGCCTCTTGCGTAAATTTACCAGAACAATCGGCGCTGGGAAAAAGCACGGCCTACATCAGTCAGTATGACCCTGGCCTGTTGTTTCCAATTCCGCGCAGCGGCAAACGCGCCGAAATCGGGCTCACCACAACACTGCCGTTTTTCGGTGTCGACATCTGGAATGCCTACGAAGTGTCATGGCTCAATCTGCGCGGCAAACCGCAGATTGCCATCGCCACGATCACGGTGCCGGCCGAATCGCCCAATATCGTCGAATCGAAATCATTCAAGCTGTATTTAAACTCCTTTAACCAAACCCGTTTGGCCGATGCCGCCGCACTGGTCGCCTTAGTACAGACTGATTTGTCGGCCGCCGCCGGCGCTTCGGTCCATGTCAGCCTGACGCTGCCCGATGAATTCGCCCGGCTCAGCATGCAAGAACTGAGCGGCACCTCGCTCGATCGGCTCGACATTGAAGTCGACCACTACACGCCAGAACCTAGCCTGCTGCGCGCTGCGCACGATCATGTGGCGGTCACCGAAACCTTAGTATCTCACCTGCTGAAATCAAATTGTCTGGTGACTGGCCAACCGGACTGGGGCAGCGTGCAAATCAGTTATGTCGGTGCGCCGATAGACCAGGAGCGCTTGCTCAAATATTTGATCGGTTTTCGCGACCATAATGAGTTTCACGAACAATGCGTAGAGCGTATTTTTGTCGACATCATGCGCCATTGTCAACCGCAGAAATTGTCGGTGTATGCGCGTTACACACGCCGCGGTGGGCTCGATATCAATCCATGGCGCAGCAATTTTTCTACCTCGCAAAAGCCCGGCAACGGCCGCAATGCTCGCCAGTAGCGGCGCTCAGCCAGCGCTGACAGTCACTGATTTCTCACCCTTTTCTCTCTACTATGTGTAATTTAAAAATGTATTTCCCTCGCTCGGTTCTGCTGTTGGCGGCTGGTTTGATCAGCTTCAGCGCGGCCGCACAAACGGCCCCCGAGGCAGAAAATTCCAGTTGGTACCGCAGCGCTAAAAATAAGATTGAAAAAATCCTCGACGAAGGCGATTTGTCACTCAATTTGTCCGGCTACGCGCACCACGGGCGCGGCACGTATACGGCCGAACGCATTGCCGAACTCAATGAACGGGCCTGGGGCCTGGGGTTTACCAAGGCGTTACGTGATGACAAAGACAATGAAGAGCTGGTCTATGGGATGGTGATTTCCGATTCCCATTTCAAACCAATGCCGATGGCCGGTTATGCCTACCAATGGATGAAACCGATAGGCAGTAACTGGGAAGTCGGTGCCGGCTACACCATATCGCTGTTGAGTCGTACCGATTATTTTTCCGGCATACCATTTCCGGTACCACTGCCGGTGGCATCGATAGGCACAAAAAACACCAAACTCATGGCCGCCTACGTGCCGCGACTGTCGCAAAACAAGGGCAATGGCGATGTATTGTTGTTATTTGTGCGTATCGATTTAAAATAAATCGCGGCACTGTGACTAGCTGTGCCGTGCCGCCGCTGCATTATTGTGTTGACGAATTCCGGTGCGATCGCCATGATGGTCTCGCCGCACTTGCTTAGTGCTGGCACGATCGACCAGACTGTCCGTCGTCAACCTGATTCCTACCGTACCGTATAGACTGTTGTTGTGATATCGCCTATTTCCCTGCTGACGCCCAAGGCGCCCCCTGATGTTGTTGACCATGACTGGCATGCCAGTTTACTGGAACATCATCCCGACGCCGTGTACGTGCTCATCGCCGGCAGCATTGCCTATGCTAATCCGGCTGCTTTGGAACTCATGCAAGCGAAACGTCTGCAAGACTTGCAAGGCTTGTCACCGGACGCCCTTCTGGTCGGACACCATCACGAAACGGTACGACAACTGCTAGAACAAGCCGGTCGCGGTACCCCCCCGAGCGGCCCACGCTGCTATCAATGCATCCGTCTTGATGGCCATGTGATCAATATTGAAGTGTTAAGCAAGGTATTTTTCCACCGCGGTCAAGAAGCGATACTGCTCAGTGCACGCGCGATCGAAGCGGGCCAAATGCAGCATCAGCGCAGCGCTTTGGCGCTCAAAGATAGCCACACCGACACGGCCAGCCGGATTCACGAAGCGCTGCATCATGAGAAAGAAATTCTCGAAATGATCGCGCTCGACAAGCCGCTCGCGCATATTCTTGAAGATGTGTGCGACCGCATGGAGCGTTTGCTGGCCAACGGTTCGCTGTGCGCCATCAGCCTGTTCGACCAAAGCACGCAATTGCTCAGCGCTGCGGCCGGGCCCGGTTTGCCGCCGGAATTTCTCGCCACGCAGCGTAACATCCCAATCGGCAGCGGCTACGGTACCGCCGCCGCTGCGATTCATTTTAATCGCCTCACCATCGTCCAGAACATCGCGCTCAGTCCCTTATGGGAAAACGTCAAAGCCAGCGCTGCGGAATATGGCTTGCAAGCGTGCTGGTCGATCCCGATCACCACCGCCTTTCATAGCGTGCTCGGTACCGTCGACGTCTACTGCCAAGGCGTGCATAGCCCGGGTGATGAAGAACAGGCGATGATCATCGACGCCTGCGATCTGATCGGCTTGGCGATCGATAAAAAAAATATGGAGCAAAGCCTGGAGGAAAGCGAAGAACGCTATCGCTCGGTGGTGACCAATCTGTCGGAAGGCATCATGGTGATTGCGCCGAACGGGCAAATCGTCACCAGTAATCCCAGTGCTTTACGTATTTTAAAAATCATCGATGTCAGCCAAGTCGGACGACGCCACCGCTATTTCAAACGGGTTTTCGGTGAAGATGGAGCGGCACTGAAACTCGGTGACGATCCGGTTTCCTTCGTCTTCAAAACCCGCATGCCGATTTTGAATCTCTCGACCGGTGTCGAGCTCAGAGATGGTTCGATAGTCTGGCTACTGATAAATTGCTTGCCAATTTTCAAAAAGAGCAATGCCAGCATTTCCGCCGTACTGGTATCATTTACCGATACTACCGAGGTACGCGAAACGCAGCGCCAGCTCAGTTACATGGCTTCCTTTGATGCCTTGACCGGCCTGCCGAACCGCCATCAGCTCAATTTGCGACTGACCAAAGCGCTCAGCGTAGCGCGCATGCATCAGCAGCGCGTGGCCTTGTTGTTTCTCGATTTGGACCGCTTCAAAAACGTCAATGATACGGCTGGCCATGCGGCCGGCGATATTCTGTTGCGTGATGTCGCGGCCAGACTCAATTCATGCATACGCAGCAGCGATATGCTGGCGCGTCTCGGTGGCGATGAATTCGTCATCGTCGCTGAAAGCGTCGCCGATGCCGACTACCTGCGCAGCTTGGCGGAACGGGTGCTGGCCAGAATGCGCGAACCCTTCTTGATCGAAGGGAACCAATACCACCTCGGTACCTCGATAGGCATCAGCGTGTTTCCCCACGATGGTGACGATGCCTCGACCCTGATGCGCTGCGCCGATTCAGCGATGTATCATGCGAAGGAATCGGGACGCAATAACTATCAGTTTTTCACCACCGAACTCAATGTCCGCGCCCAGCATCGTTACGCACTGGAAACCAACTTACGCCGCGCCCTCAGCGATGGCGAATTTTTAGTCTACTACCAACCGAAAATCTGCCTGCAAACCTCGCGCATCGTTGGTGCGGAAGCCTTGATACGCTGGGATATGCCGGGTGTAGGCATCATTCCACCGAATGACTTCATTCCTATTTCGGAAGAAATCGGCCTGATCCTGCCGCTCGGCCGCTGGGTGATCGAACAAGTCTGCCGCCATACCAGCCAGTGGCGTGCCGAGTTCGTTGCCGATCTGGTGGTGAGCGTGAATATTTCGCCCAAACAGTTTCAAGATCCCGGATTATGCCAGTTCATAGCACAAACCTTGGCAGATACCGGCCTGCCCGGTTGCGCCTTGCAATTGGAGATCACCGAAGGTTTGCTCATGGGCGACATCGAATTGTTATTGCCGGTGTTTGAAGCCATCAAACAACTGGGAATCAGCATTTCGCTCGACGATTTCGGCACCGGCTTTTCTTCCCTGTCGTACCTGCAGCGTTTTCCCATCGATAATCTGAAGATCGACCGTTCCTTCATTAAACAAGTACCGGAAAATCCAGATTCCGTGGTGCTCACCCACGCCATTATTGCCATGGCCAAGGCGCTGGGCATGACGGTGACAGCCGAAGGGGTGGAAAATGTCGAACAAATGTTTTTCCTCACCGATTCCGGCTGCCAAGAAATGCAAGGTTATTATTTCAGCCAGCCACTGCCAGTGGCGCAATTTGAAAAACTGTTGCGGGCCTGCTAAATGGAAAGCGACACCGTACTAGCCGACAGAACAACACAGACCAAAGCCGTCGAGCATATTTACACTAAGACGACAAAAGAAGCCTATAATTCGGTGGGAATTTACCCTATGCCGATCGCGACAACGCGCTAACCCGCTCTTGCACCATGACGAATATTGCAAAAATTCTGCCCCTTGCCAACGTCCTTCTGGACTTGGAAATCTCGAGTAAAAAACGGGCCTTCGAGCAAGCTGGTTTATTATTTGAAAATAATTGCAGCATCGCCCGCTCGACAGTGTCGGAAAATCTGTTCGCCCGCGAGCGCCTCGGTTCGACCGGACTCGGCCACGGCGTAGCCGTGCCGCATGGTCGTATCAAGGGCCTCAAAGCACCGATTGCCGCTCTGATCCGCCTTAAGGAAGCGATTCCATTTGAATCACCAGACGGCCAACCGGTCAGTTTGCTGATTTTTTTGCTGATGCCAGACAATGTCACCCAGCAACATCTGGAAATTCTGTCAGAAATAGCAGAAATGCTGTCGAATGAAAACTTCCGCAATGAATTGAACTCCGAACCCGATGCCACGATGATTTATGAAAAAATCCTCGCTTGGCGCCCTGACCTGTTGCCTTCATCCTGAAGCAACAGTTCATCATCGCTGGATTTTTCTCCTGTTGCCATGCCTCTTAATACAGAATTAACGATACAAAAAATCTACGACGACAATCGCGACATCATGCAACTCGGCTGGTTTGCCGGGTTTGCAGGTGCCGATAAACAAATTACCGGCGATGCAGCCTCATCGGCCGATCAAGTCGGCCATCTGAATTTGATCCATCCTGGCCGTATCCAAGTGCTGGGCCATCAAGAACTCGAGTATTACCATCGCCTGTCGAATGCTTCGCGCGCCAATCTGATCCGCGAACTGGTGTCAGGTGGGCCACCAGCCTTGATCGTGGCACAAGGTCTCGATTCGCCACCAGCCTTTTTGACCACCTGCGACGACAATAACATTCCCCTGTTTTCCACGCCCTATCCGGCGGCCCAGGTAATCGATTATTTGCGCGTGTATTTGTCCAAAAAACTGGCCCAACGGATCACCATGCATGGCGTCTTCATGGATGTGCTCGGCGTCGGCGTACTCATCACTGGTGAATCCGGCTTGGGTAAGAGCGAATTGGGGCTGGAACTGATTTCACGCAGTCATGGTTTGGTGGCCGATGATGCCGTCGAATTTTCGCGTATCGCACCGAACATGATAGAAGGACGCTGCCCCGAATTGCTACAGAACTTACTCGAAGTGCGCGGCCTCGGACTGCTCGACATCAAAACCATCTTCGGCGAAACCGCCGTACGGCGCAAGATGCGCTTGAAACTGATCGTCCACTTGGTACGCCGCAGTACCCTGGAAGAAAATTACGAGCGCCTGCCCATCGATTCCCAGAGCGAAGATGTGTTGGGCTTGCCGATTCGTAAAGTTGTCATTCCCGTGGCTGCCGGCCGCAACATCGCGGTGTTGCTGGAAGCGGCGGTACGTAACACCATCTTGCAACTGCGTGGCATCAACACGCTCGAAGATTTCATGGAACGGCAGCGACGTGCCATGGAAGCCGGAGACTAAGATGCAAATTCTGCTCATTTCCGGCATTTCCGGTTCCGGTAAATCAGTCGCCCTCAATGTGCTCGAAGATGCAGGATATTACTGCGTCGACAATCTGCCGCCGACCTTGCTGCCGCAATTGATACTCACGCTCAGCCAAGAAGCGCACCCACAAGCGGCGATTGCCATCGATACCCGCAGCGCCCACTTGCTGACCGAGATGCCGGCGATGATACAGTCGCTGCGCGCCGAGGGCCACGATGTGCGGGTGTTATTTTTTACTGCCAACAGCGACTCCTTGGTGGCGCGTTTTTCCGAAACGCGTCGCAGCCACCCGCTCTCACATCGACTCGGCATCGATGAAAGCGGCACGCTGCACATGAGCCTGACCGAATGTATTGAAGAAGAACGAGAAATTTTGGCCGGTCTTCAAGCATTGGGGCATGTCATCGATACCACCGATCTGAGCGCCAACCAGTTACGTTCCTGGATCAAGCAATTAATCCATATCCGTCACGCGCCGCTGACACTGATGTTCGAATCGTTCGCCTTCAAACGCGGCGTACCGCTCGATGCTGATCTGGTATTCGATGTCAGAATGCTGCCCAATCCGCATTACGATCTGAAACTGCGTGCGCTCACCGGACGCGATGCACCGGTAGTGGCCTTTCTCGAACAACAGAAGATGGCACTCGAGATGTATGAAGATATTCTCAGTTTTCTCACCAAATGGATACCGGCCTTCAAGGCCGATAACCGCAGTTATTTAACCATTGCCATCGGCTGCACCGGCGGACAGCATCGCTCGGTGTATATGGTGGAAAAACTCAGTGCTTTTTTCCGACCGACCGAGCAGGTATTGGTGCGGCACCGACGCTTACAGTAACACCAAGCCGGTTTTTCATTAAAATATGCCACCGACACTGGCCCACATCCCACCGGCACGGGCCGTCGTGTCATAGCTTCGGCCCGCTGATTTTTGTGCATAATAAATATCCGCATTCAAAAATTTCCACTGCATTTTCATGCCCACGCCAATCGAGCTCAGATTGGCGCTGGCAATTTCTCCACTCTGTGCCGCTTTACGCGCAACATGGCCGGCATCGTAAAAGCTGTAGAGTCGCAGCGCCAGCATGTCAGTACTTAAATTCGGGGTGATTAACTCAACGCGGCCCGTCACACCACTATCCCCCCCGAGCAGACCATTCTTAAAACCACGCACCGCATTCGGGCCTGCAATATACACTTGTTCGCCCGAAACCAAAGGGCGATTAGCTGATTGGCCGGATATATTACTCTGCAACAGCCAGTCCGCCACGCTGGTATGCAGACTGAAACTATAGTTCAGCAGAGTGTAATTCCCCTCTGCTCCAACACGACTTTTTCCTAGTGCAGCCGAATTATCTGAGGCTAATTGCCCGGAAAAGTTATGGCTGAGCACCACATCGGCCGACAAGCTAGTCGTCACATTCAGATTGAGTAATCCATTCACGCCGAGTGTGATGAGTGAAGTACTGACACTCGGCACCAAGGCTGTTTGGCTGCTATCGTAATTGAACGTCACGTCGTTATCATAGTGACTGTAACGATAACCGGCGCTCACTGTGAAGGCATCGCTGCTACCAAATCGTGGCAAGACATAATTCCAACGCAAGCCCAAATTATGACCGGCACCACTGATATGAAACACATCAACATTGCCAGGATTGGATTTACTGTAAGCACCGTAAAACTCGATACTTTGTGCATTGGCATACAAAGGCAGGGTATAGCCGGTAGAAATCGCGCTCGCTTCCTGTTGGCCTAAAATATTCAGTTTCAGCACATCATCACGGCCGCTGAGATTACCATGCAAGTAACCGAGATTTATACGCGCCACCTGGTCATAACCAGGTATGGTGCCGAAATTATCAACCGTTACGTAGCCCTTATCGGCACGAGCGGTGCTGGTACTGATGTCGGCCGATAAACCATCTGATTGCGGTATTAATTTCGCATTCAAGTCTTTGCTGGGATTAGTTTGAGCCAACCGCAACTGACGATCCAGCAAATCCAAATCAACCGGCTGCCCAACTTGGAGGCTAGGAATAGAACGCCGAATATTATCGGCAGTAAAGCCAGCTGCGTCCGTAACATTCAGTGCTTTCAAGAGCGGCATTTTGCGTACTGAAACATGCAATGTGACCGTATTTTGGCTGATCGTTTGCGCTGGAACAGTCACTAGAAAATGGTTTTCTGCCAGTTGATCTAGCGCATGCTGCAAAGCCAAACGGGCGCGCTCAACATCATCCATACTCGTACCCTTAGTTGTTGCGCTCAGAGCCAGCGCGCGCTTGACCACAGTTTCATCAACTCCTTGCTCAACTTCGGTTTTCACCGTATCAAAGCGCACAGTAGGGGTTTCGGTCGCACCGGCAGATGCCGTGAAGACGATGACAGAGAACAAGCAAACACAAATGTATTTTGAGGTCATATCCACAGGAACTTTAAATAATTGAGAAAAATCGTCGGTTTCAAACAAGGCATCTCGCATCAGCATGAGGCAATGGGCTGATGCGCGATCGCCTAGCGAGAATTAATGTACGAACTCCGTTTTTTTACATTATCGATCGGTGTAGTGAGCCAACCTTCTGCGTCTGCAATCACTTCGTTGAGCAGTGTTTCGTCTATTGGGTAACTGGCAAGAATGGCGGCGGGAGTGACGGAAGCAGTGGGAGCGGCGGGAGCGGCGGGAGCGGCGGGAGCGGCATTTTTTCCTAAGATCACCACTTTAATACCGCCATGCAGATTGGCATTGCTGTCTATCGTCGTATCGCTGTGAATGTCCCCTATCGTCGCCACCGCAGCAACGCTGTCGACCGCACCTGTTACTGCCGTCGCGCCGGCACCAGCAACTGTCACGTTCCCAGCACTCCGCACGCTGCCACTACTGGTGAGAGTCATCTTACCGACCGCGTTCAGCGTGGCACTACCGGAACCACCTCTAAGCGTACCAGCGATCGTGGCGTCGCCTCCGCTGGCCACACTGATACCGTTACTACCACTCAAGATGCTGCTCGCAGCCACAGTCACCGGTATGCCGAGAACGATCACTTGTTGACCTGCTTGCAGCGCGCTCGTACCCTTAGCTATTGTGTTACTCGTGACACTGCCTATCGTCACATTGCCGAGCGTAGAGTTCGCTGCACCAGCGACATCGGTCACCGTCGTGCCTGCCACCAGTACATTGCCATTGCTGCTGTTGACGCTGCCCGTTGCAGTTTCGATCACATTGCTACCGCTAACCAGCGCATCACCAACGCTGTTGACCACGCCGGCTACCGTCACATTCGCTGCGCCATTGATCTTGACGCTTTGTGCCGTCACGGTACCGCTGCTGCCCAAGGTGACCGGAGCGCTGCTGGCCGCATTGCCAATCGTGACCAGACCACCACTACTGTTCGCAGCACCATCGACTTCTGTACTATTAACACCGACTATCGTGACACCCGTTGCACCGGCTACGCTGCCGCCAGCAACCATCATCGCACCGGCTGCAGTCAAGTTCGCGCTACCAGCGCCACCACTGAGCGTACCGGCGATTGTGGCGTCACCTCCGCTGGTGACGCTGATACCGTTATTACCAGTTAAGGTGCTGTTCGCCGCCACCGTCAAAGGTATGCCGAGAATAATCACTTGTTGACCCGCAGTGAGTGCACTCGTACCCTCAACGGTCGTGCTACTCGTCACGCTGCCTATCGTCACATTGCCCGTTGTAGAGTTCGCCGCACCAGCAACATCAGTCACCGTCGTTCCTGCTATCAGCACATTACCAGCGCTGCTGTTGACGCTGCCGCTGGCTGCTTCCTGCACATTGCTACCGCTGACTAAGGCGTCGCCGACGCTGTTGACGACACCAGCTACCGTCACATTCGCTGCACCATTGATCTTGACGCTTTGCGCGGTCACAGTTCCAGTACTACCCAAGGTGACCGGTGCGTTGCTAGCCGCATTACCGATGGTGACCAGGCCACCGCTACTGTTCGCAGCACCATCCACTTCGGTACCGTTGACACCGACTATCGTCACACCTGTCGCTCCCGCTACGCTGCCGCCGGCCACCATCATCGCCCCGGCTGCATTCAAGCTCGCAGTACCAGCACCACCGCTGAGAGCGCCGGCGATTGTCGCATCGCCACCGCTGGTGACACTGATACCGTTATTACCGGTCAAGCTGCTGCCGGCCGCAATATTGACCGGTATGCCGAGTATGATTACTTGTTGACCTGCTGTGAGTGCGCTCGTGCCTTCGACTGTCGTATTACTCGTCACGCTGCCTATCGTCACATTGCCGAGCGTAGAGTTCGCCGCACCAGCAACATCAGTCACCGTCGTTCCTGCTATCAGCACATTACCAGCGCTGCTGTTGACGCTGCCGCTGGCTGCTTCCTGCATATTGCTACCGCTGACTAAGGCGTCGCCGACGCTGTTGACCACACCGGCTACCGTCACATTCGCGGCACCATTGATCTTGACGCTTTGCGCGGTCACAGTTCCAGTACTACCCAAGGTGACCGGTGCGTTGCTAGCCGCATTACCGATGGTGACCAGGCCACCGCTACTGTTCGCAGCACCATCCACTTCGGTACCGTTGACACCGACTATCGTCACACCTGTCGCTCCCGCTACGCTGCCGCCGGCCACCATCATCGCCCCGGCTGCATTCAAGCTCGCAGTACCAGCACCACCGCTGAGCGTTCCGGCGATTGTGGCGTCACCTCCGCTGGTGACGCTGATACCGTTATTACCAGTTAAGGTGCTGTTCGCCGCCACCGTCACCGGTATGCCGAGAATAATCACTTGTTGACCCGCAGTGAGTGCACTCGTACCCTCAACGGTCGTGCTACTCGTCACGCTGCCTATCGTCACATTGCCCGTTGCAGAGTTCGCTGCACCAGCAACATCAGTCACCGTCGTTCCTGCTATCAGCACATTACCAGCGCTGCTGTTGACGCTGCCGCTGGCTGCTTCCTGCACATTGCTACCGCTGACTAAGGCGTCGCCGACGCTGTTGACGACACCAGCTACCGTTACATTCGCGGCACCATTGATCTTGACACTTTGTGCCGTCACCGTTCCTGTGCTACCCAAGGTCACCGGTGCGCTGCTAGCCGCATTACCGATGGTGACCAGGCCACCGCTACTGTTCGCAGCACCATCAACTTCGGTACTATTAACACCGACTATCGTGACACCCGTTGCACCGGCTACGCTACCGCCAGCAACCATCATCGCACCGGCTGCATTCAAGTTCGCGCTACCAGCGCCACCACTGAGCGTACCGGCGATTGTGGCGTCACCTCCGCTGGTGACGCTGATACCGTTATTACCAGTTAAGGTGCTGTTCGCCGCCACCGTCAAAGGTATGCCGAGAATAATCACTTGTTGACCCGCAGTGAGTGCACTCGTACCCTCAACGGTCGTGCTACTCGTCACGCTGCCTATCGTCACATTGCCCGTTGTAGAGTTCGCCGCACCAGCAACATCAGTCACCGTCGTTCCTGCTATCAGCACATTACCAGCGCTGCTGTTGACGCTGCCGCTGGCTGCTTCCTGCACATTGCTACCGCTGACTAAGGCGTCGCCGACGCTGTTGACGACACCAGCTACCGTTACATTCGCGGCACCATTGATCTTGACACTTTGTGCCGTCACCGTTCCTATGCTACCCAAGGTCACCGGTGCGCTGCTAGCCGCATTACCGATGGTGACCAGGCCACCGCTGCTGTTAGCTGCACCATCAACTTCAGTGCTATTAACACCGACTATCGTGACACCCGTTGCACCGGCTACGCTGCCGCCAGCCACCATCATCGCACCCGCTGCATTCAAGTTCGCGCTACCAGCGCCACCACTGAGCGTGCCGGCGATGGTGGCATCACCACCGCTGGTGACGTTGATACCCTGTGCGCCGGTCAGTGTGCTGTTCGCCGCGATATTTACCGGTATGCCGAGAATGATCACTTGTTGACCGGCCTTCAGCGCACTCGTACCTTCCACTTTCGTGCTACTCGTGACACTACCTATGGTCACATTGTTTCCTGCGGAATTGGCCGCACCAGCGACATCAGTCACCGTCGTTCCTGCTATCAGCACATTACCAGCGCTGCTGTTGACGCTGCCGCTGGCTGCTTCCTGCACATTGCTACCGCTGACTAAGGCGTCGCCGACGCTGTTGACGACACCGGCTACCGTTACATTCGCGGCACCATTGATCTTGACACTTTGCGCGGTCACCGTGCCAGTACTACCCAAGGTGACCGGTGCGTTGCTGGCGGCATTACCAATCGTTACCAAGCCACCGCTGCTGTTCGCAGCACCATCAACTTCGGTACTATTAACACCGACTATCGTGACACCCGTTGCACCGGCTACGCTGCCGCCAGCAACCATCATCGCACCGGCTGCATTCAAGCTCGCAGTACCAGCACCACCGCTGAGAGCGCCGGCGATTGTCGCATCGCCACCGCTGGTGACACTGATACCGTTATTACCGGTCAAGCTGCTGCCGGCCGCAATATTGACCGGTATGCCGAGTATGATTACTTGTTGACCTGCTGTGAGTGCGCTCGTGCCTTCGACTGTCGTATTACTCGTCACGCTGCCTATCGTCACATTGCCGAGCGTAGAGTTCGCCGCACCAGCAACATCGGTCACCGTTGTTCCTGCCATCAGCACATTACCAGCGCTGCTGTTGACGCTGCCGCTGGCTGCTTCCTGCACATTGCTACCGCTGACTAAGGCGTCGCCGACGCTGTTGACGACACCAGCTACCGTTACATTCGCGGCACCATTGATCTTGACACTTTGTGCCGTCACCGTTCCTGTGCTACCCAAGGTCACCGGTGCGCTGCTAGCCGCATTACCGATGGTGACCAGGCCACCGCTACTGTTCGCAGCACCATCAACTTCGGTACTATTAACACCGACTATCGTGACACCCGTTGCACCGGCTACGCTGCCGCCGGCAACCATCATCGCACCGGCTGCATTCAAGCTCGCAGTACCAGCACCACCGCTGAGCGTACCGGCGATGGTGGCATCACCACCGCTGGTAACGCTGATACCGTTATTACCAGTTAAGGTGCTGTTCGCAGCCACCGTCACAGGTATGCCGAGAATGATCACTTGTTGACCCGCAGTGAGTGCGCTCGTGCCTTCGACTGTCGTATTACTCGTGACACTACCTATCGTCACATTGCCCGTTGTAGAGTTCGCCGCACCAGCAACATCGGTCACCGTTGTTCCTGCCATCAGCACATTACCAGCGCTGCTGTTGACGCTGCCGCTTGCCGCTTCTTGGACATTGCTACCGCTAACCAGTGCATCACCGACGCTGTTGACGACACCAGCTACCGTCACATTCGCGGCACCATTGATCTTGACGCTTTGCGCGGTCACAGTTCCAGTACTACCCAAGGTGACCGGTGCGTTGCTGGCGGCATTACCAATCGTTACCAAGCCACCGCTACTGTTCGCAGCACCATCAACTTCGGTGCTATTAACACCGACTATCGTGACACCCGTTGCACCGGCTACGCTGCCGCCGGCAACCATCATCGCACCCGCTGCATTCAAGTTCGCGCTACCAGCGCCACCACTGAGCGTGCCGGCGATGGTGGCATCACCACCGCTGGTGACGTTGATACCCTGTGCGCCGGTCAGTGTGCTGTTCGCCGCGATATTTACCGGTATGCCGAGAATGATCACTTGTTGACCGGCCTTCAGCGCACTCGTACTTTCCACTTTCGTGCTACTCGTGACACTACCTATGGTCACATTGTTTCCTGCGGAATTGGCCGCACCAGCGACATCAGTCACCGTCGTTCCTGCTATCAGCACATTACCAGCGCTGCTGTTGACGCTGCCGCTGGCTGCTTCCTGCACATTGCTACCGCTGACTAAGGCGTCGCCGACGCTGTTAACTACACCAGCTACCGTCACATTCGCTGCACCATTGATCTTGACGCTTTGTGCTGTCACTGTTCCTGTACTGCCCAAGGTCACCGGTGCGCTGCTAGCCGCATTACCGATGGTGACCAGGCCACCGCTGCTATTAGCTGCACCATCAACTTCAGTGCTATTAACACCGACTATCGTGACACCCGTTGCACCGGCTACGCTGCCGCCGGCAACCATCATCGCACCCGCTGCATTCAAGTTCGCGCTACCAGCGCCACCACTGAGCGTGCCGGCGATGGTGGCATCACCACCGCTGGTGACGTTGATACCCTGTGCGCCGGTCAGTGTGCTGTTCGCCGCGATATTTACCGGTATGCCGAGAATGATCACTTGTTGACCGGCCTTCAGCGCACTCGTACCTTCCACTTTCGTGCTACTCGTGACACTACCTATGGTCACATTGTTTCCTGCGGAATTAGCCGCACCAGCGACATCAGTCACCGTCGTTCCTGCTATCAGCACATTACCAGCGCTGCTGTTGACGCTGCCGCTGGCTGCTTCCTGCACATTGCTACCGCTGACTAAGGCGTCGCCGACGCTGTTAACTACACCAGCTACCGTCACATTCGCTGCACCATTGATCTTGACACTTTGCGCGGTCACTGTTCCTGTACTGCCCAAGGTGACCGGTGCGTTGCTGGCGGCATTACCAATCGTTACCAAGCCACCGCTACTGTTCGCAGCACCATCAACTTCGGTACTATTAACACCGACTATCGTGACACCCGTTGCACCGGCTACGCTACCGCCAGCAACCATCATCGCACCGGCTGCATTCAAGCTCGCAGCACCAGCACCACCGCTGAGCGTACCGGCGATGGTGGCGTCACCTCCGCTGATGACACTGATACCGTTATTACCAGTTAAGGTGCTATTCGCCGCCACCGTCACCGGTATGCCGAGAATAATCACTTGTTGACCGGCTGTGAGAGCACTCGTACCCTCAACGGTCGTGCTACTCGTCACGCTGCCTATCGTCACATTGCCCGTTGTAGAGTTCGCCGCACCAGCAACATCAGTCACCGTCGTTCCTGCCATCAGCACATTACCAGCGCTGCTGTTGACGCTGCCGCTGGCTGCTTCCTGCACATTGCTACCGCTGACTAAGGCATCACCGACGCTGTTGACGACACCGGCTACCGTTACATTCGCGGCACCATTGATCTTGACACTTTGCGCGGTCACCGTGCCAGTACTACCCAAGGTGACCGGTGCGTTGCTGGCGGCATTACCAATCGTTACCAAGCCACCGCTGCTGTTAGCTGCACCATCAACTTCGGTGCTATTAACACCGACTATCGTGACACCCGTTGCACCGGCTACGCTACCGCCAGCAACCATCATCGCACCGGCTGCATTCAAGCTCGCAGCACCAGCACCACCGCTGAGCGTACCGGCGATGGTGGCGTCACCTCCGCTGATGACACTGATACCGTTATTACCAGTTAAGGTGCTATTCGCCGCCACCGTCACCGGTATGCCGAGAATAATCACTTGTTGACCGGCTGTGAGAGCACTCGTACCCTCAACGGTCGTGCTACTCGTGACACTACCTATGGTCACATTGTTTCCTGCGGAATTGGCCGCACCAGCGACATCAGTCACCGTCGTTCCTGCTATCAGCACATTACCAGCGCTGCTGCTGATGCTGCCGCTAGCTGTTTCCGTCAAAGAGTTAGCCGTGATACTGGTGCCGGCAACACTGTGAACCGTCCCACTGACCGACACTGGCCCGCTGGTAGCAATACTCACAGTTTGTCCGCTCAATGTCCCAGTAACATTGAAGGGAACGGTAGCGCTGGTGGAGCTGATGCTGATGCCCTTGGTAAAATTGACCGTATTACCTGGATTAAAATTCACGCCACTCGCTTGACTGAGATCGATAGCAAATATATTTGCCCCGCCCAAGGCCGTCAAAAATCCATCACTGATGCCCGAGGTATCATTGGCCTTCGCCGCGGCACCACCGACATCGACTACCACGCCAACCGGCGTGAAAATAACGGTACCGCCGACATTGAAATGATTGAGTGCAGGGTTATTGACACCGGTATTTTGTATGATGCCACTGCCCTCCAGTGTCAGATTATTATGGGCGTTAATCGTCAATTGATTGAGCACCAGTTCTGACGATTTCAACTTGTCGTTATTCGTCGTCAGCGAAACATTGTTCCCGCCGATAGTTCCATACAAGCCCACATCCAAACCGGTATTTTTATACGTGCCGGTGGTGATATCGTAAATATTATTAACCGGCATATGAATATTGACATCACCATTCACCGCCACGATGCTATCGGTGAGGTCAATCATACGAAACGGTGCGGCATTGCGGTAGACGTCACCGGCGGCGGCATCGATGGTGATATTGCCGCTGCCATTTTGTAAAATATGGCTGCTATTGCGCACGTAGATCGCTGTATTGTTTACCGGCCCACCGCCATCGCCGGCCACACCAAGACGCTGATGCGAATTAATCAACGTAATATCTCCACTGCCATCATGCTGTATCGTCGAGGCATTGTTGATATACATACCGTAGTTGGTGAAGGTGGCATTGTTATCATGCGAGAGCGTGATATTAATAGGCTTGCTGCCGGTCGCCTTGATGGTTGACGCAGACAAAAACATGTCGCTGTATTGACCAGCGCTGGCAGTATTGGCGTCGAAGTTTCCATTGATGGTGACGCCGCCGGCCGCCACAGCAATGTTGGAGCTGTTAATAGAGAGAATACTGTTACCCACATCAACCGTTGATTTTGAACTGCTGGCATTGAGATTGAAATCGCCGCCTTGTGTCGAAATTTGACCGTTATTCATATACATGCTGCTGATACCGAGTGTGCCACCGACCCCGCCGTTGAAATTGACGTTGCCACCATTCGTTTGTATGGTCTGCACACCGGCCACGCCATTGATGCTTAAACCACCCAGATCGGTGATGAGGCTGCTGTTGGCGCGCGTATTGAGTGCGACATTGAGCGTACCGATGCCGCTGGCAAGAATGCGGGCGCCGGCATCGAGAGTAATATTTTGGTCGGCATTGACGGTCAAATTCGTGTTTCCACCCAAAGTTTTATTAATGATCGCTGCACCGCCTGCATCGGCTGTGCCGCTGAAAAGCACATTGCCGACGTTACCAGTCGTGTTATTGATATGCGTATCGATCACGACATTGGTACCGCCATTCAAGGCGGCATTGATATCCCCATCTTTAACGCTGCTAACATTAAAACCACCACCGCTGGCAGCACCAGAAACGATAGTAATATTTGTCGGATCCATCAACCAAGTGCCGTTGCTAGCGCTGTGATTGCGTGCGCTCGCATCGACGCTGATGTCGGCGACATTCAAGCTCTGCTTACCGGAGGTTTCTACCAAACCACCATCCCCACCGAGCAGCCCGCCGCGTGCGGTCAGCGTCCCGCCGGCATGGGTTTGCTTATCAGACCAAACGATAATTTCACCACCATGACCATACTCCAGCGCATCGGCATGCAGTGTTGCACCGGGCGCGACAGTCGTCGTTAAGGCATTGGGCAGGTCGGCATTTTTCCCTTGATAGCCACCGCCTAGAAATATACTGCCGCCGCCTAACCTGCCGGAAGTATTGAGCTGTGCCGTGCTGGTCAGGGTGAGCGTTTCTCCCAGTATCTGAACTTGCCCGCCCTTACCATAGTTGGCGTCTTGCTGCGCGTTTTGCCAGCGTTTTTGCGTACTCGGATCAGGTAAATTGATCGATGCTAACGCAGCGGCGTTGGTGGCTGTAATCGTGCCATCAACATACGCCGTGCCACTGGCTTTAATCACCACCTCACCATGTTCATTGAGCGCCGCAGTATTGGCATTAATAAGCCCCGATACTTGGATGTCATGCGCAATCAAGGCCGCCTTCAAGCCATTGCCAAGCAATGACCCCAGATTAATCACTTTATTGTCCGGTGCCGTCACCACCAGTGACAAGGCCGGATTATAGATATCGACTAAGGTGACACTTTGACCGGCCAATAACATGATGCTGCCGTGATCGGCTTTGATGATGCCATTATTTTGTACCGTGTTGCCGAGCAAGGCGATACTGCCGGCATTGCTGATCAGCGTGCCGTTGTTGGTGACGTTTTCTCCCAGGCCGTTTTTTTGAAATGAATAATTCCCATTAAGAAAATCTTTATCACTCAATGCCAGCGTTGATGCCACTAAGCCCGCCGTATCGACGCGCGCACCGGCACCGAATACGATGCCGTTAGGATTGATTAAAAATACCCGCCCATTCGAAGTCAGCGTACCCAAGATGCTGCTCGGTGCGACGCCACTGACACGGTTCAATACCGCGCTATTGGCATTCTGCTGGGCAAATCGGACGACCTCATCGACAGCAATATTGAAGCCATTCCATTTAATGATGGCATTCGGGCTATTGGTCACCGTCATCACCTTACCGTTTTGCGTGATCACCACTTGACCATTGACGATGGTCGCATTCAAAGGCGTGACACCGATCGCTGCAGTGGGCATGAAACACAGGGAAATGCTCAGTATGCTTGGCCGAAAATTGAATCGGCAAACAAGCAGGTGACGACTATTTTTCATGGAATTCTCTCAGCAGTTGATTGGAGGAAACCAAACAAAAGAAACTGATAAAAATAAGCTGATGTAAAAAGATCTATCTCAGATATTTAGCGACCGCGCAAAATAATTGTCAATTTTAAAATATTAAAAATATAGAAAAATAGGCTATTTGTTGACCGTTCAGCACATCAAGAATAATTTCGTCGCAAGCCAGCAACAGGGGCGAAAAATTAAATTTCTGAGTGGGAAATTTCACTGCACGCGGAGTTTACCCACAGCATTTTTTTAAATGCTGTGTCGCAATTTATGGAAATTACTTGAAGGAAAATTGATACTGAGAAAATTTTTTCACCAAAAAAATTCAGCATTAATTTGAGAGGAATGATTGTAGCCTGCTGGAAAAACTTTCAGCCTTCCAACACGACCCGGCGCATCTTACGCGCGATGCGATACAACACCAACAGCGTCAGCACCGCGCACACCAAGGCGGCCGCCAGCAACGCCGCCAGTGTGGGTGGCTGTCCCTTCAGCACTTGGTTCATCATTTGGTTTTGCGCCAGCACCGGCAGCCATTGAAACCAAGTCGGTTCGCGGCCGGGGAACAGCACAGGCAGTAAACTGACCAAGGGTATCAAGATCGTCACGAGCTGATTTCTGACTTGCGCTTCCTTGTAAGTTTTACAGTCGAGTGCAATCGCAATTTGTAGTGCCGCCACTAAGGCCGCCAGCGGCAGCAGGATTAATAAAAAATTCCCCGCATCAGCTGGACCGAACTGGAACTCGGCACGCAGGGTATCACTGCGCAGCAGCCACTGCGCCGGAAAAAAACTGGCGATTGTTAAGCTTGCCACAGTCCAACTCAGCAGTGTCACCGCGCCCCATTTACCGAGCGCCAATTGCGTACCGCTCAAGGGATTCATCATCAAGGGTTCGAGTGAACCGCGCTCGCGTTCGCCGGCCGTGCTATCGATGGCAGCGACCATGCCACTGATGACGATGGCCATCATGACCATCATCGGCAACATTTCGGTCAAGCTGCCTTTGCGGCTTTCGGCCGCCTGCACATTGCGTTCGCGGATCTCTACCATCTGCAGCAATTCTGTCGATACGCCACGCAGGCTCAGCAAACGCAGCGTGGTTTCCTGCGCATAGGCAGTCAACAAGCGGCGCAGTGCGCGGACTCCGAACTGGGCCGGGCGGTTGCCGCTGTCATAGGCAATTTCCAAACTGACTTTTTCACCGGCGGCGAGTTTTTTTGAAAAATCGGCCGGTATGATTAAGACCGGCGCGTCGAGTTCTTTACTGCGCGATTTAGCGACATAATCGGCCGGTGCCGGCACAATTTGATAAGCATTGCGTAAGATGAAATTTTCCAATTCGGGTGCCGCTGCGATACCAACTACCAGCACACTGCGACGCTCGTCTTGGCTTTCCATTTGGGCCAGCAGAACTGAAAAAATCAATAACAATAAAGGCACGGCCAACATGGAACTGAGCAGTGCGGTCAACAAAGTGCGGCGGTCACGCAGCGCATCGAGCAATTCTTTGCGCACGATAATCAGGCTGCGTTTCATCGTCCCCCCGCGCGCTCGGCCATCGTATCGGCGAACGCCAGCTTGACGAAGGCATCTTCAAAATCTGCTTCCTGCGCCTGCGCCAGTAATTGTGCCACGCTACCCTCGGCGACGGTGCGACCGGCGGCAATCACCACCACGCGATCGCACAAACGCTCAACCTCGGGCATGATATGAGTAGAAAAAATAATGCATTTTCCACCGCCTTCGGGCGCACGTAGCCAACGTAAAAATTCGCGCAAAGCACGATTGGCGAGCACATCAAGACCATTGGTCGGTTCATCGAGAATAATATTGTGCGGATCATGCACTAAGGCGCGTGCCAGCGCCGTTTTCATGCGTTCACCCTGACTGAAACCAGCACAGCGACGCTCGAGCAAATGGCCCATATCGAGCCAGTGCGCCAGTTGCTCACAGCGTCGTCGCGCCGCCGCCGCCGACATGCCATGCAATAAGCCGTAGTATTCAATGTTTTCGCGCGCGCTTAAGCGTGGGTACAAACCGCGGGCGTCAGATAAAATTCCTAACCGCGCTTGCGTGCTCACCTGTCCGGCACAAACGGCTAGGCCATCGACGCGCAGCGTGCCGCGATCGGGTGCCAGCAAACCGGCCACCATGCGCAGGGCGGTGGTTTTGCCGGCACCATTGGCCCCCAATAAGCCGGTGATGCAGCCGTCCTCGGCACGCAGGCTCAGGCCATTGACGGCCGCGACCGTGGCAGCATGGCCGCGCCCGAACCAGCCCATCACACCAGGGGCCGGCAGCCTAAAGTGTTTAACGACATCATCGATTTCTATCATGGCAAACCCGCCGGTGTCAGCGGCTGCCACGCCAGCGCGCGCGGAATCGGCCGCAGGCAGCCGGTACCAAGTTCAAGGGCAGCGGCAGCCGTGGCGGCATCGATGAAATGAAATACCAGCTCACGCACACAGCCTTGTGCCAGCATGCCGTGGCCGGCATGCTCTAGTGTCAGATGCAAGGCGAGTGGGCCGAGTGCCGCGCTGACCGCGGCACCATGCCGTATCGGCGTGACCGGATCGATGCCGCCGCTCAGTAGCAATACCGGTGAGGCGGCCGCAGGCAGTGTAAAAAAACCTGCCGGGATGTTGGCACGCGGCCAGTCGCGGCAGACTTGATCGTAAAACTGCCGAGTATTGGCATCGAAGTCATCCTGCGGTGCGGCCAAGGGGCGCGCATAGGCTTCGCTACACCAAACTGAGAAGTGCATGCCGTCGGCGATTGCGCCGGCAGTTGCGGCATTGGTGGCGGCACTGACGGTGATGAGCGGGGCGAAGTCACCGCGCCACGCGGCACTGATTAAATACGGTAAGGCGGCCGCCTGCTCGGCTTGGTACAAACTGGTTTGTACCAGATTGAGCAAGATTTCTCGCCGCATCGTCAACTGCAGGGGGGTGCCCAGGCGGGGATGGGTCAGGCGTATCGGACGGGGCAAGCTATTGAGCAATTCTTTCCAGCGCCGCGGCAAGTCCGGATAGCTGGCACCACAGGCTGCTTGTTTAGCGCAATCGGCAAACACGGCATCGAGCGCCACTTGCGCATCCTGATTCGGCAAGCCCAAGCTCGGTGCTACCACGCCATCGAGCACCAAACGCCGCAGCGCCTGCGGGAATTGGCGCTGGTATTCCAAACCGACCCGGCTACCGTAAGAGATACCGAGCACATTGATACGCGGATAGCTTAATTGCAAGCGCACCGCCTCGATATCTTGCACGGCAATGCTGGTGCTGAAAAAACGCAAATCGCCATACGGCAAGCTTTGCAATTGTTGCAGGCAGGATCGCGCTTGCGCCAAGCTTTGCGGCAAACTGGCCAAGCCGGCATCGCCTGCCGAGCTCGGACAATTCAGCGGCGCGCTGCGGCCAGTGCCACGCTGATCGATGAACACCAAGTCACGACGCTGATTGAGCCGACCCAACAAGGCCTGAGCAGTGGCTGCCAGCGCGATGGCACTCTGACCTGGCCCACCGGCCAGCAGAAACACGGCATCGCTGAGTTTATTTTTATCTTGCGAGGGCAGCACCACGTAGTGCACGGTGATTTTCTTGCCCTGCGGCGCAGCTGGGTCGAGCGCACGCTCAATCTGACCGCAGCGTACTTCTTGCGGAAAATCGGGCAAGCGACAGGCGCGCAGCACCGTGCCAGCCTGCACCGGCAAGCCAGCACAGGCGAATAACAAGACGACGAGCAGGTGGCGCAAGGACACGGTCAGCTCCCGCTGATTAAGAAGGATAGCCAGCCGGCTCGGCTTCGTGCTGTAGCGATAACAACAGTGTCTTGATCGGTGCCGGCAAGGCCGCCGTCGCCAGCTCGCTTAAATTGGTCCACACATACTGGTCTTGTCCGGCAAAATGATAGCGTTGGTGCAACTCAACCAAACAAGGCTGTATGTGTAATTTGAAATGGGTAAACACATGCTCTATCGGTGGCAAGGGGCGCAAGGCTGCGGCTTGGCCGAAGCGGGCAATCAACGTGTGTAAGGCCGGGTCGAGCTGGGCCGCGGCGTGCGTAGCCTCATCGTGTTCCTGCATACCATCAAATTCCGGCAACGATAACAAGCCACCCCAGATACCGCTGTCAGGGCGGCGTTCCAGCAAAACCTGGCGATCGTTGATCATTACCAGCATCAAGGCTTGCTTGTGCCTTTGCGCTTTTTTTGGTTTTCTGGTCGGCAGTTCTGCGGTACGATCTTGCGCATAAGCTACACAGCGGGCTTGCATAGGACAAATCCCACATTGCGGTCGACTACGGGTGCAGACGGTGGCACCGAGGTCCATCAAGCCTTGCGTATAGGCTTCAATTTCAGTCTCTGGCAACAAGGCTTCGGCACGTTGCCACATCAGGGTTTCAACCGGCTTGCTGCCGGGATAACCGGCAATACCAAACACTCGGGCAAACACCCGCTTCACATTACCGTCGAGAATAGCCGCCACGGTGCCATAAGAAAATGCCGTAATCGCTGCGGCAGTCGAGCGACCGATGCCAGGCAATTGCGCCAGCAAGCCTGGATCGGCTGGAAATTCGCCGGCATACTCAGCCACCACTTGTTTGGCGCATTGGTGTAAATTCCGCGCCCGCGTGTAGTAGCCGAGGCCGCTCCAATGCTCCATCACCGCTTGCGCCGGTGCGGCTGCCAGCGCTTGTACGGTGGGAAAGCTGTGCAAAAATTTTTGATAATACGGAATCACCGCCGTCACCTGGGTTTGCTGCAGCATGATTTCTGACAGCCAAACGCGGTAGGCGGCGCGGCTTTGTTGCCAAGGCAAGGCATGCCGACCGGCGCTTTTTTGCCACCTTATCAGGGCGTGGGAAAAACTCGGATCGAGATACTCAGGGTGGGTGAATTGGGCGGCGGCGACGGCCGCAATACGAGCTTTCATTAAATCAGGCAGCAATCTTCAACTTATTCAAATCGGCAAACAAAGCATTTTTTAAATTCTCTTCAAGCAAAGTCAGCTGGGCTTTTTGCGCATCGACTTCTTGCTGCATCGTTACGAATGAGGCAATTCTATCTTCCAAGCTATCGGTGGCAACATGGATGCGCTGTATCGATTGCATGCGGTTTTTCAATTGCCCCTTATGCTCACGAATTTGCGCTTCCAGCGGTGCCATCACTACCTTTTGCCAAGCTTCGACATCTTTATTGGCTTGTAAAAAATTTTGCTTCACACGGGCCGCAACCGAATCAAAAAATTTATGCACCAAAGCCACGCGTGTATTGGTCAGCATGGTGGTAGTGGAAAATTGCTTTTGATAAACAGCTTCGATGGCCTCAAGTTCTTTGATGTACTTATCGAGCGAAAATGGCATCGGCGCAGTCAGTGCCAAGCCATGTTCGGTGGAAAATTTTCTATACATGACGACCATCATCTCGGAAATTTCATCGGTCTTTTGATTTGAGGTGAGTAAATTAAGCTTAATCTGTGCAAAAAATTGTCTGACTGCTTCACGCAAGCCCATAGACAAATAACTGTTTTCCATGGCCGAGCGCGTTTTGCGTATTTCTTCGCGCAAAATATCCATGCCCAAGCTGGTATACACCTCAGTCGACAAGCGCGTAAACACGGCACGGGTGCCCTGCATACGTATCAAACTGGCATCGAATTCTTTTTTCTCGGCATCGACTCGACGCATCATGTGTTCGATCACATTCATGTTTTTGCCGCGCAAACTCGTGAGTTCCAACATTTGCTCGACCACGCTGCGACTGCGCGCCGCGACCAGCGCTTGCTGTGCGTGGGTGATTTCATGAATTTCCGCAACCATTTGGGCCCGAATGATGTCCTGCTTGGAGGGAATCAATTCCTTCGATAAAGCATATTCCAGCGTCGGTAAACGGCTCTTGGCCAGCAGCGGTGCATCCTTATTGATTTTTGCCACCAAGCCTTTTTGTGCCGAGACGGGAAACACTTGCTTCTCTCCCAGTCCCAAGGTGTGCGCGACGGTGCTGACTTGGCGTACCAATTGCGCTTCGATTTCTTCCGGCGTGCGCAATTCATCCCACATGCTGTCGATTTTATTGAGCACCACCATACGACCTGGCCCGCTGCCTATGTGATTGCGCCAGACATCGATATCGCTCTTGGTCACGCCTGTATCGGCGGCCAAGATGAACAACACGGCGTGGGCATTCGGGATCAGATTGAGGGTCAGCTCGGGTTCGGTACCGATGGCGTTGAGCCCTGGGGTATCGACTATGATCAAGCCCTCTTTGAGTAAAGGATGGGGGAAATTGACGATGGCATGGCGCCAGCGGGAAATTTCAACCAAGCCATCACTATCCATCTCCAGCGCGGCATCAGGGTCTTCTTCATCGAATAAGCCATACGACTTGGCAATTTCGACACTGACCTTTTTGGTCAGGCTGACTTGTTTGAAGGCTTCAAGCATACCATCGCCGGACTGTATATTCAGCGGCAAGACCGTCCAAACATGACTTTGGCCTTTGTATTCACTGGTCGATTGCGCTTGGGCGCGGGTTTCTATCGGCAGTAGACGAATACAAGGAGGAATCGTGTCGTCGTACAGTAACTCGGTCGGGCACATGGTGGTGCGACCGGCCGAAGAGGGCAAAATACGTTGGCCGTAGTCGGCGAAAAAAATTGCATTGATCAATTCCGATTTGCCGCGCGAAAACTCGGCGACAAAGGCAATCGTCAGTTTATCATCGACCAAGCGCTCCATGAGTCGTAACAGACGTTGGTCTGCCGCGGCGTCGGCCAAATCCGATCCATTTATCCAGGCACGATATTGCTCGAGGGTGGAGGCGACACCTCGGCGCCATTCGCTGTACTCTTGGAATTTTTGAACCAGATTGCTCATGTTTCCCTCAGTAAATTTCTTAGTTGGAACAGTATATAGGGAAGTATTGAAAAATACGTACAAAACCAGTCAACAGATGTTAATCCCAGCTCAAAAGTGTTTTATTTTTGACAATGTGCACAATAAAAGCTGCTGCGCTGGCCCTGACGAATTTGCCGCACCTCGTTATTGCAAATACGGCAAGCAGCACCGGCACGGTTATAGACGAAATAATTCTGCTGAAAATAACCGCTCTGGCCATTGACGCCGATAAAGTCTTTCAGACTGCTGCCGCCTTGCACGATGGCCGCCGCCAAGGTTTCACGAATTGCCGTGACCAGCAGCGCATAGCGCGCCAGAGCGATGCGGCCGGCGGCAATTTTAGGGTTAATGCCGGCCTTGAACAAACTCTCAGAAGCATAGATATTCCCCACCCCGACCACCACATCACCGGCTAACAAGGCTTGTTTGATCGAGGCGCTGCGGCCGCGCGTGGCGCGATACAAGAGCTCGGCGTCGAAGCCCTCCTCAAGCGGCTCGACCCCCAAGCCGCGCAGCAAAGCATGCTGTGCCAGTGGCCCGGCACTGTCCGGATGCCAGAGCACGGCACCGAAGCGGCGCGGGTCACACATACGCAGTAAGTGATCACCAACGACAATATCAATATGATCATGCTTGGCCGCCTCTGTGCCAGTTGGCAAGATGCGCAAATGTCCGGACATACCAAGATGAATCAGCACCGTACCATGATTAAAATGTAATAATAAATATTTGCCACGTCGACCGACCGAAACGATGCTTCTGTCGTGCAGCAGCGCCGCCAAATCGAGCGGAAACGGCCAGCGCAAACCGGCGCGGCGCATGACCACGGCAGTGACGCGGCGACCACTCAGATGGGGGGCCAAACCGCGACGTGTTACTTCAACTTCAGGTAATTCAGGCATGATTATGAACTTTATAGATAGTTACTGTTTCCAAACCTGCGCAATTTGATACAGAGTAGCGCGGTCGTTGACCACACACCATGATTACTTCAGCGTAAAATCAGCCATCACAGTTTATTCCGGATACGTTTTGAAAACACTTTCAGCTTTTGTCAGCACCTCCATTGTAGCCGCACTCCGTCCGGCAGCTACCCTCAGTTGTGTCGCGCTGTTATCGGCCTGTGCCGGCTTCGGTGGCCATGGCGGAACCCAAACCGAACAGGCACATCATGCCGAAGCGGCGGCCCAGTCTGCGCTGGCGGCCGACAAAGACCTCAACGGCACTGCCACGGCCGCGGCTGAAAATCAGGAAGGCTTGCCGAAAGTCGCACTGAGCGACGAATTACTGTACAAAATCCTGACTGCCGAAATCGCTTATCAGCGCGGCAGTTGGCAAGCTGCCTACGTCACCCTGATGGGGGCGGCACAGCAAACGCGCGATCCGCGGCTGGCGCGCCGCTCAGCCGAGATCGCGCTATCGGTGAAACAAGCCGGCGAAGCGCTGGCGGCGATACGCTTGTGGCGCGAACTGGCACCGGAATCGAATGAAGCAGCACAGTATTATCTCGGCTTCATGGTGATGAACAATAATCTCTCGGAAATCCGCAGCGTATTTTCCGAACGCTTGAAAAATGCCGATGCCGCGCAGTATCCGGTGATCATGCTGCAAGCACAGCGACTGCTGGCACGCGCACGCGATAAAAACGCCGCCTTCGATATGCTCGAAGAAACCCTGGCCCCCTACAAGGCGATTCCGGAAGCGCATTTAGCGCTGGCGCAGGGTGCCTACAACAAGGGCGACAGCCAACGCGCCATCAGTGAAGCCAGCGCCATGCTGGCGGCACGGCCCGATTCGCAACTGGCGATACTGACAATCGCGCAAGCCTCACCGCAGCCACAAGCGGCCACGGCACTGGCGGCATTTTTGAAAAAAAATCCGGGCGCGCGCGATGTTCGCCTGGCCTATGCCAGCATCTTGATCGATTTGAAGCAGCTCGATCTGGCCGCAGCCGAATTCGAATGGCTGCTGCATGAAAAAGCGGACGACCTCAATGCCATCTACACCTTGGGCATGCTGGCCTTGGAAAAAAATCAGTTCAGCAATGCGGAAACCTATTTCCTGCGTTTTTTAAAAACAGTCGAACGTACCAGTGAAGATCGCGACGTCAGCAACGCCCTGATCAATCTGGCGCGCATCGCCATCGAACGCAAAGATTACGCCGCCGCCCAAGATTGGCTGTCGAAAGTCGATGCCTTCGAAGGGAGAAACCCAGTCTGGTTCAATGTGCAGTTGCGGCGCGCGAATTTGCTGGCTAAAGATGGCAAACTCGATAGCGCCCTCGCCTTGCTCAAAGACTTGAAAACCACCACCCCGGAAGAGCAAATACAGGCGCGCCAAACCGAGGCGCAACTGCTGCGCGATGGTGGTCGCACGGTGACGGCAGCGACAGTACTGCAAGCAGCCATCAAGGCGCATCCCGAAAATCCCGATCTGATGTACGATTTTGCGATGCTGCTCGAGTCGCAGCAAGAGTATGCGCAGATGGAGCAATTACTGCGCCGCGTGATCGCCGTCGCGCCCACCAGTCAGCATGCCTACAATGCACTCGGTTACTCGTATGCCGATCGCAATATCCAACTGACCGAAGCACTGAATTTAATCCAGAAAGCCAATCAGTTGGCGGCCGATGATCCGTTCATACTCGACAGTCTGGGTTGGGCGTATTTCCGCCTCAATTTGCTCGACGATGCCGCTAAAACCCTGCAACGCGCCTATACCTTGCGGCCCGACGCCGATATCGCCGCGCATCTCGGCGAGGTCTTGCTCAGCCTGGGCAAAAAAGATGAAGCACTCACAATTTGGCGCGCCGCCCGTGCCAAAGCGCCCGACAACGCGGCGCTCAACAGTACGCTCAAACGTCTCAACATCCACGATTGACCACGCCGACGCGCCGCTCGTAAAACGGCGGCGCGTGGCTTTTTTTGATACTGCGTTCCATGCCTCTCACTATCGACCGTGTTTCACTGCCGCTGACCCTCGCCGGCGCGCTGCTGACGTTGTTGTTAAGCGCCTGCAGCAGCCTGACACCGCTCGCCACACGCGACGCCAGCGCTAGCCTCGGCACCAGCCCGGCACGTAGCTACCAAGAGCACATCCATTTGAGCGGAAAAATGTCGCTGCACTATGAGCAAGACAATAAGCCACAATTTTTGCCCGGTAATTTCGACTGGGAGCAAGAAGGTTCGCAGTTACAACTGACACTGAGCTCGCCGCTGGGATCGACCGTCGCCAAGATCAGCGCCGACGCCGACGGTGCCATGTTGGAACGCGCCGACCAAGCGCCACGCCGTGCCGCCAATCTCGACCTGCTGGTGGCCGAGGCCCTGCAGTGGCCGCTGCCGGTAACCGGGCTACGCGACTGGTTGCAAGGCTTTGTGCGTGAGTCTGGCGGTGGTGCGCGCGTCGCTGTCAGCACCAACGCCAACGGGCAGCGCTATCAAGTCGATGGCTGGACCCTGCGCTACCTGAGCTGGCAAGACGATGGCCAGTTACCGAAACGCCTGGAACTGCAACGTGATACCGCCACCGCCGGGGCCGTTCACCTCAGCATCTACCTTGCGCCCCCGACTGCCTCGGCCCCTTGAATGACGTTTGACTAATTTGGCTTACTATCATGCACCTGCGTTTAGAGCACTGCCCGGCCCCGGCCAAACTCAATTTATTTCTGCATGTTACCGGCCGGCGCGCCGATGGCTATCATCTGCTGCAAACTGCGTTTCAATTGCTTGACCATGGCGATACGCTGGACTTTGCCGTACGCGACGATGGCGCGATTATTCGCAGCAATGACATCGCCGGCGTACCGGCCGACAGCGACCTCATCGTGCGCGCCGCGCGCTTGCTACAGCAAGCCAGCGGCTGCCGCTTAGGGGCCGATCTGACGCTGCACAAGGTGCTGCCCATGGGTGGCGGCTTGGGCGGCGGCTCGTCCGATGCTGCCACTACCCTGATCGCTCTCAACCACCTGTGGGCTACCGGATTGTCACGCACGCAACTGATGGACTTGGGTTTGCAGCTCGGTGCCGACGTGCCGTTTTTTCTGTTCGGTGAAAATGCCTTTGCCGAAGGCGTGGGTGAACAATTACAGGCGATCACGACGCCAGAGTGCTGGTTCGTGGTGATAGAACCTGGGGTACAAATACCTACTCCTGCAATATTTTCATCCAAGGAGTTGACAAGAGACACGAAGCCCGTCAGAATAACGGACTTTTCCAGCACTGCTGAAATGCATTGGAAAAATGATCTGCAAACAATTGCCTGCGCAATGTTTCCGGTAGTTGACGAAGCCATACAATGGCTGTCACAATTCGGCAACGCAAAGATGACGGGTTCAGGAGCTTGTGTTTTTTGCGCTTTTTTCGAGCAATCGAAAGCCGATGAGGTGATAGCGAAAATGCCGCAGCGCTGGACAGCTTGGAAAGCAAAATCATTGAGTCGCCACCCGATGGCAGACTTAGTGAAGTAAAAAAGAATTTGGTCTGATGCCGATTTGCCGTTAAAATAGCGACAAATTCCGGACGACAGACAAACGGTTGTGTAGGGGAGTCGCCAAGTTGGTTAAGGCACCGGATTTTGATTCCGGCATGCGAAGGTTCGAATCCTTCCTCCCCTGCCATTAAATTAAAGCCGCCGCATAAATTGTGCGGCGGCTTTTTCACTTTCAGATTTGATTGTTTGCAAAAAGTCTATGCAAAATGATCAGAGCCCCTCACCTTCAGCCGATAGGTCTCGCCATGGCAAACGCGCGCGCAAATGACAACATGATGGTTTTCACTGGCAATGCCAATCCTGCATTGGCTGCCGGTGTAGCCAAGCAACTGGGCATTCCTCTCGGTAAAGCCGATGTTTCCAAGTTCTCCGACGGTGAAGTCATGGTCGAGATCAATGAAAATGTCCGCGGCAAAGATGTATTTGTGTTGCAATCGACTTGCGCGCCAACCAACGACAACCTGATGGAAATCATGTTGATGGTCGATGCACTCAAACGCGCTTCGGCTGGTCGCATCACGGCAGCGATTCCATATTTCGGTTATGCCCGCCAAGATCGCCGTCCGCGCTCCGCACGTGTGGCCATCTCGGCCAAGGTGGTGGCGAACATGCTCGAAGAAGCCGGTGTCGATCGCGTCTTGATCATGGACTTGCATGCCGATCAAATTCAAGGTTTCTTCGATATCCCGGTTGATAATATTTACGCTTCACCGATCTTGCTCGGCGATTTGGTCGCCAAAAACTACGATGATTTATTGGTGGTGTCGCCTGACGTCGGTGGCGTGGTACGTGCCCGTGCACTGGCCAAACGCCTCGGCTGTGACTTGGCGATCATCGACAAGCGTCGTCCGAAAGCCAATGTGTCGGAGGTGATGAATATCATCGGTGAAGTCGAAGGTCGCAATTGCGTGATCATGGATGACATGGTCGATACCGCCGGCACGCTGACCAAAGCCGCCGAAGTATTGAAAGCACGTGGCGCGAAAAAAGTATTGGCGTATTGCACGCATCCGGTCTTGTCCGGCCCGGCGATACAGCGTATCTCGCAGTCGCCACTCGATGAACTGGTCGTCACCGATACGATTCCTTTGTCGGAAGCAGCGCGCGCTTGCCCGAAAATCCGCCAACTGTCATGTGACAGTCTGTTAGCAGAAACCTTCCGCCGCATCACCAAGGGTGAATCGGTGATCTCTTTGTTTACCGACTAAGATTTTTTTCGGCGCGGTCATGCAGTGTTGCTGACCGCGCTTTTTTCTGTGTGCCTGGTCGCGGGCATGCAAAACCGCAAGTTGACTCTTGCATATTTTGGAGTAACACCATGAAAGTTATCGCATTTGCACGCAAAGAACAGGGGACCGGAGCGAGCCGCCGCCTGCGTATTGCTGGCCAAACACCAGGTATCATCTACGGCGGCCCACAAGCCCCAGTATCGATCACACTCGATCACAATGCTTTGTACCATGCATTGAAAAAAGAAGCGTTCCACTCGTCCATCCTTGACCTCGAAGTCGATGGTAAAGTTGAAAAAGTTCTGTTGCGTGACTTCCAAGTCCATGCGTACAAACAATTAGTTCTGCACGCTGATTTCCAACGCGTCGATCCTAACCAAAAAATCCACGTCAAAGTGCCACTGCACTTCATCAACGCCGATGTCTCGCCAGCCGTGAAATTGTCGGCAGCGATCATCAGCCACGTCTTGGTTGATTTGGAAGTCACTTGTTTGCCTGCAGAATTGCCGGAATTCGTAACGGTCGATCTGGCTACGCTGGAAGCCGGTCAATCGATCCACGTATCGAGCCTGGTTCTGCCAGCCGGTGTCACAGCCGTTGTTCACGGTGATGACGCAACTGTCGCCATCGCTACCGTACCCGCCGGTGCCGTCGCTGCTGAAGCGCCTGCCAAGTAATACCGTTTGCGGCGACCTTGGTCGCAGCAAATACAAAAGCCGCACAGTGTAAGCTGTGCGGCTTTTTTTATGATAGCAGGGCGATCGCCCTGCTATCCCGGATCAAAAGCCACGCCGCCACGCGGTCGGGAAGACGCGCCAGAAGACCTGCTGTTCCAATTCGCCAAGCTTTTCATTGACATGCTCGCGCATCGAATAGCTGATCGAAGCGCTGCAACTCTGCGCTACTTCCAAAGTGTGATCATCCACCTTACCGCGTCGCACACCGCGCAATTGATCTTCCCAAGTAAAACTGGCGAAGCCGCTGACCCTGCGCGGCACCACGGCCGGATTGTACTCGGCCGCCGTCGTCAGAAAAGCAATCGCCAACTCCCGAAACGGCGTCGGTGAAAAGAGCTCCTCACCGAAAATATGACTAGACGAGACATGCGCGAGCAAGGCTGAAATGCCAAACATCAAAGCACCCTTTTCACGCGCCGAGGCCCCTTCCATGCCATAGGTGCGCAAGACCCGCGCAGCAAAGTCCGGCAGCAAGGTTTTGCGGTCGCCCGAACGATCCGCAAAATCCACCGTGTGAATGTAAGAAGTATGGAACAATTCTTGTACGGTCGCCATGCCCTCACTCCCATCAAGATGCTTGTTCCTAAACTCGCCGACCTCAGTCGCCGCCCGGAAGTCTTGCTCCAGCGCCGGCGGTAAAGCTAAGGCTTTGATGAAGGAGACGGTATCGACGCGGCCTTTGATACTGCGGTAGATAGCACCAAGTAAAGGTAAGCGACTAAATACTTGCTCGGTCGTTCCCAGTGCTGTCAGTTGATGTTCGCGTAGAAATGCAAACGGCTGGGGTGACGCATCAGGCCGTACCGGATCGACCGGACGGGCAAAAAATTTGAACTGATCCCACAACTCCACCGCTGCCCGGTCCGCTTGTTCCAAGATGCTCGCCAATTTTGCATCGTGAATGGCCGCATACAGTGTCCCATCGGCCGTAGCCAGCACACGCACGCGCTGCGCTAAAGAACGATGCGCATTGGCGGCGTTGGCATCGTCCATGACTTCATCGATGAACTCACGTATTTCCAGCGGCAAGCCATCCCACCATGTATCTGCCAGGCTGCGCGCCAGGCTTTGCATCTCCACCGATTCAGCCGCTTGCGCGTGCATGATCAACTGATTGAACAATCCACTGTGCCGCGTTAATGGTGCGGCATCAGGCTCAAGCAGCATCTCGCTCAACAAACGAAACTTCACCGCTGAAGGGCTGGCGATCGCCATTTTTTCGGCGTCAACCAGCACTCTGGGAAGTAAGCGCTGGCGCACAAAACGAAGTATCTCAGGATGCCGTAAATAAGCCCCGTCTGAGCGGTTTAATAAGATATCTTCGAATGAGTTATACGCCACCGAAAAATCAAAATTTGGGTACTGGTTGATTTTTTCCAATAGACTGCGCATGGCTTCGACACGGATCGGCAGATCAGGGATGCGTTCTATCGCCAGCAGCAGGGAGCCACGTTGGTGGTTACCAAGGTGATTGAAATACCGATCGACAAGACCGGCCCACTCAGTTGGCGCGCTCTGGAGGAGGTTCGCGTAGACCGAATCCCAGTTGAAGCTCATACGCGTTTGATCAAACAGCGCACCGCTGAAATCAGTCGCCGCATTGATGGTAACGGATTGCCAATTAGCACCGCGTAAATCAGCGCCTCGCATATTATTTACATCACGCAGACTAACGTTAGTCAATTCACTGCCACGTAAATACGTCGCGCCACTGAGGCTGGTGGTCAGACCACTTCTCGGTCCAAACATCAACGTTAGCGCTTGAAGGTTCAACTTACTCGCGAGTACCGCTTCGAAGCTAGCGCGATCAGCAAAACCGCCATCGTATTCGCGCGCGCCTATCGGTTCGCGCCACGCCGGCCACTCAGGGTGCCAACGCCCAGCAGCGTCAACGGTAATCGGCACGAGTTGCCCCGCTCCCTTGTCTATCATGTCCGTTCGGAACACGACACTAAGCGGTGCCGTGTCGTCGGCTGGCAGGATCACGTAAGAATGCCCCATCTTGCTACGTTTAAACGCCTCCATGGCCAGTACACGCACCGAAGCCGGATGGAAATCGAGGCGTAAAAACGGCTGCAGTGCATGCAAAGCGACAGATGGCGTGCCGGACCCGTAAATCGAATGGCTACCTATGCTCAGCACCGGCCGGTCGCGAAACACACTACGCGGCGCAATGGTGACGCCCACCGCACCGGTGAGCTCGGCCAAACCCTGCACATCCGCGAGGCGGACTCGATATCGGCCGCCCGACGGCTGGTGTTCCGGTCGTGACGTATGCACATTAACCGCATTGACAATGGCAACAAATTTTTCGCCAGAGCGAATTTTTTCGGCATGCACTTTGTGAAACAAATAATTGCTTACTTCAGTCTTACCCGCCATTTCCTGCATCGCGTCAGTCATGGAGAGATCTCGATCGTTGACCGTGCGCGCCTGTCCACGGCCGCTGACCAGTAATCCAGGATTATCTTTATTTGGCACACTGGAGAGCAGCGTATCAACGCAGTGCACCTCCATGCCGAGTTCGACTGCCAACTTGAGCGTTTCGTAGTACATCGGCGTGCTGGGCGACAGGTAGGGATCATGCGCCAGCAGCGCCTGATCCTTTTGCTGCAATAGCTGTTTCAAGGCTTTAGGCATCACGGCGCGATTTTGCATGTAGGCGGCCAAGCCATCTCCAAACAATTCATCCTGCAATCCCTGTATCAACAAATGACTTTGCCCTTGCTTGCGCCACTGGGGTAACTGCGCATGAGCGAATCTGAGCGCCGCCGCCGTATCATCAGGCTCACTGCCAATGATCAAACTCTGACTGCCGCCCGCCCCCGAAAGCAAATCATCAATCGCCAAGGACTCGCTGACGAGCCGCACGTCGGCCGGTGGCGGCAATAAAAAATGTGCAAAATGCTGATGCGCCTCGGCTTCGAGTTGAGCGCGAGCTTGCACCCAATATTTGGTGACCTCATTGCTAACTTGCGACTTGAGCGGCAGTTCTTCGAACGCAGTCTGCAAATTCGCCAGATTGCTGCGCAGAGTAGCGCGACTGCACCATTGCGCGGGCATGCGGTAATTAATCAAAGGGCGTGCTGCCACGTCGACCGCGGAAGCCCGGCCGGCCGCTTGGGCGCGACTGGTGCTGGGGCCGGGAGCGCAAGCTTTCGAATTGCCTGCCCCGCGCCGCACCCGGTCGAGAGCAAGGCTGGTCCCTACTGTGGCAGGGCGATCAAGCACGGTAACGCGGACAAAGACTTGACCGCTCTCGTCTGCCAGCGGCCGCTGTGCCAACAATAGCTGTTTACCGGGTGGAATAACAAAAACCAGACGCGTTCGCTCATTTTTTTCATATAAGTAATATTCGCCGCGCTCCACATTGATATACTCGGCGTCACTACCGACAGCGAACAGATGAGCGTTCACTTTCAGCGACATCGACTGTCCATTCTGCAAGCGTATCAAGTCAAATAAAAACTCCGGCATAGCGCCCTCTTCAGCCACAAGGCGCTCCACCAGTTGCGCACCGATGCGTTGCATGCCGCCCGCTTCAGCCACGGTTTCATAGACGCGTGCGCCTTGGACGTACGGTGTGTCGAAACCGGAACGTTTCGTATTCATCGCAAAACTGACACGCTGTTGCGTACGGTCGCAACTGAACCATGCCATCCGCCCCAAGCATTTCTTGACCCCGCCGTCGACTCGGGGAGCACGCCATAGGGCACCCGTCATGCCATCAAATAACAGCGGCACGCCTTGTTCATCAATACCGGCTACCGGGTCCGCCCATACGGCCAAATCCACGGAGCTTGATCGCAGCTTCGATGCGTAGCTTTGCAGACGCTGCAGGAGTTGCGCCACATTCGCATACACATCGCCATTGATTTCAAGTCCGGCGCGTGGAAACGGCGTCAATGTCAGCGTCGCCGTTTTCGCTTTGGCAAACACGATGTCACTTTGCTCGCCAGCAGACGTCGCAGACCAGTTAGGCAGGTCGGCGACAGTCAATTGCAGCGGCAAGTCATTGTTGCAATGCAAAACGAAATGACCACGCAACTCTGCCGTTACCAAAAAGCGTTCGCCACGATTGTACAGTTCCGTGTGACTGTCCGCGGCGCGGCTCCACAGGCGCAGTACGGCAGTTGGGGTCGCAGCGGCAGGACACACATAAGCCTCCCAGCCAGTTTGATTTCCAGGCACGATGTCATATTGGCCGGGCATCAGTAGACTGCTGTCCCTGGTCGTCAATTCGAGCAAATCACCCGTGCTTGGCTGACGCAGACGATGACATGGTGCCCCGTTGGGAAGTGGCAGACTTCCTTCGTAATGCAGCAATTCCCGGTCATACGGCGGTACGGTGGTCAATATTTGTTCATTTTCCCCCAGATACACCCATACCGGCAGCTGCACGGCACCAAGCTGTTGGAAATAGCAAAAGGCCAGCAAAGGACTGCTGCTGCCATCGACTGCCGGCACCCGCTCGAAACGTTCGCCAACCGCGTTGACCAAGGCGTCACCGGTTCCACTGAAATTGAGTTGCTCGCCACGCAGACCCAGGCGTGTCAATAGCGCCGGTGCCGGCAAGCTCAGCCAAAGCGGCTGCTGCTGAGCCAAATCACGATACTGCTCGGCCTCAAGCCGCTGCAAAGTTTGTGTGATTTCTGCTTCCGATTGCAGCACCGCGCGCGACAAAGCTTGTCCTTGCGGATGAACAAACCAGGCGCTGCCATTGTTGCGTCCGCTATAACGTAAATCAGGCGTCGTCACGACAAATTCGGGGGCCGTCTGTTGCGGCGACAAATTGCCGTTAGGAAACACCCATAAACTCAAGCTCGACGAGGTGAAGCGCACCGCTTCGGCCAGCATCACTTCGCCATACCGCAAGTATTCGCGCGCCTTGTCGAGCTGACTGCCGTTCGCGCAATCGAGCGCCACCAACTGCGCATTGTGGCCGCGCATTTCGTAGTGTTCACCGTAGCGATCTCGGGTCGGCGTATAGCCCATAGTGATGCCCTCGAGAACTGTTTCACGAACGTCCAGCAATTGAACCAAGGCGGCATACTCCTGTTTTCCCGCAGGCAAATATAAGCCATAGGTGGTGATCATTTCTTGTAGGGAAAGCGTGCTTTGCGCACGTTCCCAGCCCAGTAGCGCCAGCGCCGGCGAGCGATAACCCAAACGAATAGGTAAATCAGCAGCGATCTTCCCCGCCAGAGGTAATTGCGCGCGTAGGCTACGTATATCTTGCAAAGCCGCTTCAGCCATCAAACGCTCGGCCAGCGCTGTCGGCAACTCGGCAGCGCTGGAAAATTCTGCAAACCGCAGGCCAGTCTGATCGTGCACACGCAGAAAGCGGCCCTGTAAGGTATCGATCGGAGTCACACTGCGGCGGTCGCCATTGAGCCAAAAAAATTCACCGTCGCCATGCTGCTGCCAACTGCCGTTGGCAATACTACCGGCGCCCAGCAACGTGACCAACTTCGCGTGGCTGAGCTGGTGTTCGACTTGGTACTCGTCGAACCGTTCATGCAAGGCAGGGTTGAAACGTAGCAATTCGTGTGAGAAGCCGAAACGAGTGAAATAATAATGCGGGTCACGCGCAACCCGCCCAAGATACACCAAGGGTGCGCCATGATCGGGCGGCGGCACAATATAGTCACTGTTAGCCGCATCGTAAAACGCGCGCAAATGCGCTTCGCCCAGAGAATTCCATTGTATCGTCACTCTGTCGATTTCAGCATGACACTGTTTCAGTGCGTCCTCGACCACATCCCTCAGCGGCGCGCTCGGGCAGTCAAATTGCAAGCCTGTCAAGCGTTTGCTTTCATCATTGCCGTATTCGTAGCGCGCGACCACGGCCACTGTGTCACCGCCGGCACGCGCCAGCATATTTTCTTCGGCATAGGCACGCACCATGAATTGATCAACCAGGGCTTGTTCACCCTTGACGCGAGTCAGGCAACGATCCAGCATGGCAAGACTGAGTGGCTCGCTCCAGCCATGTTCGCGCCCTAGCAAAGCCAGCGCGACATCCTGCGTCAATAATGTTCCCTGCGCCGCCTTCCAAGCCAATTGCTGTTGTGCGCGTTCCTCACCGTCGTGATAGCGCGTACGTGATGCGACCCAACCCTTAGCCGGCAAGCTCACCCATTCCAGCTGGTTCGCCGTGGCATCGGCGGCCAATGCCGCACGTGCCGCCTCGAGCTGAGCGCGAAAGCATTCCAGATCTTCGCTGCGCGCGTGAACCGTATGGTAGGCCGCGGGCGGTGGCGTGTAGGGACGTCGCACTGTGTTGCCATCGATTTGCACCAGTAATTCACGCCGACCATGTTGATCGACCGCCACTTGGCCACGCTCATGCGCCTCCAGCGGTGCGCCCAGTGTTGCAAGCAAGGTGGGCGCAGCAGCGCCGGAGAAGGACGATGATTGCTCAATAACAAGCCTCTCCGGGCGCAAACGTTGCCAACCGTCTCGACGAAGATAGCGATACGTGTAGGCGACACCCTGCTCCACCACCCGCATCAGCAACGGCGCAGCAACAGTATTGGTGAGGCTGAAACTGGCGCGGTTTTCCACCGTGACATCGAGCTTGTCAAACAAACTCGTCAACCACTGTTGCAGCAGCGCGGGCATAGGATCATACCGCTGCCCACTCGAATAGGCCCGATATTCAACGAGGTCATGCACCCGCATCAAATGCAGCAATTGGGCATCATATACCGGGCGATAGCTGCCTTGGCGGTATTGCACTGCCTCTTCCGGGGTAAACAGCGTACTGCTCAACACCGGTGCCGGATTCCATAGGTTCAATGCTTGTCCGCGCATGGCAAAAGCACGCTGCAGAAAAGATGGATTCAGCGCCATCTGACGCAAAGGCTGACCGTCTACCAGCATATGCGAAAACATTTCGGCATCGGTGTTGGCTTTGACCTGGGCAAAAAATTGCTGGTAATACTCGGCCGATAAGCCGGTCTCGTCATCTTTTCGCACCAGGCCGTCGCCGATCACTCGGGCAATATACCCGGCCAAACTGCCGGTTTTCGATGCCAACCCAGCCTGAAATTCATCCAAATACTTGGGAATCGCATTTTGTGCCGCCAACATATCAGGCAAACCACGCCGTATCAGATGAAATTGCTCACCATCAATTTGGCTATAGAGTTCGGTTTGCTTGGCGCGCGCGGACGAAAACGGGACACTCACAAATTCCATCACTGGCGTGCCGCCCTTGCCGCTTAATCGATACGCGACTTCGCCGGAAATTTGCAAAGGAAATAGAGCATTCCCATCGCCGACCAATTCGAGCTCAAGCGTCACCAGATTTTCTTGCCCGGCTAAGGGAGGCAAGACGCGCAGCGTCACTTCCGGCGCCATGCGCACCGGCAGCGTATGTTTATCGTAAACCGTTTCGACTTGATCGATTACTTTGCTACCACTGCTGATCGTAAAATTGCTATCATCGCGCATCTCTGCTTTGGTGAGCTCCCGCTTATTCTTTACATCGCTATCCGTGGCCGCCAGCATCACTCTGTCCGTGCCCCAGATATCCTGCGATTTTGCCAGCGGCACCATTTCGACTATGGGCTTACCATCCCCGAAAAACGATTGCCGTTCCGAGCGTCTGTTCCGCTTCGATAACGAGTAATAGGGGTGAAACGGATTGCCGTGCTGATACAGCGTACCGTTCATCGCCCGACCGGCTGAGCGAATCACGTTCATCCGGGTGGCCTCATCAGGATAAGGGATGTGCGGCATTTCGGCACCATCAAAAATGCCGAAGTCCAATGACATTTCCAGTTCGACCGCATCCTTCGTCATATTGAGCCAAGCGAGCGGCACCTGTGGGCTGACACGCACGAGTTGCGCTGACGCCGCTGCGTCGGCGGTGCTGTGCCATGTTCCTACATTGACAGGTTGCAGCAATAAACCATTACATGCTCGCAATTTTTTCAAGATCGAATTGGCTTCCAACAAATGCTGATCCATGATCGCCAAATCCGCCGTCAAACGATAGCCACCGAGGGCAATCCCGACCGCTACCGGCATAAATACCAACGCGGCCCCGCCGGCGAAGGAGGCCGCACCCGCCATACCGGCACTGGCGGCCCAACTGGCCGACACCAGCGTCGCACTCATACCAAAGCTGGTGGCAGCCGCACTGATCTGAAAGATCGCCATGGTCTTTTGGCCTGAGCTGGCATGTTCATCGCCGAGTACGCGCACGGCTTCCCGTATTCCGGCCACACCCATAATCACATCGCCCGTCGAAAAACCGGCCGACAGCCCCCCGCCGATGCCACTGGAAATCGCCTTCCATAAACCGGACCCGCTGCCGAGCAAGCGCGCGGCGAGGGCGGGCGATGCATGCTTGAGTACAAATTTGACCGTCCCATCAATCAGCGGTGTGAGGTTTTCAATGATTTGCCACGAATCGGAGGTTTGACCATACAGTTCGACACCGCTGTAATATTTCGGACTCCCCTGGGTCAGTAAGCTGATGGCGGCTGTCAACACAGCGCCGATCTGCACCAGACGTGGATTGCCAACCGTATAGGCGGTGCCGCTGAAGGACTCGGCGGCCGGCAAATCGCTTTCCTGCATACTCAGATGCAAGCGCTCCAACTCCCTGATCTGTTCCGCTGGCGTGAGGCGACGCTCGAACGGCTGACCGCTGCGCACATTCATCCCATCCAACACCAAGGTGTCGTCAGCCAGTCGGCGTATGCCGCTCACACTGTCGCCCTCGTGCAAATGCAAACGGAAGGCTTCTTGGAGCACCTCTTGAAATTGCCTATATTCAAATTCATCAGAATTTGCCGTCCTCACCGTGGTCTCATCACCAGCCATGTCGATCAAGGCCCCGCGACGCTTGATTTCCCTCGACTCCGGCTCCGCGCGGTCGCCTCCCAGGCTCAGGCAAGCCTGCGGCATACCGCTACGCGCCTCCGTACGTCGCGACAAAGCAGCAAATAACACGACGCTACCAAGCAGCGGTTGTCCCAGCAAGGACAAGCCGGCACCGAGGCCGAGTTCCAAGCTCGAGCGCAAGATATTGTCAGGCGGCGATAGCCAATGCGGCAGCGCATCCACGCTCGGCTCTGCCACGCCCAAGTCGTGCGCGATGGACGGCGACGCCTGCAGCGGCGGCGCCGTCGGTGCCAACGAAGTCGGCTGTCCCAGCACGGACAGCACAGGTTCAAACTGTGCCGACGCCGCCTCACCTTGCTCCAGCAGCGTGCGCGCCAACCATTCGAATACGGCGCCAGGTGCGCCGTCTTGGCCGAACACATCCGCGACCGGCCCCGGCGCGCGCAAGTCTGCCGGCGCATCCCAACGCCACTGCGGTGTCTGCCATGGTCGCTGCTGCATTTGTTCGGCCGTGAATTGCGCCAAGCTTTGTGCTGGCACTGGCACCTGATGCCGCTGCCATTGTTCGAGCAACTGCGCGAGCAGTTCCGGTTGCTCTGCCAGACGCTGTTCCATATCGCGCTGATAGCACTGGATTTTTTCTGGGTACGGCAAATCCGGCAAGCCGCTTTCCCAATCGCACACCGACACCGTCGTATCGAGCAAATAACGCAGTATCGTGGCAGATTCCGGTGTTTGCAACACGGAGGAATCCACAGTAGTCGATTGCGCCGACCAGTCCCGTCGCCATTGTTCCTTATCAGCATGATGCCGTGCCTGTGCTGCTTTCAGCGCCGCCCCACCCTGCATGCCGCCGACCACCGTGGCAGCAGCGCCAAGCGCCAGCGTCAAGGCCAACACGGCCGCCATGCTGGTCTGCGCGATACCCCATTCGATCTGCACCTGCTCGGTATCGACCAAGAAACGTTCACGCACCCGTGCCAGCGTTTCCTTGAGCAAAACATCGTGCTGCTCCAAAGTGCGCCAGACATCCTCATGCAGCACCGCGAGTGCGCCGCCGCAGCAGGCGTCCAGTTGCTCCATCTCGATCAGCGCCGGGCCGAATACCTCGAGGTACTGGATCGGGCCCAAAGGTGGCAAAACGGCCACTTGCTTAGCGATATCATGCGCCAAACGACGGTAAATCGGCCCCAGGCTGCTAATCAACCACGTCAATTGTTTGAATTCAAGCGCTGCCGGCCTCGCGAGCTCAGCCACACAGGCGGCGCGCTGCGCGACATGGGCGGCCGCCTTGCCACGCATGCCGATGAACAACTCGGTGGTCTCGGCTAAGCACAGACGCGCCGCCGGCAGCGCCACAGCGCGTTGTTTCAAGCGTTCTATCAGGGCATCGGCCCGTTGTAACAAAGCTTGTTGGCGGCGCACGCTGCGCGTATCGATTTCTTCAAAAAAAGGCGAGGTGATTTCGCACGATAGCAAGCAGCTTTTGAGTTCAGCGGCACCGATGCGACAACTTAAAGCCGCCACCGGCCCGAGCACGTCGACCAATTCTTTCTGATGAAGATCGAGACTGTTTTCCAGCGTTTGCATGGCTGTATAGGCATCGCTAAGCTGAAAACTCTGGTTAAATTTTTCCAATATCGTATCCTGCATGGCCATCGCCTTCTGACGCGTCGCCTCGATGGCTGGGCTCTCACGCAGTGCGCGCAAACATCGAATGTCTTCAATTTTCTGTGCCAGCTTTTCCTCAACAGTAAAACAACGCTGCTGCAAAGCGGCATCGTCCCGCCATCTGGTTTCACGTTGCTTCTTTAAGCTCAGCAGCATGTCGGCATCGGCGCGCGGCGGTTCCGCCAGCCCCTGTGCAGGCACCGGCCCGAGCAGATATGTTTGCCATTGCGACCAATTGTGTTTTACCGTTTTCGCCACTTGCGCCGCCATGTCCAGCGGACTGGATGGCTGTGGCCCCATGCCTTGACTACCCTGCAAAGCCGCATAAAAATCGGCCGCCGGATGCCATTCTCCCTCCCGTAAACTGAACCAAGTTTGCTCCACTTGACGCAACACCGGGCCGCACAGATCGGCCAGCGTTAAGGCATTGGCCGCCATACTCTTTGGCGACGCATCATCGCTATACACCTGTGCCACACTCAAATCATCACTCAACACCACGAGACGCGGCACCAAACCAGCCGCCACCGCCAATTCCGGCCAATGCTCAGCGACGCCAAAGCTGCCGCGCGCGCGCAGATGATTGAGCACTGCAGTTTGATGGTCGTATATAACCAAGCTGTCGGCATAAGCAATGGCGCGACGAAATTCCTGGCGAAAAAACAGGCTTGCCGCCGACCGCGCCAACTCGGAATTGAGAATATCACTCTCAAATAAAGGCTTGAGCACATGCCAGTGTTGAGAAAAAAAATCAGCTAGCTCACAGCGCCATTGTGCCAACGCCGACGCACTGGTGTCGCGACCGAGTACCTCACCCAAGGCGCGTAAAAAACTGTCGCCGCCGGCACCGGGATCGCGGATCCCCGCGTCTTGCACAGCGACATAATGGTCTACTCCGCGGCGCAACAAACACACATCATTCTCCGCATCCGTATCGCTAGCCAGCGGAGCCGGGTAATCATGCCAATGTTGTACCGGCCCCGAGCCATCTTGCTGCAAGATCGCCAATCCACGCTGCGGCGGCCACTGTGGCGACTGCAACAATAACTCCGGCAACAGTATCGCCCATTGCGCACTCCAGCCCCCCGGCGCACGCAATTGAGCCAAGGCATCCGCGATCCGCGGCGGCAAACAAGCTGATGGCATCTGCGTGCAATTAGTGGCCCCACACAAACGGCGCAGCGAAGACCAAAAAGAAGAACATTGAGCCATCAAGGCAGCGCTGGTATTGCACGAGCTAGGTATCGAAGTAAGCGACACAAAGTATCCTTTATATAGAGAGAAACGAACGAAAAAATGCGCGACCTATCCTCACACGCGAGCACCACACTAACTTGTAAAAAACAACCACAAAAACCGGCATCGGTAATACGGGGTAGAATAAAAACTGAAAATACAGATTCAAGCACTGTGCTTGCCTAGAGAACACAGCACATAGACACGGAGTCCCAACATGTCACGATACAAAAAAAACGCCCTGCTTCTGCTGTTGACAATCGGCGTCGCAGCGCCGTTTGCTGCCGCTCAAGTGGCCGCAAATATTCATTACGACAGCAACTTCCCTATCATCAGTCCGCTCAGTCAGCCGCATGGCATGGTGGTATCGGAACAAGCGCTGGCGACCCGGGTTGGCGCTGAGATTTTGCAAAGTGGCGGCAATGCGGTCGATGCCGCCGTCGCGGTCGGTTTTGCCTTGGCCGTCGTCTTACCGAACGCCGGCAATATCGGCGGTGGCGGTTTCATGCTCATTCATGATGCCCGCTCGGGTCGCGATAACGCCATCGATTTCCGCGAAATGGCCCCGGCTGCGGCGCGGCGCGATATGTATCTCGATGCGGCCGGCAAGGTCATCGCCGGCCGCTCAACCCACAGCCACTTGGCCAGCGGCGTACCGGGTAGCGTGGCTGGCTTTGAACTGGCCTTGCGCAAATACGGCAGCATGTCCATGTCGCAAGTGTTGGCACCGGCCATCAAACTCGCGGCCAATGGCTTTCGCATCAGCCCCTATCTCGCTTCCGTGCTCGATGCCGAGCGTGAACACTTAGGTCGCTGGCCAGCTAGCCGAGCGATTTTTTTCAAACAAAATCGCCCTTTGCAAAGCGGTGAATTGCTAGTGCAAAGTGATTTGGCAAAGTCGTTCAAACTCATCGCCGAACAAGGTGGCAAAGCGTTTTATGAAGGTGATATTGCGCGCAAGCTAGTCGCTGAAATGGAACGGCATCAAGGCCTCATCAGCGCTGCCGATTTAAAAAATTACCGCGCCATCGAACGCGAACCAGTGCGCGGCAAGTACCGCGGTTATGAGGTGGTATCGATGCCGCCACCGAGTTCCGGTGGCGTGCACCTGATTGAAATGCTCAACATGCTCGAGCATTATCCGCTCAAAGAACAAGGTGCCAACAGCGCCACCACCTTGCACCAAATGAGCGAAGTCATGAAACTGGCTTATGCCGACCGCTCAGAATACCTCGGTGACCCCGACTTTCTTCACGTGCCGGTGGCCGGGCTGACTTCTCCCAGCTATGCGGCGAAACTGGTCGCTAAAATTGACCCGGAACACGCCACCCCATCGAGCCAGATCAAACCAGGCCAGCCACCTGGTTATGAAAGCGACCAAACCACCCATTTCAGCGTGGCTGATCGCTTCGGCAATGCCGTCGCTACCACGTACACCCTTAATCTGAATTTCGGCAGCGGCATCGTGGCGGCCGGTACCGGCATCGTGCTCAACGATGAAATGGATGATTTTTCCGTCAAAGCCGGGACCCCGAATGCCTTCGGTTTGGTCGGCGGTACCGCCAATGCGGTGCAGGCCCTCAAGCGGCCATTGAGTTCAATGACACCAAGCATCGTGCTCAAGGATGGCAAACCCTTCCTCGTCACCGGCAGCCCCGGCGGCAGTCGCATCATTAACATTACCTTGCAAATGCTGCTCAATGTCATCGACCACGGCATGAACATCGCCGAAGCCACCATTGCCCCGCGCATTCACCAGCAATGGATGCCGGACCGCCTATACTATGAAAAAGGCATCAGCGCCGACACCCTGGAATTACTGCGCAAAAAGGGCCAGAATTTAACGCCGGCGAACGTGCTTGGAAAAACCGAAACGATACAGATCAGTGACGGCCAATTTTACGGCTTCGCCGACCCGCGCAGTCCCGATGGTTTGGCGCTCGGCTTTTAAACTGCCCACGACCGGCCAGTGTCAAACAGCACTGACACTGCCGGCCGTCAACATTTGATCCATCGCGATATCGTATTCGCCTGCGGCAAATTCCTCTTGCAGGCATAGGTAAGCGAGCCCCAGTGATGTTGCCTGCGGCCATTGCGCCAGCGTACGATCATAAAAACCACCGCCGTAGCCGAGCCGAAAGCCACGTGCATTGAAGCCGACACAGGGAATCAGCAGCGCCTCTGGCACCAGCATGGTGGCCCCTACTGGGGGGATGGCGATGCCATAGCGATCAACTTGCAATTCGGCATTTTCTTCCCACAGCGCGAAATCCAGTGCTGCGCCCGCCGCCCTGACCACCGGCAAAGACAGCACCATGCCGAGCGCGCGCAACTGCCGGTACACCGGACGCAAATCGGGTTCACCCTGTATCGGCCAATACACGGCCAGACTGCGCATAGTTGTGCGGCTACACCAATCGAGCAATTGCTGCCCCAGTTGCGCATCCCACGCGCTTCTATCCGCTGGCGCGATTGCATGCCGACGAGCAACAAGAAGCGCACGCAAAGTTTTTCGGTCCGTGCAGACTTCTGCAGTCTGTGGATGCGCGCTGGCAGGTGGCTGTGTCATACTGTCAAAAATAGTGATGAAAACGATGTAAAAACATGTCTCTGAAAAAACTTTTATACCCTTTAAGTGCGCTGATCTTAGCAGGTTTCAGCAGCATCGCCAGCGCTGCACCAAAAACCTTCGTCACCGACGACGACCGTTTCATGGCTCTGCGCGATGCGGCGTTTCATGATGATGCGGCCAATGCCGAACTGTATGCGCAAGCACTGCCGCAATACGCGATTCCCTCGTATGTCGATTATTACCGTATCCGCGCCCATCTGGCCAGCGCCTCCAACACCGAAATGCGCGCCTTCATCACGCAATATCAAGGTAGCGCCATCGCTGATCGTCTGCGCAACGACTGGCTGAGCCAACTTGGCAAACGCGGCGAATGGGAGATATTCGACCAACAATACCCGCTCTTCGTGGTCGCGGATGACAACCAACTGCGTTGCTACGCCGTATTATCGAAAGCCTACAAACAGCAAAAAGTTACCGCCCAAGCACAAGCACTGCTCACGACCCCACGCGATTATGGCGAGGGCTGTTACAGCTTAGTCAATTACTTGGTCGACAACGGCCAATTCGGCCCAACTGAATTATGGGGACAGATGCGCATGGCGGCCGAAGCCGGTGCCCAAGCATTGGCGCAAAAACTAGGAAAATTACTCGGCGTGGCCGATAAAAAAATCAGTGCGGTGTTCGACAAACCCACTGCCATCATTAAAAACGGTCCCGATAACAATCGCGCCGGACGTGAGCTGTATTTACTCGCACTCGGCCGCGCCGCCCGCAAAGACAGCGGCGAAGCCGCCGATAATCTGTCGCGCTACGATGCCCACCTCAGTAGCACTGAACGCGCCAATGCTTGGGCCCAGATCGCCTTGCAATCGGCCCTGAAACTGGAAGCGGAAGCACCAAGCTACTGGCTGCGCGCCGATGGCGCAAATTTCTCGAACGAAGCCTACCAATGGCGCGTCCGCAGCGCCTTGCGCGAACTCGACTGGAAACGCGTGAAAAGCGCGATTCTCGACATGCCGGCCAATTTGAAAAATGACCCGACCTGGATCTATTGGCTAGCCCGCGCGCTCAAAGAAGAAGGCAAAACTGATGAAGCGCGCCAGTTGTTTGCCAGCATCGCCGAACAACTGCATTTCTACGGTCAACTGGCGAGCGAAGAAAGCGGCCAAAAAATCGGCGTACCTGCCAATGCCAAACCGATCAGTGCCGAAGAACTGGAACCTATTGCGCGCAATCAAAATTTACAAAGAGCCTTGAAATTTTATTCCATGAACCTGCGCCTTGAGGGCACGCGTGAATGGAACTGGGAATTGCGCAAGCTAACAGAACGACAACATCTGCTGGCTGCCGAATTGGCACGCCAAAACAATCTCCTCGACCGCATGGTCAACACCTCCGACCGGACCAAGGGTGAACTCGATTTCAGTCAGCGCTATCCGACGCCATTTAACGACAGCATGTACAAAACTACTCAGGCACTCGGACTCGACATGGCCTGGGTGTATGGCCTGATACGACAAGAATCACGCTTCATCATGACGGCTAAATCACAGGTCGGGGCTTCCGGCCTGATGCAAATCATGCCGTCGACGGCGCGTTATGTCGCCAAAAAAATCGGCTTGGGTAATTTTGTACCTGAGCAAGTCAATGATATCGATACCAATATCACGCTCGGTACCAACTACCTCAACATGGTATTGAGCGACCTCGGCGGCTCACAGGCACTGGCTTCGGCCGCCTACAATGCCGGCCCGGGCCGACCACGCGCCTGGCGCGCCAAATTGAGCCGTCCGGTCGAGGGAGCGATTTTTGCCGAAACGATACCGTTTTCCGAAACCCGCGGCTACGTCAAAAATGTCTTGTCGAATGCCACGTTCTACGCCGCCATGCTGGAAAAAAAACCGCAATCGCTCAAAGCCCGTCTCGGCATGGTCATACCGAAAGGGATGAACAGTGCCGATCCTGCCCTCACCGAAGAATTGAAAGCTGATGCAAGAGACTGAAACCCATCCTGCCATCGCGGCCCTGCTGGAACAGCACCGCCAGCGCATGGTCTTGGTAATAGGCAATAAGAATTATTCCTCTTGGTCGATGCGTGCTTGGTTGGTGATGAGCGCGTTCGGCATACCCTTCGAGGAAGTCCGCATTGCACTCGGTCAAGCCGATACCGCCGCACGCATCGCCAGCTACTCGGCGGCCGGCAAAGTGCCTGTACTGATCGCCAACAACATGGCGATCTGGGATTCCTTGGCGATTTGCGAATTTCTGGCCGAACAATTCAGCTCGCGCAATTTATGGCCGGCCGATGTAGGCGCGCGCGCGCATGCGCGCAGCATCTGCGCCGAAATGCATGCCAGCTTTGCCTCGATTCGCCACGACATGCCGATGAACATCCGCGCCGACTTGCGCGAGCAAGCACGCAGCTCGGGCGCGCAAGCCGATATCGGCCGCATCTGCGAAATCTGGGAAGATTGTCTGACCCGTTATGGCGCGCATGCCTACCTGTTCGGAGAATTCTGCATCGCCGATGCCTATTTTGCTCCGATCGTCATGCGCCTGCGCAGTTATGGCGTCACCTTGGCACCGGCCTTGCAAGCCTATGCAGAACGCCTGATCGCCCATCCGGCTGTGGCCGCTTGGATCGCCACCGCCCTGACAGAAACCGATACCGTCGCGTGGCACGAGGCACGCTCGGGAAGCTGAATGCGATGAAACAAACCTATGTCGTCGGCGGTGCGGTGCGCGATGCCTTGCTCGGCTTGCCGGTGCACGACCGCGACTATGTCGTCGTCGGCAGCAGCCCGGCGCAAATGCTGGCCGAAGGTTATCAAGCCGTCGGTAAAGACTTTCCGGTATTCCTGCATCCGCACAGTCATGCCGAATACGCATTGGCGCGCACTGAGCGCAAAACTGCCGCAGGCTACCAAGGCTTCGTGTTCCATACCGACCCCAGCGTAACGCTGGAACAAGACTTGATACGTCGCGATCTGAGCATTAACGCCATGGCGCAAGATGAGGATGGGCAACTGTACGACCCCTACGGCGGTCAGCGCGACCTGCAACTACGCATGTTTCGCCATGTCTCACCGGCGTTTGCCGAAGATCCGGTGCGCATACTGCGTGTGGCCCGCTTTGCCGCTCGCTTCTCGCTGCCACCGCACGACTTCACGGTTGCACCCGAAACCACCGCGCTCATGCGCAGCATGGTCGAGGCCGGCGAAGTCGACGCCTTGATGCCGGAACGGGTATGGCAAGAACTGGCACGCGGCTTGATGGAAGCCAAACCCTCGCGCATGTTTGAAGTCTTGCGCAGCGCCGGCGCGCTGGCACGCATCCTGCCAGAACTCGACGCCCTCTGGGGCGTGCCGCAAGCACCACAGCACCATCCTGAAAGCGATACCGGCATCCATGTCATGCTGTGCATCGATTATGCCGCCGCACGCAACTTTCCCTTGCCAGTACGTTTCGCCGCCTTATTGCATGATTTAGGCAAAGCTAGCTTGGTGGAACAAGTTTGCCGCCGCCTGAAAGTACCGGGCGAGTGCCGCGATCTGGCCTTCATGACCGCGCGCGAGCTTGGCCATCTCGGACGCGTATTCTCCATGTGCAGCAGTGACATCGTCGACCTGCTGGTGCGCAATGACGGCTTACGTAAGCCGCAACGCTTCCTCGAACTGCTGCGCGCCGCCGAATGTGCTCAATGCGGCCGCGCTGGTATCGCACAGCAAGACTTCCCGGCCGCCGTGGTTTGGCAACAGGCGCTACATGCAGTGCAACAAGTCGATGGCGCTGCCATCGCCAGGCTTTGCGTAGAACAGCAAAAAAGCATTCCCGAAGCCCTGCGCAAGGCCAGAATTGCCGCAGTGCAGCATCTTGAAAATCAAGTACTTAAGCAAGAAAACTAAGCTTTTCTGGAATAATTCGCCAGAATCGCCTACAATGCGTTGTGCGCTGCACAAATTCAATTGCAGTAAGGACACATCATGAATTCTGCCGACCTCTACGCCTCCCCAGCCCCTTCCTCGACGAGCAGTAAAGCCAAGGTTTACGTCAAAGAACTGGCCGAAAAAGACCGTCACCGCATTCTCCAGCATTTTCTCGCCCTGGAAGAAAGTGACCGCTTACTGCGCTTCGGCACTTATTTGCCCGACGTCATGGTCGAAAAGTATGTGGAAGGCCTCGATTTTTCACGCGATAAGGTATTCGGCGTGATGAGCCACCGTTTCCGCCTGGTCGGGGTCGGCCACCTCGCCTTCGCCGCGCGCACCGATAATGATGACATCAGTGAGAAGGACAGCATCGCCGAATTCGGCGTATCGGTCTCGAAATCCGCACGTGGCAAAGGAGTAGGCGCGAAACTGTTCGAACGCGGCGCAATTCACTGCCGCAATGCCGATGTTGACACCCTCTACATGCATTGCCTGGCATCGAATCAAACCATGATCCATATTGCCAGAAAAGCCGGTATGGAAATTCATCGCGAATACGGCGAAGCCGATGCCTATCTCAAATTGAGCCCGGCCGACGCCGCCAGCGTCTTGCTCGAAGCCGTGCAAGAACAAGTGGCCGCCATCGACTACACCATCAAAGCCAATGCCCGCGCCGCTGCCAAATGGCTCAAGCATTTGCCGGGTTGGAAAGACCGCTAGGCCAGTGTAGTTTTCCCAATGCTAGACTCGGCCAAGATATTTTTCACATCTCAAGCAACATCAAGCAACCGACTGCCGAACAACACCAATACGCTGTTTGCCTTTTTTATATGCGTGTTCTTGCAAAAATATGAGCTCAAAAAAATCTGCCATACAACAGCACCGAAAAGCAAGCCTGTGAAAATTTTTTGACGCTAAGAAATACCAGATCAGTGCAGTCCTTTTTTCCCTCGCTCATTGGCGAAGCTAACAATTTCGCACAGGCCAAGCCAGTCAAGCAAACAAATAAATTACTCGATGGCGATCCCTAAATCCTGTGGCGTCACGCCAACCACAGGCTGACAAGACTGCTGCGTAATGAGTTCGTCGCCAGCGCAAAACCAAACGTGGTGCAGACCACCATTTTCCTTTGACGCGACAGCCTGACGTAAGATATAGAGGCCGCCCTCAGGCGTTTTGACCTCGTAAGTCATTTCCAACAAAGAGAGCGGAAATCGATTACCGCTGCGTGCGACGATTTTTTTAAAATCACGGTCGGCATGACCATAATTCATTTCTTTAGTCAGACTGTTTCTGGGCACATGGATAAACAAGTGGGTCGGAACCTGATCCAAAGAAGCCAGCAATACGCGTTCATGCCCAAGCAAAAAAGCAACGGCACAGGCGGAACCACATTGGCCTCTCGCAAAAGTCGACAGTCGTCGCATATCGATCAATGCTTCGATTTCTGCCCCTATCCGTTTAGCATCGGCAGACGCACCAGGCGAGGCGCGATATTCAATCGCACGTAAAGTCGGATCATCGAAAAAGGCTTGTTTGCAATGTTTCAAATGCTCAGCAGAGATCATGCCTACCCACACATATCGATGGGAAAGTTTGTCCACGCCTATATTTTCCGGAAAAAAAAGGACTACGAAAAACACAGCACTCAGGAATAATTTTCCAAACATAGCTCATTCAAATAGACCGAATCAAGGAGAGGTTCTAGTCGCAACGCACGTGTCGACAATTCCAATGTCGCAGCATGTCGCATCAATTGCGCCATGCTCGCGCCTTTCAGACTGATACTGAAACGCCGGCGTAAATCAGCCAATTCGATATACCGACCGAAGTGTGCAGCGATCATCGCCAGACAAGCGAGCCCGCATTCCGTCGTTTCAGTTTGCAATATTGCTCTCATCACACGCGCCACGGCCCGCATTCATCAGCTTGCAACTGTTGCGATGCTCCATTGCCGATGCATAGTAAGAGAATGCGCGGCACAGCGACGGCATCGGGGAAGCGCCTAACTAGTGTGGTGCGTGCTATCGTCATCAGCGCGCAGCACCAATCGCCGCGCCCGAACAGCGGGTCATTCAGCTGCAAACAAGTTAATGGATCGTCGCAAGCGACGATGGAAAAGACTCTGGAAGGGGTTTGCATCCCCTCCCATCGCGTCGCTCCTTCGTCGCTCACCGGCCAAAAGAGGCTGTCGCAAAAGCCTGATGGACGTTTTTTACACCTGAAACACCGCATACCTCTTCATTCCTGCATGCCACAGCCTCGTCATTCCCGCATGCTTTTGGCGGGAACCCAGCGTCGTTTTTTTCACTGGAAATGCCACAATTTCTGGCATTTTCAGTTAACCACGAACGCCGCTGGGTTCCTGCCAAAAGCGCGCAGGAATGACGTGGCCACCAGTTAGGGTAATGATACCGACTCAATACCCTTTTGCGACAGCCTCTGAAGGCCGGAGTTTCAAACCCTAGTCAGATTTTTGATCAAATGTGCGCTGATTTGCTTGAACTGAAACAGGATTCATCAAGACGAAAAAAGCCCATACACTAAATCGAACAAAGATTCGTTTCATCGCTTCCCCGCTTAAAAAAATCGGACAAGGAAAACTTCTCATCCGATCAATTTTTTAGTCAATGTGCAGTTTTTTGAACCGTCCCTGCATAAAACAGTCCACCAAGAATCGAAACCCCCAAGGTAATACACATTCGCTATGACTTGGCAGAGCACTGAACCACCATACCTTGCATTCAAACGGAGAATATCCTGTCGGATCAGAAATAGAATAACTTGAACACTCCGTTAAGTTCAATACCGCCTAGTCGTTTTTTTCAAAAAAAACTCTGCCATACAACAGCGCCGAAAAGCAAGCCTGTGAAAATTTTTTGACGCTAAGAAATACCAGATCAGTGCAGTCCTTTTTTCCCTTGCTCATTGGCGAAGCTAACAATTTCGCACAGGCCAAGCCAGTCAAGCAAACAAGTAAATTACTCGATGGCGATCCCTCAAGCCTGTGGCATCACGCTAACCACCGGCTAACAAAACTGCAGCGTGCGACGATTTTTTAACATCACGGTCGGCATGACCCTCATTCATTTTTTTGGTCCGACTGTTTCTGGGCACATGGATAAACCAGTGGGGCGGAACCACATTGACCAGACCGATTGCCAATTCATCGCTGGGACGACGGCACGCTGAAAAACATCAGGCAGCCGGTATCGTCAGCGCGGTGGTTTCTTTAATTTTCTGCAAGGCAAAACTGGATTTAACATCCAGCACGGCGGGGTGGCGCAGCAAGGTTTCCATCATGAAGCGCGAAAAATGGTCCATGTCTTCTACATGCACGCGCAACAGATAATCCATCTCGCCGGTCATGGCATAGCAAGCGATGACTTCGGTCCACTGCGCAACCGAGCCGGCGAAGTCATCCCGTGGCGAACGCGATATGCCCTTGCCGGGGTGGTCACTGTGTTTCTCGAGGCGGACATTGACATAGGCCAGTAAACCCAGGCCGATCTTGGCGGCTTCGAGCAGGGCGACGTATTTGCGGATGACACCGCTGTCTTCCAGGCGCTTGATACGGCGCAGACACGGTGAGGGCGACAGATTAACGCGTTCGGCCACTTCCTGGTTACTCAGGCGACCGTCGGCTTGCAGGATGGCGAGGATTTTTCGATCAATTTTATCGAGACTGATTTCGGTCATGGTATGCCAATATTATTCATAGTTGAGCAATATTATTGCGCAAATTATGTTTTCACTGTGCGATTTTGCAATTTTATCGCGTGCTGTGCAGACTATACTGATAACTTGATCTGTATCAAACGCGCCTGCTTGTAGTCTGCATGGCGTCGATATGGTGAACTCTGACAATAATATCTGACCAACACAGGAGACATGCATGAGCTTGCAAACATGGGATAACCCTATGGGTACCGATGGCTTTGAATTCATCGAATACGCCGCACCCGACCCGATTGGACTGGGCGAATTATTCGTCACCATGGGTTTCACCGCGATTGCCAAACATCGCACCAAAGATGTCACCTTGTTTCGTCAGGGCGATGTGAATTTCATCATCAATGCCGAACCGGATTCGTTTGCCCAAAAATTTGCGCGCAAACACGGTCCTTCGGTGTGTGCCTTTGCCTTCCGTGTCAAAGATGCCAATGCCGCCTACCAGCGTGCGCTTGATCTCGGTGCATGGGGTTTCGATAACAAAACCGGGCCGATGGAACTCAATATTCCGGCCATCAAGGGTATCGGCGATGCACTGGTGTATTTTGTCGACCGGTGGCATGGTAAAGATGGCGCACCGGACGGTGCGATCGGCAACATCAGTATCTATGATGCCGATTTCGTCGCCATTCCCGGCGTACCGTCTAATCCGGTCGGTCATGGTCTGACGTATATCGATCACCTGACGCACAATGTGCATCGCGGGCGGATGGCAGAATGGGCCGATTTTTACGAGTCGCTGTTTAATTTCCGCGAAATCCGCTACTTCGATATCGCCGGCAAACATACCGGTTTGAAATCGAAGGCAATGACTTCGCCGTGCGGAAAAATCCGTATTCCTATCAATGAATCATCCGATGATAAATCGCAGATCGCCGAATACCTCGATTTGTATCATGGTGAAGGCGTGCAGCATATCGCCATGGGAACCGACAATGTCTACCAAACTGTCGGCGACATGAAACAAGCCGGCGTGGTATTCCAAGACACCATCGATACCTACTACGATTTGATCGATCGTCGCCTGCCTGGCCACGGTGAAGATTTGGCGGCGCTGCGCAAGCTGCGCGTACTGGTCGATGGCAAAAGCACGGAAACTTCACGTGAATTGCTGCTGCAAATATTTACCACCACCGTGATCGGTCCGATTTTCTTTGAAATCATTCAGCGTAAAGGCGACCAAGGTTTCGGCGAAGGGAATTTCCGCGCCCTGTTTGAATCGATAGAACTCGATCAAATCCGTCGTGGCGTGCTCAAGGATGAAACAGCCAGCGCCTGATGTTTGCAGCGCTGATGTAAGCACAAAATAAGGGCTGAGCACGACAAGTGCCAGCCTTTTTTTTACAAAAGAAGAAGATGATGAAAACAACAGAGACAAGCGCAATACAAGTCAGTCATGCCGACAATGCGGCCTTCCTCGCCAGCGTGGCGGGTAAATCCGATGGCGCGGCGCTGCGTGGCGATTACCGGCTGGCCGATGAACACTATGTGGTGCAACAGGATTGGTTGGCCTACAGCGAGGCCGAGCACGCCTTGTGGCGCCAACTGTATCAACGACAGATGGCCCTGCTGCCGGGCCGGGCTTGCGATGAATTCATCGCGGCCTTGGCTGGCCTGAATGCGGCCGATGGTATTCCACAATTCACCGCAACTTCCGAGGCCTTGTTTGTGGCCACCGGCTGGCGCATCGTCGCGGTGCCGGGCTTGATTCCGGAACAGAGTTTTTTCGAACACTTGGCCAACCGCCGCTTTCCAGTAACGGTATGGCTGCGTACACCGGCGGAATTTGATTACATCGTCGAACCCGATGTATTCCATGATTTTTTCGGTCATGTGCCAATGTTGTTCAATCCGGTATTTGCCGATTACATGCAGTTATATGGTCAGGGCGGTTTGAAAGCGATGCAATTAGGCGGCCTTGATCAATTGGCGCGGCTGTATTGGTATACGGTGGAATTCGGTCTGATCAATACGGCGCAAGGCTTGCGGATTTACGGCGCGGGGATTTTATCTTCGGGTGGCGAAGTCGAATATTGTCTGCAACCGGGCAGTGCCTCGCGCCATATTCGCTTCGATGTCGAGCGCTGTCTGCGCACCCTGTACAAAATCGATTCGTATCAGGAAACGTATTTCGTTATCGATGATTTCAAACAGTTGTTCGACGGTACCGCACCAGACTTCGCGCCGTATTATGAAAGATTACGCAGCATCGAAGCGCTGCCGGCCAGTACCCTGCTTAATGGCGAAGCCGAACTGTTGCCACTGCAAGCGGGAGCGGCTTAATACACGCTGTCTTGTCCCGGCGGGCGGGTCTTGAAGCGCTTATGGGCCCAGAAATATTCGGCCGGTGCCTTCAAGACCTCGCTTTCGATGAAGGCATTCATGGCGCGCGTAGCGGCCGTCATATCGTCACCGGGATAACTTTCCCACGGCGGATGAAAGCAGACTTTCCAACCACGATAATTGGGAAGCATGGTGGCGATTACCGGTACCACGCGTGCACCGGTGCTGGCGGCGATACGCGGCAAGGCGGTCAAGGTGGCGGCAGGAACGCCGAAAAAGGGAATGAATTCGGCATCTTTAGCACCGAAATCCATATCCGGCAGCATGAAGAAGGGGATGCCCTCGCGCAGCGCACGGATGATGGGTTTGACGCCTTCGGCGCGGGCAAACAGTTTCACCGGACGAAAACGCGAACGACCGCGCCGCAGCGCTTGGTCAAACACAGCATTACTCTGGCGCGTGTAAATTGAGCACAGCGAGGTTTCCAACATTACCGCCACACCGGCCACATCGAGGTTGACGAAGTGCGGACACATCAGTATCGTCGGCCCGGCAGCGATGGTGGCCAGCGGTACGCCTGGTTCGACCTGTATCAAGCGACGCAAACGCGCTGCCGATGACCACCATAAAATCCCCCGTTCCAGCACGCTGCGCACATACATTTGGAAATGCCGACGCGCCAGCGCCAGCCGTTCCGCTTCGCTGCGTTCTGGAAAACACAGGCGCAAATTGGTCAGCGCGATATGGCGGCGTTTACGAATTAAAATAAACAGCAAGGCCCCGACCGCTTCACCGAAACGACCGAGCAGTGGCAGCGGCAAGAAATGCAGCAGCCACATCACACCGAGAACAATTCTCACAGTAACTCCATCAGGCGGCAGGCGGGGTGGCCGGCGGCGGCGCAGCACCGTCCGGTTGTTTGTAACGGTTATAACTCCAGAAATACTGCGCCGGCGCGCGTGCGATCAGCTTTTCCATCGCCCGGTTGATGGCTTCGGCTTGCTGTACGCTGTCGCTGCCGAGTTCTTCCTCGAAGGCGACGAAGCGCACCACATAGCCACGTCCGTGCGGCAAGCGCTCGGCATAGGTCAAAATAATCGGCGCGCCGCTCATGCTGTGCAATTTCGCCGATAAGGTCATGGTGTAAGCCGGCTTGCCGAAAAACTTCGCCCACACACCCTCACCTTCTTGCGGCACTTGATCGGGTAATAAGCCTATCGCCTCGCCCTTTCTGAGTGCCTTGGCCATGGTTCGCACACCCGACAGATTGGCCGGCGCCAGTAATAAATTGGCGCGCGCGCGTGCGCCCTCGATCAGCGGTTTCAGCGCGGCTTTGCGCGGCGGGCGGTACAGCGCGGTCAGGCGGGTGCGGGCGGCAATCACTTGAGCGACGATTTCAAAGCAGCCCAGATGCGGGGTGAGTAAGATCACGCCTTTTTTTTCTGCCAAGGCACGCTCGACCAATTCCCAGTTTTCCACGCTGGCGGTGCGCAGCACGCGCTCCGGCTGGGCGCACCAGATAAACGGCAATTCCAATACATTTTTGCCGGTTTCGCGCGCCGCAGCCGCCAAATCAGCCGAAAAACCTGCGCGCGCGACATTCTCGCGCAGACGCCGGCGATACGATGGAGACAGTAAATAGACAAGTCGACCAAGCCCCGAACCGATGACATGCAGAACCGGCAGCGGCAAGAACGAGAGACAACGGAATAAAATGATAAGCATGAGGCCGCTCAAGAATCAATGTAAAAAGTGAGGGGTATTCGACACAGCTTGAATAGAAGGCGTAAAATATCACATATTGGCTCGCTTCGGACGCGTCTTGTGCATACCTTGCACCGACTTGCCCGAACCAGCTACCGCCGAGTTAACAGACAACTTGCGAGGCGGTATATAAGTTCCGCTAAAGCGTCGCAGGTTCTCTTCCCGACTGCGGCACAATTTTTTACGGTCATTTTTATAGGAGCCTGCGATGGCTAATGATTTCCTTTTCACTTCCGAATCGGTGTCCGAAGGACACCCGGACAAAGTCGCCGATCAAATTTCGGACGCAATCCTCGACGCTATTTTTGAACAAGATCCGCTCTCGCGGGTGGCGGCAGAAACTCTGACCAACACCGGTTTGGTGGTGTTGGCCGGTGAAATTACCACACAAGCCAATGTCGATTACATTCAGGTCGCCCGCGATACCATCAAGCGCATCGGCTATGACAATACCGAATACGGCATCGATTATAAAGGCTGCGCGGTGCTGGTCGCCTACGATAAGCAGAGCAATGACATCGCCCAAGGGGTCGATCGCGCCAGCGATGATTACCTCAATATTGGTGCCGGCGATCAAGGCTTGATGTTCGGTTACGCCTGCGATGAAACCCCGGAACTGATGCCGGCACCGATTTACTATGCCCACCGTTTGGTCGAGCGCCAAGCGCAGTTGCGTAAAGACGGTCGCCTGCCGTTCCTGCGTCCCGATGCCAAGAGCCAAGTGACGATGCGCTATGTCGATGGCAAGCCGCACAGTATCGATACCGTCGTGCTGTCGACTCAGCATAGCCCGGACCAGAGCGAAACCGCCACCAAGATGAAAGCCTCGTTCATCGAAGCCATCATCGAAGAGATCATCAAACCGGTGCTGCCGAAAGAATGGCTGCTCGATACCAAGTTCTTGATCAATCCTACCGGGCGCTTCGTCATCGGTGGCCCGCAAGGCGATTGCGGCCTCACCGGTCGCAAGATCATCGTCGACACCTACGGCGGCGCTTGCCCGCACGGTGGTGGTGCTTTTTCCGGTAAAGATCCGACCAAAGTCGATCGTTCGGCTGCGTATGCGGCACGCTATGTCGCCAAAAACATCGTCGCCGCCGGTTTGGCACGGCAATGCCAGATTCAAGTCGCGTATGCGATCGGCGTGGCGCGCCCGATGAATGTCACCGTCTACACCGAAGGTACGGGTGTGATTCCGGACGAGCAATTGTCGGCCCTGGTAAATGAACACTTCGATCTGCGTCCGAAAGGCATCATTCAGATGCTCGATCTGCTGCGTCCGATTTATGCCAAAACCGCCGCCTACGGCCATTTCGGTCGTGAAGAGCCGGAATTCACTTGGGAACGTACCGACAAAGCGGCGCTCCTGCGCGCTGCCGCCGGCTTGAACTGACCCCCACGCCGCAGCGCGCCGCAGCCACTTTGGCAGCGGCGCGCTGCGGCGCTTTTCTGGAGCAGATGTAATAATGCAATGGGTACTCTTGCGTAACAATTCCCTCACCGCTTTGCGCTGCCGGCACAGTTTGGCACTGCTGATGAGCACGGCACTTCCAGCCTTCGCGGCAGCGCCAGCGCCAGCAAAAATCAATGACTGGTGCATACCCTTGGCGGCGAAACTGCCAAAAATTTCTACCAATGATTGCCGAAACAGTAAGCTCGTTCCCAGCGGAGCGAATTCCATCAATGGTTTTCCGCTGCTCACGCGCGATATCGGTGCCGATCCTAAGCAGAAGCGCCCACTGAAAATCTTGTTACTGGGTGGAATACACGGCGATGAGCAGACTGCCTCGGCCATCGTGTTTCGCTGGCTCGACGCGATGCAAAAAAGTGGGCCACAGGAATTTCAATGGAAGATCGCACCGCTGGTCAATCCGGACGGTATGCTGGCACCCAAATCGCAACGCATGAATGCCCATGGTGTCGATTTGAATCGTAATTTCCCTACCCCCGGCTGGCAACAGGAAGCACCGGCTTACTGGTCTCGCGTAACGCGCCGTGATCCGCGCCGCTTTCCCGGCCGCGCCCCGGTTTCCGAGCCGGAAAGCCGTTGGGTCTTTGATACCATAGAAAAATTCAAGCCTGACCTGGTAATCTCGGTGCATGCACCGTTCGGCGTGCTCGATTTCGATGGTCCGAGTGCACCGCCAAGTCGCTTCGGGCGCTTGATCTACAGCCGCGTCGGCGTGTATCCTGGTTCGCTCGGCAACTACAGCGGCGTGCACAAAGATATTCCGGTAGTGACGATAGAGTTACCAAACGCGACGCAAATGCCACCGGAGGCCGAAATTCAACGGATCTGGCAAGACATGCAAAAATGGATACGTGCGAATGTCGCGACCCCACTTAAAACGGCCAGCAATCCTTGAACACGGCCGCCCTACGCCGGCAGGCGCTGTTGATTGACGACGCACGCACAATCCCCCCCACCTAATGACACTCGCCCAGCTACTCCGAGAATTCCTTCGCCGCCACTGGCGCCATTACAGCGCGGCCGGTCTGATGTTGTTCGCCGTCGCCGCCCTGACGGTGCTGATTCCGCGCCGGGTCGGGGCCATCATCGATCGCATGGTCAAACATGAACTCGATCAGCGCAGCTTAGCGTTCGAGTTGCTGTGGCTGTTACTGATGGGCTTGGCGATCTATTTTCTGCGGGTGGGCTGGCGTTTACAATTATTTGCCGCTTCGTATCAGCTCGGGGTCGAGCTGCGTACTCGCTTGTATCAGCGTCTGAGTTTGCAAGGGCAAAGTTTTTTTCAGCAACAGCGCACCGGCGATCTGATGGCGCTCGGGACCAATGATGCCGATGCCATCGAATTGGCGGCCGGTGAAGCGGCTTTAGCTGGCTTTGACGGCTCGCTGACATTCGCGCTGGTAATCGGTATGATGCTGCTCGGGGTAGATTGGCGTTTGGCCGCGGCGGCGCTGCTACCCTTCCCGCTCATGGCATGGGCGTTTACTAAAATTACTCGGCAAATCCAACAAGCTTCGCGTAATTCGCTCGAGTGTTTCAGTGCCCTCAATGATCAAGTACAAGAAAGCTTGGCCGGGGTGCGCACACTGCGCGCGCTCGGTTTGGAACAACGCAGCGCGGCGCAATTCGCCGCCTTGGCCGAACGCGCGTCTGCCGCCAGTCTGTCGGCGCAACGTTGGGAAGCCGCGTATGAGCCAACGGTCGGCATTGCGCTCACCAGCGCCGGTGCGCTGACCTTGGCCGTCGGCGGTTTTCTGGTCTGGCAAGAAGAAATCAGCATCGGTATGTTGACCAGTTTTTCCATGTATTTGGGTCAACTGATCTGGCCGATGTTCGCTGCCGGTTGGGTCTTGTCATTACTGGAACGCGGCAAAGCGGCCTGGAACCGGCTCGAGCCGGTGCTCAGCGCCCCCTTATCGGTCACCGACAGCGGCCAAATCAGCACGCCACCCTCGGGCAGCGTGCAACTGCATGCGGTCTCCTTCACTTATCCTGGCCAGCAACAACCGGCACTCAGTGACATCAGCCTCACGCTCGCACCGGGCCAGACCCTGGGCATAGTCGGCCCTACCGGTGCCGGTAAATCGACACTGATCCGTTTATTGTTACGGCAAATAGAATGCGCCGCCGAAGGCGGAGTAATCTGCTGGGGTGGTCAGCCTTTGGCCGACTACCGTTTGCACAGCCTGCGCAGTGCCATCAACTGGGTGGCACAGGAACCGTTTTTATTTTCTGCTTCAGTGGCCGACAACATCGCGTTGGCACGGCCCGATGCCAGCCGCGCCGAAGTGATGGCAGCGGCGACGCTGGCGGCGATTCATGATGATATTCTGCGTTTTCCACACGCTTATGACACCGCCGTCGGTGAACGCGGCGTCTCGCTCTCGGGCGGCCAGCGCCAGCGCGTCGCCATCGCGCGCGCACTGCTGACGGTGAGTCCGCTGCTGCTGCTCGACGATGCCTTGTCGGCCGTCGACACCGACACCGAAACCCGCATCCTGCAGCATCTGGCCGACTGGCGCAGTGAACATGCGCTGCGCAGTACCGTCATCGTCAGCCATCGCCTCAGCGCAGTGGTCGATGCCGATCATATCGTGGTGCTACGCGAAGGCCGTATCGTCGAACAAGGTCGGCATGCCGAACTGCTGGCCGCCGACCAATGGTATGCCGCGCAATGGCGTTATCAACAACTGGAGGCCAGTCTCAATGCCGCATAAACCAGTCGCTGCAATCGGCTCGGAAAAACAGCAAGCGGTCGGATTGCTGGTCGCCGCCGCCACCCCAGAACGCCGCCACGTCGTGCTCGGCATCGTGTTTCTGTGTATCGCGGCCGGTCTCGAAGCGCTTGGCCCCTTGCTCGGCAAAGCCTTCATCGATCGCTATTTGTTACCGCACCAAATCGACAAGTCGGTGGTACTCGGCTTGCTGGCCACGTATGTGCTGACCGGCTGGGCTGCCACCTGGCTGCGCTATCTGCAACTGACGCGCTTGGCCGGCGTGGCGATGCGCTCGGTACGCCGGTTGCGGGAACAGGTGTACAGCCATGTACTGCGCCTGCCTATGAGTTTCTTTGATCAAGCCATCACCGGCCAACTGGTGAGCCGCGTCACCAATGATACCGAAGCGGTTAAAAATCTCTACGTGCAGGTGCTGTTTGTGATGCTCGACAGTTCCATCGTCGTGCTCGGTGCCTTGGTCGCCATGGCTTGGCTGGATTGGCATCTGATGCTCATCGTGCTGCTGTTGATTCCGGCAGTAGTGATCATCGTCTGGTTTTATCAGCGTTGGAGTGCGCCGGCCGTCACGCGGGCGCGTCAATTACGCAGTGAAATCAATGCCCAAGTGGCCGAAAGTATCAGCGGCATGAGCGCGCTGCAAGCCTGTAATGCCGAACGCGGTTTCGGGCAGCGCTTTGCCGACACCAACCGCTTGCATTACACCGCCAGGCTTGATGAATTGCGCGCCAATGCCTGGCTGCTGCGACCAGCCTTGGATTTGCTCAACTCGGTGCTGCTGGTGGTGGTGATTTACTGTTTTGGCCAGCGCGATTTTTCCGCTATCGAAGTCGGGGTTTTGTATGCCTTTGTCAGCTATATCGCGCGCGTGGTCGATCCGCTGATCCAAATCACCCTGCAATTCGGGCAAATTCAGCAAGCCATCGTCTCGGCGGCCCGAGTTAATGCCTTGCTGCAGGAAACAATCGTCCCGCAGCACAGCAGCGACGCCCTGATCACGCACGGCGAACTGGCCATCGCGTCGGTCGATTTCGCCTACACGCCCGGTTATCCGGTGCTACAACAGATCAGCCTGCAGATTCCAGCCGGCAGTTTTTTCGGTGTGGTCGGCCATACTGGCAGCGGCAAATCGACGCTGATGAGTTTGTTACTGCGTTTTTACACCGCCCAAGCCGGCAGCATACGCATCGATGGCCAACCCCTGGCAGCATTTTCTGAAGCGCATTTCCGCGCCAGCGTCGGTCTGGTGCCGCAAGAACCGTTTCTGCTGGCCGCCAGCGCCGGCGAAAACATCAGTATGGGGCGCAATCTCAGCCAAGCCGAGATCGAGCGCGCCGCGCGGGCCGCCCATGTCCACGATTTCATCTTGCAGCTCGAAGACGGTTACGCTACCGCGCTCGGTGAAGGCGGTGCCCGCCTCTCTACCGGCCAAAAGCAATTGGTCGCCATCGCGCGGGCCTTGGCTGGCCGGCCGCGCATCTTGTTTCTCGATGAAGCGACTTCGCATATCGACAGTGAAACCGAACAAATCGTACAACTGGCTTTGGCCGAATTACGCGGACAGGTGACGGTGGTCGCGATTGCCCATAGACTCTCAACCATCCGCGATGCCGACAGCATCGTCGTGCTCAATCACGGCCACGTGGCCGAGCAAGGCAGACACCAAGAATTGATGCAAATCGATCAAGGTCTGTATCAAAAGCTCTATCTGCTGCAAACTTTAGAAGAATAGGATACTCAACAATGAAATGGCTCTTAGCAGTTTTTCTGGCGCTCGGCCTGGCCGCCGCCAGCACTGCCGCCTATGTGTTGCTGGTGGTCGTACCTGATTTACCAGCGCTCGACGCGGTTACCGATTATCAACCGAAAATTCCACTGCGTATTTACACCGCAGACAATGCCTTGATCGGCGAATTCGGTGATGAACACCGCGACTTTGTCGCGATTGCCGACATTCCCGCAGTATTGAAAAATGCTCTGCTGAGCATTGAGGATGCCCGTTTTTATGAACATCACGGGGTCGATTTCATCGGCCTTAGCCGCGCCTTGCTGGCTGATTTGAGCGGCGGCTTTCACCAGGGTGCCTCGACCATCACGATGCAGGTGGCGCGCAATTTTTTCTTATCCCAAGAAAAAACTATCAACCGAAAAATTCGCGAGATTCTGTTGACCTTCCGTATCGAGGCAGCACTATCGAAAGATCAGATTCTCGAACTGTATATGAATCAGATTTATCTCGGCCAGCGCACCCATGGTTTTTCCAGCGCCGCCAAAACCTATTTCGGCAAACCGCTCAATCAACTCTCCCTGGCGGAAGCGGCAATGCTGGCCGGGATACCGCAAAACCCAGTACGACATAATCCGGCGGTCAATCCGCAGCGCGCCAAAGAACGCCAAATCCTGGTACTCAAAAGCATGCTCAGAAAAGACTTGATCACGCCGGCGCAATTCGAGCAAGCCAGCCATGAACATCTGACCGTCACGGGCAAGCAGCAATTCGATGCGCACGCCGACTATGCGGCTGAAATGGTACGCCAAGTCATCGTCGCCGAATATAAAGAGGCAGCCTATACTTCCGGCATTCGCGTCACCACCACCTTGCTCAAAGCCGATCAGGATGCGGCCTGGGAAGCGGTGCGCAAAAATGTCATGGAGTACGATCAGCGCCACGGCTACCGCGGCCCGGAAACGCGCATCACCTTGCCGAGCAATGAGGATGAGCGCGACGATGCGATCGATGATGTGCTGCGCAAATATCCCTCCAATGAGCGCCTGCTTGCTGCGGTCGTGACTGCCGCCTCAGGTAAAACCGTGGCGGCTGAATTGGCCAGTGGTGAGAGCATAGAAATCACTGGCGAGGGCTTGCGCTTTGCCGCCGCCGCACTGCAAAGCAAAGCCAAAGCCGAACTGAAAATTGCGCCAGGCGCGCTGATACGCGTGATACAAGACAGCAAAAAACGCTGGAGCATCAGCCAATTACCCGAAGTGGAAGGGGCCTATGTGGCGCTCAATGCCGACAGCGGTGCGTATCGCGCGCTGGTTGGCGGTTTCGATTTCAACCGCAATAAATTCAATCATGTCAGCAGTGCCTGGCGCCAGCCCGGCTCCAGCCTCAAGCCCTTCATTTATTCGGCGGCCTTGGAAAAAGGCTTTGCTCCGGCTACCCTGATCAATGACGTGCAATTGTCAGCCACCACCGATGTCTTGTTGCATTGGGATCCGCGCAATGATGATAATAAATACGATGGCCCGATCAGCCTGCGCACGGCCTTGGCGCAGTCGAAAAATGTCGCCTCAGTACGGGTACTCAAAGCCATAGGAGTAGCCACGGCACGCGACTGGTTGCCACGTTTCGGCTTTAGCAAAGACAAGCATCCCGACAATCTGACGCTGGCCCTCGGCACCGGTGCCGTCACGCCGCTGCAGTTGGCCGGCGCGTATGCCGTATTTGCCAACGGCGGGTTTCAAGTCAAGCCGTGGTTGATCAGTAAAGTGACGGATTCACATGGCAAGCTGCTGAGCGAAGCCAAGCCAGCGCTGCCAGCGCTGGAAGAAAACCGTGTGATCGACAGCCGCAATGCTTTTGTCATGGATAGTTTGCTGCGCGAAGTCACACGCAGCGGTACCGGTGCAGCCGCGTCAGTAAGACTGGGTCGTCACGATTTGGCCGGCAAAACCGGTACCAGCAGCGAGGCCGTCGACGGTTGGTTCGCCGGGTATGCCGCCAATGTGGTGGCGGTGGCGTGGATGGGTTACGACGATCCGAAATCGCTGGGTGGACGTGAATTTGGTGCCACACTGGCGCTGCCGATTTGGATCGACAGCATGCGCGCCAGTTTGGCCGGTAAAGCCGAAAGCAAGCGCACACCGCCCGATGGCGTGCTCAATGTCGAGGGTGACTGGGTCTACAGTGAGTTTCAAAATGGTGCGGGCGTGAAGACCCTCGATCTGGAAGAAACTGCGCCGCTTCCGGTGCCGGGATAAAAAAAACCCGCAAACAGCGTTTGCGGGCGGAAATCCTGACCTTTGGAGGAGTTGCAATAGGATGTGCGCAGCATAGCAAGCCGGCGTGACGGGCGTATGACAATCTCGGGCCATTGGCGGCAAAGCCTGAACAGAGGGCGCTTTCTGCCCCTGTTCCGTGGCTGAAATGAGCGGCTGTTTGGCTACACTGTAGATTGTCATCGCTACATGGAGGTCATCATGCCTACCGGATATCGCACCACCCTGCGCACTATGCCGCCAGAGCCGAAGCTATTGCATGGCACGCCGGGGACCATCTACCTGCTGCACAATGACAGCCTGCGCGAGGGCGTGTATAAAATCGGTGCCACGCGCCGTTCGGGTACGGCCAAAGCGATGGAATTGAATCGCGATGCGCACAATATGTTACCGGGAAATTACGAGTGCGTTTTCGAATTACATGCGAAAGATTGCGGTGCCTCGCTCGAAGCAATCTGCCTGGCCTTCAGCGCTCAGCGTCTCGGCAAAAGACATCTCGATTTTTTTCAATTCGATTTGGAACTCGCCAGTCAAACCATACTCAGCTTGGTTGGCGAGATCAACAGCGCACTGTTAGAACGCGTGCAAGTACGGCAGCACTATGCCAGCGATCAGAAGCGTCACTTGTTACCCGACTTACTGCCCGACTCATTAGCCGAACAGCGCGCAAACAATCTGACCGAGCCGGAACAGGAAACCGCACTGCTATTTACCGCACCGACCGGTTTGCTGCAAAAAGCCTTTCAATGGGTCGCTGCCTGACCCGGCACTGAGTACTCATTCACGCTGCCACGGCCAAGCCGTCGGCGCGCAGAGCGGCAAAGCCAAGTGCCAAATCATCGAGCAAATCATCGACAGCTTCGAGACCGACATGCAGACGCAGCATCGGCGCTTGCCATTTTTCTGCATCGATGCTGCGACACTTAGCCGGCCAAGTCGGCAAGATCAAGCTTTCATAGCCACCCCAACTGAAACCAATGCCAAATAAGCGCGTGCGATCGATCAGCGCGGTCATTTGCTGCTGCGTGATATCGGCGCGAAACACGGCACCCATTAAACCGCAGGCATATTCAGGACGGAAATCGCGCTTCCACAAGGCATGGCCGGCGCTGCCTTCGAGCGGTGGATACAGCACTTCCGCCACTTCCGGTTGCGCCTGCAACCAGCGCGCCACCACGTGCGCGCTGTCGCGATGTACGGCCAAGCGCGCCGCCATGGTGCGCAAGCCACGCAGCGCCAAGGCCGCATCGTCGGCACCGACCGACATACCGAGCTGTTTATAACATTGACGCACGCGCTCATACAGGGCGTCGTTGGTCAAGATGGCCCCCATCAAGGCATCCGAATGGCCGACGATATATTTGGTGGCAGCATGAATCGAGACATCGATACCGAGTGCGAACGAATCCCAACCTATCGGCGTGGCCCAAGTACTGTCGGACACCAGCACCGCGCCGCCGGCATGCGCCACTGCGGCGATGGCCGGAATATCCTGCACTTCAAAGGTCAGCGAACCCGGTGACTCGACAAACACTACTTTGGTATTGGGCTGCATGAGGGCGGCAATGCCGGCACCGATGAGCGGATCGTAGTAGGTCGTCGTCACGCCGATTTGGCGTAACAGGCCGGCGCAAAAATCGCGCGTCGGATCGTATACCGTATCGACCATCAGCAAATGATCGCCCGGGCCCAGCAAGGCCAGCAAGGTGGTGGTAATGGCTGACAGCCCCGACGAAGTCAACATGCAGCCGGCCGCCCCTTCGGCAGCACACAGGGCGTGTTCGAGCGCGAGCGTGGTTTCGGTGGCATGGCGGGCGTAAGAGCGGCGCGTGCCACAGGCATCGGCTAAGGCAGCACAATCGGGAAACAGCATGGTCGAAGCGCGCACCAAGGGTGGATTGACCGGCCCGCCGTGCTGCTTGTCTTTGCGACCGGCATGCGTCAAGCGGGTGGCGGTTTGTAAGGGGTGCTGGTGGTGGTTCATGAATAACTCCGAAGTCAAGGATCTGTGCAGCATCTGCGAATAAGGCTATCGTAACAAGCATTGGCAGAAATTTTTTACCAAAAATCACTGCCAATTATGTTATTTTTAGAATAGTTTTCTAAAAATTGACGGTTATGGATAAAAAAGATCTCGAAATTCTCAGTTTACTGCAAAAAGATGCGTCGATTGCTTTGTCTGATCTGGCGCAAGCCGTGCATTTGTCGGTCACGCCGTGTTGGCGGCGTGTGCAGAAACTGCATGAAGATGGGGTGATACGACAGCAGGTGGCCTTGTGCGACCCGGTCGCGCTCAATCTCGGTTTGACGGTGATGGTGGCGCTGAAAGCGGCGCGCCACAATGAACAATGGATGCAACAATTCATCAGCGGCGTCAAAGATATCGCCGAAATCGTTGAAATTCTGCGCATGAGTGGTGAGCTCGATTACCTGCTCAAGGTGCATGTGCCGGACATGGCCGGGTTTGATATCGTATATAAAAAACTGGTGAAGGTGGCAGACCTGCAGGATGTCAGTTCAAGCTTTGTGATGGAAGTCATCAAGAGCACCACCGCGCTGCCGCTCCATTACGCCGTGCTCAAGGCGAAAGCATCGTGAATCAGCCGCGGAAGCGATACTGCTCCTGCGTGAATAAATCGATGCCGCACTGTAAATTTTCTATCCAATCAAGGAAGGCATGGATGGCCTCGCGGCCTACGAAGTAACGGCCATGCTGCGGCACGAGCATGTCGATATCCATCTGCCTGACCATATTAGCCCAGTAACGGCACACCTTGTTCGACACCATGTAACGCTGGTGAAAACCGCTCATGCTGGGTAATTCGCGATAAAACTCTTCTTTGCTGCGAATCGGCTGAAGAATCGCATCGGCATCGACCATCGATGCCCCCATATCGCCGGAAAACAGTATCTTCGATTTGCTGTCATAAAATTGAAAATTACCTTCGGCATGCAGAAAATGTGCCGGCACGGCATGAATGATGGTGTCACGCATCACCACCGGCATGCCTTCGTCGGGAATGCCGATGATGCGACCGTCGGCGCGGTTGAGGTTACAAAAATGCGGCACGAAACGCGACCACAGCTTGGAAACATACAAGTTGCACGAAGTGCTGAACAACCACTTGTCGAGCGCGCCGATGATGTCCGGATCTTGGTGTGAGGCGAACAGATATTTGAGCTGCTGCTTGGGGAGGTATTTATGCATCGCCAGCACCAGAGAATTGTAGGTCAAATGCCCGGACGGATCGATCAGTGCCCCCTCACCATCGGAAACGATAAGAAATTGATTCGCTTGAACCGCATGATCGCCAGCATCTTTGACGAGGTCATTAAACATCACACAAATGTGTTTGCCGTCATTGTAGAGTTCGATAGCCAAAGCTGCTCCCGCGAATTGATCTGAAATAGAGCTCGATTGTAATCAGAAAAAAAACGGAAACTTTGATTTACGTCAAAATGATGCTTTAAAGCAAAGTGTAGCTGCCGACGCCCGGTCCGCAGCTACACGGTACGACAGGGCGACGCACTCAGAAGATTGAACACTTACCCGACGTCCTCAGACCAGACGCTGCCAAATCGCCATCGTCGGCGCGGCTTGGTTGAGTGAATAGAAATGCAAGCCCGGTGCGCCGCCCGCCAGCAAGCGTTCACACAAGCTGGTAACGACATCGAGCCCGAAGGCCTTGATCGAGGCTTGGTCGTCGCCGTAACTATTGAGTTTCAAGCGTATCCAGCGCGGAATCTCGGCACCGCACATTTCTGAAAACCGTTGCAATTGGCTACTGTTGGTAATCGGCATGATACCGGCGACGATAGGGGCATCGACGCCATGACGACGGGCTTCGTCGACAAAGCGGAAATAGCCGTCGGCATTATAAAAATACTGGGTGATGGCGGCATTGGCACCAGCTTGCATCTTGCGCACGAAATGATTCATATCATCTTGCGGCGAACGTGCTTGCGGATGCATTTCCGGATACGCGGCCACTTCAATATGAAACCAGTCGCCACTTTCGGCCCGAATGAATTCCACCAGTTCATTGGCGAAGCGGAATTCACCACCCATCCCGTAACCACTCGGTAAATCACCACGCAGCGCCACCAGGCGGCGGATGTCATGGGCTTGAAACTGCTGCAGGATGTCGCGGATCGCTTCGCGCGTGCCACCGACGCAAGATAAATGCGGTGCTGCGGCAAAGCCTTCGCGTCGGATATCGATCACGGTATCGAGCGTGCCTTGTTGCGTAGTGCCGCCGGCACCGAAGGTGACGGAAAAATATTTAGGTTGGAGCACCGCCAACTGGGCACGCGTGGCGCGCAGCTTGTCCATCCCTTCCGCCGTCTTGGGCGGAAAAAATTCTATGCTGAAATTATGCGTCATCATTTATTCAGTAATAAGGTAGTCAGCGTCCAGGAGATCACACTGTAGAGTAAAGCGCCGCCAACCGCAGCCCAAAAACCGGCTACATAGAAACCATCGACCAAATTCGCCACGCCCCAAAACAGCAAGCCGTTGATCACGAAGATGAACAAGCCCATGCTCAGCAGGGTGACTGGCAAAGTCAGCAAAACCAAAACCGGCCGCAGTATCGTGTTGACCAACCCGAGTACCAACGCCACCATCAGGGCAGTGCCGAAACTGGCAATCGATACCGAGTGCATCAGATAGGGAATCGCCAACAGCGCAAGCGCATTGATCAACCAACTGGCGAGTAAACGCATCATGACTCCTGTTTTTTTCGCGCAAAACCGCCGACTCCGAGGAGCCGGCGGTGCGAGGTTTAATAACGATACTGCTCAGGCTTGTACGGACCGGCTTGGCTCACGCCAATATACGCAGCTTGTTCATCGGTGAGCACGCTGAGTTGGGCATTCAAGGTTTTGAGCTGCAAACGAGCAACTTTTTCATCGAGATGCTTAGGCAAAGTGTAAACGCCGACTGGGTATTTGTCATTATTCAAGAACAATTCAATCTGCGCAATCGTTTGATTGGCGAAGGAAGAGCTCATCACATAGGAAGGATGACCGGTACCGCAACCGAGGTTGACCAGACGACCTTCGGCCAACAAGATGATGCGTTTGCCATCGGGGAAGATGACATGATCAACTTGTGGCTTGATGTTTTCCCAGGTGTACTGCTTGATCGAAGCGACATCGATTTCATTATCGAAGTGACCGATATTGCAGACGATCGCCTGGTTTTTCATCTTCAACATGTGTGCATGGCTGATCACATGGTAGTTACCCGTGGTGGTAACGAAGATATCGCCGAATTCGGCCGCATATTCCATCGTCACAACACGATAGCCTTCCATGGCCGCCTGCAGTGCGCAGATCGGGTCGATCTCTGTCACCCAGACTTGGGCTGACAAGGCACGCATGGCTTGGGCACAGCCCTTGCCGACGTCACCATAACCGGCGATGACGGCGACTTTACCGGCAATCATGACATCGGTGGCGCGCTTGATACCATCAACCAGCGATTCGCGGCAACCGTAGAGATTGTCGAATTTCGATTTGGTGACAGAATCATTGACGTTGATCGCCGGGAAAGCGAGCTTGCCATCTTTATGCATTTGATACAAACGATGTACGCCGGTGGTAGTTTCTTCGGTCACGCCTTTGATGGCGGCCAAACGTTTCGAATACCAGTTGGCTGTGGTTTTGAGGCGGCCTTTGATGGCATTGAACAGGCAGATCTCTTCTTCCGAAGTCGGATTAGCGAGCACCGACAAGTCGGTTTCGGCACGGGTACCGAGATGCAGCAACAGCGTTGCATCGCCGCCGTCGTCGAGTATCATGTTAGAAAAACCACCATCGGTCCATTCGAAAATACGATGGGTAAATTCCCAGTATTCATCGAGGTTTTCGCCTTTGAAGGCGAACACCGGGGTACCGCCGGCGGCAATCGCTGCTGCGGCATGATCTTGGGTCGAGTAAATATTGCAAGAAGCCCAACGTACCTGCGCGCCGAGGGCGTTCAGGGTTTCGATCAGCACGGCTGTCTGTATCGTCATGTGCAGCGAACCAGTGATGCGTGCACCTTTCAATGGCTGGCTGGCGGCGAATTCTTCACGAATCGCCATCAAACCCGGCATTTCAGTCTCAGCGATGGCGATTTCTTTACGCCCCCAACTGGCAAGACTCAGGTCGGCGACGAAAAAGTCTTGGGCAGCAGTAGCGCTGGGAGTGGAAGTTGTTGCGGAAATAACAGTGGCGTTCATCACGCCCTCCTTTCTGATTGAAAAAAGTAACGTGAGCGCGGTTGTGTGGAATGGCTGTTCCGAAGAAAAACGATTCACGCAGCGTTCCAAGCCTGGCCTGATCACTTGATCGGGTCGCAACGCTCCTTGGAACAGACGCAGTATAACTCAGCTTTGGCCGACGTGCATGAATCGAACTCAATTGAGTTCGCTGTCAAAAACCAAGCTCGTACTGCCACTCCAGCGCTGGTTCCCGCTGCGAATTTGGTATGCCAGAGCTTCATTAATCGCCGAATTATTGAGTTGCGGATCATAATAGAAACGCACACTCGCTTGCAACCTGCCGGCCGGATTTGGGGTGATGTGGACCAGCGACAAGCGCGTTGAATTATTTTTGAAAAATACCTTACCATTTTCCATTATCGCACTCGAGCCGGGTGGAATCGTGATCTCACCTTGATTGAGACTCAGTTCAGTCGACAAGCGCATCACTCTGGCCGCAACAATGGCCGTGGGATTGAGTAAATTGAGCGCGCCATTCTGCTTGATGGAAAATGGTCCGGTGGTATCGATGTTAAGCGGTATCTTCACCGTTGACAATTCCAGCATGTTTTTACCAATGATTGCATTCCAGCGACCGTTCGGCGGCAGCAATTGCGCAGCAAGCACACTCGCGCCGGCCTGCGTCGTCACTTTCAAGTCATGTGCAATCTGAATGCTCACTGGAAGTGTGGCGGATGTGATTGTGTAGTTGGCATCGCCGACATCAATATCCTGATTAGCACCAATCGAATAGGTGATCTCGCCAGTATATACGCCGTTGGGTAAGTTATCGGTTTTCAATTCCAGCGCATAAGAAAATTGCACTTCCGACAAACGCCCCCACTCAGCAATATTGTTCAATTCAGACGGTTCCCAGTAACAGGCGCGGTTGCCGCCCGACGACAAGCCTAACTCAAAAGTGAATTGAAAATTCCATAAGTACTGATATTTCAGCCAAGGACAATTGCCACTGTTTCGGTTAGCGACCAAGGAAGCATGCAAGGGCCCGGTATTCGATCCAGTCAGAATATAACTGCCCGCAAAACTGGTCAGCCTGATTTTAACATTCGCACTTTGTCATCGGCCGTTGCTGACGCTGATCGTTTTCCAGCCAGGATTGATGGCGTGATACATATAGCTTTTTCGGCGTATTTCCGGCGGCACCGTCTGGCCATTGGCGAATTGGCTTGACTTACGAAGGTCAAAATATTTTTCGAATCGTAAATCCGGCAGACTGAAACGTCCGCCCGGAAAGTAAGTGCTGTTAAGCACCACCTTACCATTATTAACCTGCGCGTCAATCCCTTTCGTCACGGTCTGTGCCTTGCTCGCTGCGCAGCAACACACTAAGAGCGCGAACAACGCACTCACCACGATGCTGCGCACATATCGATCACTATTTTGCATAAACATTTTTTTTCTTATCCCCTCATTGAGCTATCGCAAGGCTTGCGCCGGCAGTGGTTCACACACCAAATCGCCAGCCATCAAGGTGCCATCCTCACGCGGATACGCTTTGACGCTCAAATTGATCAGGCATTCCGGCGCGTCGCCATGGCGAACCCGCAACTCAGGTGCAGCCTCACTCATTTCCAGCGCAAAAAAACCATCGACTTCCGTCACGGTGTGACCGGCATGATTGATGACATGAGCTGCCTTGAACGGCATACCAGCACGGTCAACGATGCGCCCCATCACGGTCACGGTTTTTTGCACCCTTACCTGGCGATAATCGACGCCGCCGCGATTGAGATGATAACTGCTGGCGGGCGGATTGATCGCGGCAGCCGGTGCGTCGCCATCTTCAAAATCAAACCGTAACACTCCCGACTCATACGCGCTGACCGGAACAAAGTTACGACCTGGATACAAGGTCGTACCGTAACCATTGCTGTCATGCGCGCGCATAATCAGGCCGACAATATCGGAATCGACGTCGATAATCATACCGGCGTCAGCGGTCGCATTTACGGTACCGCTGGCGGCGATTTTATTGGCGCTCAGAGCCAGCGTCATCTTTATGTTCATACCGCCATCGACGGCACCGTTGAGCGCAGATCGCTGCACATAAGCATTGCCATTCAAGTAAGTATTTTCGAAACTCGTATTGGCAGACAAACCCACGCCGGAGGGTTCGAGAGCAATACTGCCTGAGATATTGCGTAAAAATCTCCCTCCAACTTGATGATCATAAGCAAGTGCAGCATAATGATCGCGGCGGCCGTCTGCATTGCCGCGGGTTCCGAGACTGACTGCCAGATTGCGCCCGCGAGCGCCAAGCGCGAGATTGAGCGTGACATCAAGACCCAGATTACGAATAAGCCCACCCTCGCCCCACGCTGGGCGATCGAACATTGCCAAACTCCAGTAAGCTTCGTGCTCAAACAACATGCTACGACGAGTGAGTGACAAATCATAGGCACGGCCGTTGATGGCACCGCGATTATTCGACACGCGCAAGGAGCCACTGGTATTGTTATCATAACGATGGAACAAAGAGGCGGCAGTCACCTGATTGTTGCCACGGTAGGCTGGCGGCCGCCCCAAAATAGCGCCATTGACAGTCAAATAATCACTCTCCAACCAAGTGCGATTATGACTGAGCGACAAAGAGGTATCCCGAGCGCTAAACAGGGTTTGCACATCAAAACCAGTACCGTAGGAACTGGTTTGATAGACATTGCCGGACATTTTAATGCCATCAGCAGCGTCCCAGTCCAACGAGGAACCGAACAAGGTCTGCGCGCCGATCTGCTGCGCAGACAAACCCAGTACCGCGCGCGGATGCAGCAAATAATTGACGGTAATGCCAGCCGTATTACGACCCGTTTTCGCATCAGATGAACTGTCGAGCAAGGAGCGTTGTTGTCCGAAAAAAGCGCTGTAGCGCCAACGTTGTTCCGAATCGCTCCAACCGGCAGGTTTATACACCAATTCATTCTGACGGCTGACCAGTTGACCATCTTCGAGCATGCGAATTTCCACTTCGTATATACCGCCTGGCAAAGAACGGCTGTCAATGACTTGCAATCCTGCGGAGACAGGCTGGCTATAGATCAGACTGCCGTTGCGATAGACTTCGGCAACGCCGGGCCGGTTCGCGGTCACATAGAGCGGGTAAGTGCTGGTACTATCACTATCGACGGCAAGCGTGTCGGAACTGCCAGTCATCACACCCAGTGTGGTGTAGACAGCGCCGCCGGCCATGCTAGGGCTGCGGTTGACCCCTGCAGCATCGGGAGTAAAATACCCGACCCGCACAAAATGGTCTGGGAATTCCTTCTGCGCGTAAAAGCGTGGAATCGACTGCCGGGTGGTGTATGCCTGACCGGCAGCGCGCCGGTCGGCTTGCAAGCTGAGGATGGTGGTCCAATTATAAAAACTGCCTTGCGCATCAATTAAATAACTGGCGCTCGCATTTTGACCGCCGCCGCCGCTGGCATTGAAACTGTGTTTGAGAATGATGCCATTGCCACCACTGCTAGGCAGCGTGTGGAATTTTTCCGTCTCCACCTGCTGCTCCGCCTGCGCCGTCAACAGCGACAAGGTAGAATTTTCCAGATTGTAGTCCAGCGCTACCAAGCCCTGCTCACAGCGTTCCACGCAAGCGCCGAGCTGGCGCGGCTTCGCCAATACCGCCAGCCAGTCCTGCCGTTGTTGATGACTGAGTTGACTATCGTCGATCACGGTAAACGCGATCATCTGCACGCTTTCGTCCCGGCGTAAAATAACATTCGCATCGCCGGCATAGTTGCCATCGACTTCCACCCGCACGATCAGCGGGGCATCGAAAAAATGCCCGAGAAAATCGGCCGGCAAATTTTCTGCTTGAGTCAACAAGCCAAGCCGCCCGCTCTGGTTAGTCGGCATAGTCGGTTCCGCAGCATGGGCGGACGTGAGCATGACAACAGAGAAGCAAGCAAGAGCAGTGCAATTTTTCATGACAAACCGATCTTACTAATAAGAGAAATGATCGATTCCGCCGCGGTGAGGCTGCGCCAGCTCCGACAACATTGAATTAACAACCAAGCTGTCGAAACCGGAATGCCTGCCGAGGTAACGATCATTTGGAAGGGGTTTGCATCCCCTCCCAAATCGCTACGCTGGCATCGCCCTCATGGACGGGGTGGTAAACCAACATGCATTAACAATAAAGTGCGATCAAATGATCTGATCAACTACCATCGTCACGTGAACGACATATCGCCTATGCCGCCATGTGAACAATGATCACGGGATCACAGCAGTTGATCAAACACCATCGTAATTTGTCCGGCATACCGCCCGGTTGGGGAGGTCGGACTGCGCACCTCGGTTGACACCAACATACTGACCAATTCGTTGTAACCAGCGGTGTTGACTGTTTTATCAACCAGAGCAAGCGCCGAAGCGGGGTCCTTGTGTTGACTGTTGAGGTTAATGGTGTTGGCACCCGGCGCAGATAAAGTGACCTTCACGCCGAAATTGTCCGTGCCATTACTGTGCGTGAGCTTGGCATTACTGCCGGGGTTATCGGTGTACATATACACTTTCGCCCCCACGCTGGCCGGCACCACCAAACGAATGTTTTTGGCCGCACTTTCGACAAAGGAACCGTCAGGGCGCACATTCATCGGCGCAGTAATCACGCCCGGAGTCCACCCTTCTGCCGTAGCCGAAAAATTCGCCGGCGGGACATATGCTTCCAGATTAAAAGTAATGGTGCTGTCGGCTGCCTGCACGCCAGCGCTCAGGAGAACGGATCCGGTCACGATTGCCGATAATAAATTTTTTTTCAACATAATAATTTTCCAATGAGTTATAAAAAAACAGTCAGGAGATAGATACTTCAGGCAAGCAGAGTTTTCCCAAAAAGAAAAACCCTTTATTAACGAAAAAGGCACATGGCGACAAACTCGACGAATTTAAAACTTAATCAAGCGCTTGTGCTTTCCTTCGACTAATTCGAAACGATAGGTATGACCGCTTTGTTTTGGAATCACGTGGCTGCGGGTGGGTAGCACATGAAAGGCACTCGGCCCTTGGCAATTGTCGGTAGTACTGACACAGTCATAGAAATTCTCGACCATGATTACGGAATTGCCATCATTCCGTATCGTGTAGTCTGCGGCCGTCTCGCTCAACACCGTGTGATGGCGTACCACATCGGGCGGCACAATCAACACTGCGCCATAACCGGTCAAGACACTGACGCCGGCGGCAATGGTTTCGGCCAGCTGTTTGCTATCCTCATCGGAAAGCACAAAGCCTTGCTCGCGATCAGGCAGGACCGGTAAAAAGCGCACGCGATAATAATGTTCCTTGTCGCGCTTTCCCAGATGCAGCAAGCGCGTGGTTTGCGTACCGTTAGCGGCGATGATCATGCGCGCCGGGCTGGCAATGAGTGTATTTTTTTGCGCGTTTTTGTCATGTACGACGGCGGCTACGTCTTGTTCCGTATAGTCTTTACCATTGGCGGCAAACAGCATCTCTTTGAGTTCGATTTTCACGAACGCGGTGTTGTCGCCAATGTTGCGCACTCGTTTGAGCAAGGTGCTTTTATGCGGCGCCAAGTATTCCGTCATCGCACCGACATCAATGCCAGCAGCTGTCACTTGTGCGCCGGCAAACGCCGATGCAAGCAGCGCTATCCTTATCAAATACATCGTCGCTTCCCTTTTTTTTATCATCTGTCGGCAGTTTTCCCGAGCGACAAGGCAGCGCGCCTTTGCAGAGGCGAAACAATTATTGCCGAACTGATATTTACCTTAAGGCATGATTATCTCGCTCCCTTGTCAAACCATCTATTAGATAAATACGAAAAGTAATGTGTTTTTACTAGGATAAGTTCGAATGTAGAAATGGCTAACAAATCAATCAAGAATTTAATCGTGTTGAATTGCGCCAAAGCCAGAATATCTGGCAATACGCGAGGGGAAGCGTGGAGAAAAGGATGAGGGAGATGGTGTTTGAGCAATCTAGGCTGTATTGAGGTTTAATGAAACGTTAATACACCCAGAAAAACAACTTAAACAAGTTAATGGATCGTCGCAAGCGACGATGGAAAAGACTCTGGAAGGGGTTTGCATCCCCTCCCATCGCGTCGCTCCTTCGTCGCTCACCGGCCAAAAGAGGCTGTCGCAAAAGCCTGATGGACGTTTTTTACACCTGAAACACCGCATACTTCTTCATTCCTGCATGCCACAGCCTCGTCATTCCCGCATGCTTTTGGCGGGAACCCAGCGTCGTTTTTTTCACTGAAAATGCCACAATTTCTGGCATTTTCAGTTAACCACGAACGCCGCTGGGTTCCTGCCAAAAGCGCGCAGGAATGACGTGGCCACCAGTCAGGGTAATGATACCGACTCACTACCCTTTTGCGACAGCCTCTGAAGGCCGGGGTTTCAAACCCTAGTCAGATTTTTGATGAACTGGGCTGAAAACTAAGCACGATGTTCAGGTCTGCCCAAGGAAAATCAGCAGCCCGGCACGCTCAATGACCATCGAATTGGCAAACGGTATACAGGGGCAAACCGCTTTGCTTGATCAGGCGAGAGCCGCCCAATTCCGGCAAATCAACGATGACGGCACCTTCGACTACGACGGCACCTAAGCGCTCGAGCAATTTGCGGCCAGCCATCATGGTGCCGCCGGTGGCAACCAAATCATCGATCAACACCACCCGGTCACCGGGCTGGCAAGCATCGGCGTGCAATTCCACCGTGGCGCTGCCATATTCGAGTTCATATTGTTCCGACACGGTATGAAACGGCAATTTGCCTTTTTTTCGGATCGGTATAAATCCGAGGTTGAGTTCATACGCCAGCACCGAACCGATGATGAAGCCACGGGCATCGAGTCCGGCAATGACATCAATCTGTTGATCCATGTAACGATGCACAAACATATCGATGAGCACACGGAATACCTTAGGATTTTGCAATAAAGGTGTGATATCACGAAACATCACACCAGCTTGTGGCCAGTCGGGTACGGTGCGGATATGGTCTTTGATATATTCGGCGGGGTTCAGCATCGGCGCAAGTCTTTCCATGGAAAATCAATCGAAAGCGCCGTACTGGAATAGATTAAGTAACGACGCAGCAAAAGCGCGTCATTTTAACAGGCGTTGCTCACCTCTTGCGACTGCTTCTGATGTGCCGCGTAACACCAGCACATCACCGCCCTGCAAAACCTGCATGCCCTCTGGCACCAAGTGCGACTTACCACGTCGTAAAGCCTGCACATCCAATTCCAAAGCGCCGAGTTCGAGTTCGGCCAAGCTTTTACCGACCGCTTGCGAGCGTTCTGGCAACACCACCGTGTGCAAACGGATTTGCAGATTTTCCGGGCTGTCGGTGGCGTCGCCCAGACCGTGAAAAAAGCCACGCAACGAGGCATAGCGAGCATCGCGTGCCGCCTGCACCTTATGCACCACACGCCGTAGCGGTACACCGAGCAGTACCAAGGCATGGGAGGCCAACATCAAGCTACCTTCCATTAATTCCGGCACGACTTCGGTGGCACCGGCAGCGCGTAGTATATCGAGATCGCTATCGTCATGACTGCGTATGATGACCGGCAAGCCCGGATGCATCTCCGTAACAAAATGCAAAATTTTTAAGGCCGAGGCGGTGCCGGTGTAGGTCACTACCAAGGCGGCAGCGCGATTGATGCCGGCGGCTTTGAGACTCTCGCGCCGCGCCGCATCACCATACGAAACATTGGCACCAGCCGTTTGCGCTTCACGCACGCGGTCAGGATCGAGATCGAGCGCATGGTATTCGATATTTTCTTCGGCCAGCAAACGTGCCAGGCTTTGGCCGCTACGGCCGAAACCGGCAATGATGACGTGTTTTTTTGCATTCATCGTGCGTGCCGCAATTTGCGTCAACGCCAGTGACTGCATCATCCATTCGTTGGCAGAGAATTTCATCACGATGGCATCCGACTTGGCCAAGATGAAGGGTGAAGCCAACATCGAGAGCACCATCGCCGCCAAGATGACTTGCAATAAGTCGGCATCAATGAGGTGCAATACTCCTGCTTGGTTGAGCAACACAAAACCGAATTCGCCCGCCTGCGCCAAGCCCAAACCGGTGCGCAACGCAGCACTGGTCGGACTGCCGAATAATTTAGCCAAGCCGGTAATGAGTAATAATTTCATCAGCATCGGCACCACAAACAACAATAAGACCAATCCGAACTGATTCCACACCACACCTAAATTGAGCAACATGCCGATGGTAATGAAGAACAAGCCGAGCAAGACATCGCGAAACGGTTTGATATCTTCCTCAACCTGGTGCCGATATTCGGTTTCGGAAATTAACATGCCGGCAACAAAAGCGCCGAGCGCCATCGATAAACCGGCTTTTTCAGTCAACCAAGCCGCACCCAAGGTGATGAGCAGCAGATTGAGCATGAATAATTCCTGCGAGCGCCGCTTAACCACAATGCGAAACCACACGCGCATCAGTTTCTGCCCACCGACGAGCAGGATACCCAAGACCAGCACGGCTTTGGCACCGGCCCAGGCCAGCGTTTGCACAATGTCATCAGAATGCGCCGCCAGTGCCGGCACCATGATCAGCAAAGGCACCACGGCCAAATCTTGAAACAGCAATACGCTGATGATCTGGCGACCGTGCGGACTTTCCAGCTCTAATTTCTCGGTCAACATTTTCGACACAATCGCCGTCGATGACATGGACAAGGCCCCGCCGAGTGCAAACGAGGCTTCCCAACTGATCTGAAAATACTGTGGCAACCAGTGTGCGGCCATCCATGCGGCAGCCATGGCCATGAGGATGGTGGTCAGTACCTGCGCCATGCCAAGACCGAACACCGCGCGCCGCATGGCCATCAATTTGGCTAAAGAAAATTCCAAGCCTATCGAAAACATCAGGAAGACCACGCCGAATTCTGCCAACTCGTGGGTGACCACGCCATCTTCTGCCATGCGCAGGCCGAATGGACCGATTAAAATGCCGACCGTCAAGTAACCTAAGATGGGTGGCAATTGCAACATGCGAAATGCTACCACACCAAAAACGGCGGCGGCCAGCAGAGTGAGTGTGGTATCGAGAGCAGTCATGCCTGCTATTATTGCCGATTTATGGCGTGCACTTTCTGCTTTCTGCGTATGCTTCTACACTACCTTACATCTGGCAGAGTTTTTGCTTACTGAATTTGGTTTATACTTCGGACATGACTGCTTTTCCTGCCTCCCATTTCTCGGCTCCTTCGGCCCCGCCGGCCGACCTATCCAACTCGTCCAACTCGGCCGATGCCAGCAGCGCCTTGCGCGCTCTGCAACTTGCCTCGGACACCTTGCAAATTGAAGCCGATGCCATTATTGCATTAAAGAATAGACTAAATAGCAGCGATGCGCCTGGCTTCGCGCAGGCCGTGCGCATCGCACTGCAATGCAGTGGCCGCGTGATCGTCTCTGGGATCGGTAAATCTGGCCATATCGCACACAAAATTGCCGCGACCTTCGCCTCAACTGGCACACCGGCATTTTTTGTGCATCCGGCCGAAGCCGCCCATGGCGACTTAGGCATGATCATGCGCGAAGATGCCTTCATCGCCATTTCGTATTCCGGCGAAACGGTCGAATTAATGGCAATATTGCCAATAATTAAACGCTTGGGCGTCAAGCTGATTGCTTTCACCGGCAATCCGGAGTCGAGTTTGGCACGGCTCGCCGATGTCCACCTGAGCTTGCAAGTCGATAGAGAAGCATGTCCGCTTAACCTGGCACCGACCGCCAGCACCACGGTCACCTTGGCGCTCGGCGATGCCTTGGCGGTAGCTGTACTCGATGCCCGAGGCTTTCGCGAAGAAGATTTTGCCCGCTCGCACCCGGGTGGGGCGCTCGGCCGCCGTCTGTTGACGCATGTGAAAGATGTCATGCGCACGGGCGATGCCATCCCGCGTGTACGACCGGACACCAAATTGATCGTCGCCTTATTGGAGATCACCAAAAAAGGCATGGCGATGACTGCTGTGGTTGATGAGCAAGATCACATCATCGGCGTATTTACCGATGGCGATCTGCGCCGCATGATGGAGAGCGTGCGCGATTTCACGCAAATCAGCATTGCCGAAGTCATGCATAAAAATCCCCACAGCATACGTGCCGAACAATTGGCCGTCAAAGCGGTTGAGGTGATGGAAACCTACCGCATCAATCAGTTGTTGGTCACCGATGCAGACGACAAACTCGTCGGTGCCTTGCATATCCACGACCTGACCCGTGCCAAGGTGATTTAATGAATGACGCTAGCGCCCGCGCTGCCCGCATACGCCTGATGATTTTTGATGTCGATGGCATTCTCACCGATGGCAGCCTGCATTTCAGTGCCGATGGCGAGGCTTTGAAAACTTTCAATGTCCTTGATGGCCAAGGCATACGTTTGCTGCAAGATGCAGGTATCGCCACGGCCATCATCAGTGCCCGGCAATCGCCCATCGTCAGCAAACGTGCCGCCGATCTCGGCATCACCCACGTGCGCCAAGGGATACACGACAAAAAAACCGCATTCCTGTCACTGCTGACAGAATTGCAGATAGCGGCCGAAGAATGTGGTTTTATTGGTGATGACATCATCGATTTGCCGGTATTGACTCGGGTCGGCTTTGCGGCCAGCGTCCCCAACGGCCACCTCGAAGTGCGCCAACGGGTGCATTACGTTTGCAACACGGGCGGCGGGCACGGCGCGGCGCGGGAAGTGTGCGATTTTATTTTGCGCGCACAGAATAAGTATGAACAAGTATTGTCCAGCTATCTGACATGAAATCTCCCATCACTATCGACCGTGCGCGCATTTGGATCGCCGTTACCGTGATGGCTGGCGTGGCTTTGGCCAGTTTCTGGATCGACGATGCGATGCGCCGCCGCGGTGCCGATGAATATCATCGTATCAATGTACGTGCCGAGCCTGACTACTATGTTGAGAAATTTAATTTTATTAAATTATCCAATGAGGGCAAGGCGAATTACCATGTCACCGGCGAGCGCTTGATTCATTTGCCGCAAACCGATCAGATCGAAATCAGCAAACCGCATATCAACAGTTTCGACGCGCAACGCGCGCCGATCACCATCATCGCCGAGCGCGCCGTGGTGGATCAAAAGTCCAACTTGATCACACCAGCACGCCAACATGATGTCGTGCATCTGTATGATCAGGTCAGCGTCGACCGCCCCGATGGCTTGAACTCGCATTACATGCGGCTTGAGACCGATTACCTGATGTTGATACCGGATGATGATGTGATCCAATCGGATCGCGCCGTTACGCTGCTGAGTAAAAACACAGAAACTCATGCGGTCGGCATGTTTGCCAATAACAGCAGCCAGCAATTGGAATTATTAAGTAAAGTCCACTCGCGCATTAAGAAACGCAGCAACAATTAACACCGCCACCATGGTTTTAAGTGTCTGCAATATTGAATTTTTAGAAAGTACCCCGTATGCCAAGCATCCTCACTCTGCGTATGATGACAACGGCACTGCTGGCCACGCTGGTCGGCACCCTGTTGCCCTCGGCCCACGCTGAAAAAGCCGATAGCCAAAAAGAAATGGTTATCGAAGCGGAACATTTAGTCAGCGAAGGCAAGAGCAACACCAATACATTTACCGGCGACGTCGTCATCACCCGCGGCACCTTATTAGTCAAGGCCGAACGCGCGGTAGCGGTGAAAGCGGCCGATGAGTTTCAGCATATCAATCTGTTCGCCAAACCCGGTGCCAAAATACATTTCCGCCAGAAACGCGATGGCGGTGCCGATTTATGGGTCGAGGGCGAAGCCGAAAAAGCGGAATATGATGAGAAAACCGAATTCGTTAAATTTATTTCCAAGGCCCATGTGCGCTATCTCGACGGCAAGCGCGTCACCGATGAGCAGGAAGGCGAGTTTCTTTCCTATGATAGTAAAAATGATGTCTTCGTCGGCAGCAATTCGAGCAACGGTACCCAGGTCAACGGTGGCGGCCGTATCAAAATGACGATACAACCGAAAAATCAGGCGAACTGACATGAGCGAACAACAAAGTACCTTGATGGTCAAAGGCTTGCAAAAACGTTACGGTGCGCGCCAAGTAGTGCGCGATGTTTCGCTGCTCGTCAAAAGCGGTGAAGTGGTCGGGCTGTTGGGCCCGAATGGTGCCGGAAAAACCACCTCGTTTTATATGATCGTCGGCTTGGTTCCATCGGATGCGGGTGAAATCAAAATCGACGGCGTCGACGTCTCCCATTTACCTATCCATCGGCGCGCCGTGCTCGGCTTGTCTTACTTGCCACAGGAAGCCTCGGTGTTTCGTAAGTTGACGGTGGAAGAAAATATACGCGCCGTATTGGAGTTACAAAAAAGCAAAGATGGAAAATATTTAAGCGAAAAAAAAATCAGCGCTCGTCTCAATGCTTTGTTGGCTGACTTGCAAATTGAACAAATTCGCGATAGCCAAGCCATGGCGCTGTCGGGCGGCGAACGGCGACGCGTAGAAATCGCCCGGGCGCTGGCGACCAACCCACGTTTCGTGCTGCTCGATGAACCGTTCGCCGGTGTCGATCCGATTGCTGTCATCGAAATTCAGCGCATCGTCGGCTTTCTCAAAGAGCGCGGCATCGGCGTCTTGATCACCGATCACAATGTGCGTGAAACTCTGGGCATTTGTGACCACGCCTACATCATCAACCAAGGTGCCGTGCTGGCCAGCGGCAAACCGGACGACATCATCCAAAATGAGTCAGTGCGTCGGGTTTATTTGGGAGAACATTTCCGCATGTGACGGGAAGAATCATGAAACAAAGCCTGCAACTTCGTACCTCCCAGCACTTGGCATTGACACCACAATTACAGCAATCGATACGCTTGCTGCAATTGTCAACCTTGGAGCTGCATCAGGAACTGGAAAATCTGCTGCTCGAGAATCCACTGCTCGAGCGCGTCGACGACCCGCTCGAGCACGCCGTGCGTTTGTTGGCCGACGGTGCCATCAACAGCGCCAGCAGCACGCCTGATGCCGGCATGGAAACAGCGTTGCCGCAGGAAGCCGCCAGTGCCAGCACAGAAGCAGTGGCCGAGATCGAGGTGCCGATCAATGACAGCGTCAGTGCCGCTCAAGATGACTGGAGCGATGTCGCACCCGGCCAGCGCAACGATGATGACGATGAAGGCTTTCGTCAACTCGAAGCCAGTCATATCAGCCTGCGCGAACACTTGCTCGAACAAATGCGTCTGAGCTTGCGTATTCCGCGCGACTTGGCCTTGGTCGAATTGATCATCGATGCCATCGATGATCATGGCTACCTGACTGAGACGCTCGATGAAATTCATGCCAGCTTGCCGCTGGAATTATGCGTCGAAGCCGAAGAGTTGTCATTTGCATTATGTATGGTGCAGAGCTTCGATCCACCCGGCGTCGGTGCGCGTCACGTGGCCGAATGTTTGGCCCTGCAAATCAAACGCTTGCCGCAGATCGCCTTCGTCACGCGGCGACTGGCGCTGGCAATTATAGAAACACAACTGCCGCTGTTCGCCCAGCGCGATTTCGGCAAACTCAAAAAAATCTTCGATTGCGATGATGAAGACTTACGCGAAGCGCAAACCGTGATCCGCATGTGCCAACCACGTCCAGGCAGCAGCTTTGCGCTCAACAGTTCCGACTATGTGGCACCGGACGTGATCGTCAAAAAATCAGCCAATGGCTGGCAAGTTTTACTCAATCAAGACGTGATGCCCAAGCTGCGGGTGAACAATATGTATGCCAATATCATGCGCCAAAATCGCGGTGATACCTGTATGGCACCGCAGTTGCAAGAAGCACGTTGGTTGATCAAAAATATGCGTCAACGTTTCGAAACAATTTTGCGTGTCGCCCAAGCGATAGTGGAAAGACAACGGAACTTTTTCACCCACGGTGCCGTTGCCATGCGACCCCTTGTGTTGCGCGAAATAGCTGATACACTAGGTCTACACGAGAGCACTATTTCTCGTGTAACAACGCAAAAATACATGCTCACCCCGCATGGTATGTTTGAGTTGAAGTATTTTTTCGGCAGTCATGTAGCGACGGAAACCGGCGGCGAAGCTTCATCCACCGCGATCCGCGCACTCATCAAGCAATTGATAGGAGCAGAAGACCAGAAAAGCCCACTCTCTGACAGTAAAATCGCAGACATGCTGGGTGAACAGGGTATGGTGATTGCTCGGCGTACCGTTGCAAAATACCGTGAAGCTCTGAAAATCCCCCCGGTCAGTATGCGTAAATGTTTTTAAACAGACCTTGAAATCACGTTTTACATTGCTATATATAATTTAGCTCGAACGCATCTTTTCAATGAGCTGAAGATAGATCACCCTAGCAAGTACCATCATCATAGGAGCGTAGTATGAATCTCACCATCAGTGGACATCACGTCGAAGTAACTCCTGCAATTCGTGAATACGTACATACCAAACTTGAGCGTGTCCGGCGACATTTTGATCAAGTTATTGATATCGCTGTCATTCTGACTGTCGATAAGCTCCGCGAAAAAGAGAAGTGCCATAAGGCCGATATTAATCTGCACATCAGCGGTAAAGACATCCACGTTGAAAGCCTGGCACATGACTTGTACGCAGCCATCGATGCCCTCATCGACAAGCTCGATCGGCAAGTCATCAAACACAAAGATAAGATTCAGGAACACCCACATGAAGCGATCAAGCATATGCCTGATCCCGCGTCGGCGTAATTGATCTGACTCTTACTCTGTGAAAGTAAAAAGGACGCCTCAGCGTCCTTTTTTCATCTGCATGCCACCAGCCCGGGACACCGGCTAAAATACACTTTTCCCTTTGAGCGGTCATATCATGAGCGAACACATTCTCACCTCGGTCAACAATCAGATTGCCTACCTTTGCATGGACCGTCCGGCCGCGCTCAATTCGCTCTCACTGGAAATGGTCCGCACCCTCAGCGCACAGTTGCTGGCCTGGCGTGAGGATACCAGCATTCGCGCCGTAGTCATCCACAGCAGCGCAGAGAAAGCCTTCTGTGCTGGTGGTGACATCCGCTTTTTTTATGAAGTCGGCAGCGTCGGCCCGGTCGGCGGCAGCGCCCTCTTGGAAGATTTTTTCAGCGAAGAATACGCGCTCAATCATTTGATTCATTTCTACCCTAAGCCCTACATCGCCATCATGAATGGCGTGGTCATGGGTGGCGGCATGGGTGTTGCTCAAGCCGGCCCGGCATGCCGCCTGCGCATCGTCACCGAGCGCACCAAGATGGCTATGCCGGAAGTAAATATCGGTTTATTCCCCGATGTCGGCGGTGGCTATTTCCTGTCGCGTTGCCCCGGTCAAATCGGTACTTACCTTGGCCTGTCCGGCGACATCATCACTGCCGCCGATGCCCTGTATGCCGACCTGGCCGATGTCTTCGTCCCAACCGCCGAATTGCCAGCACTGTTCGAGTTGCTGGCGCACAGCGATGCGCTCGATCTGCGCGCAGCCATACGTGAATTTGCCGCGCCATTCGCGCAACAAGCGCGGCCAGAGGCGAGCATGTTGGCGCGTGAACGGGCGCTGATCGATAGGCATTTCAGCGCAGCCAGCGTGCCAGACATCGTTACGACACTGAGCGCTGACGTCGCCGAATTCGCACAAAAAACCGCCGCCAATATGGCCAAACGTTCGCCGCTGCTGATGTGCGTGACGCGCGAACAACTGCGCCGCAGCGCCGGCATGACGGTATCCGATTGCTTGCGCATGGAACGCGGCATGGTGCGCCACTGTTTCACGCATGGCGAAGTACTCGAAGGGATACGCGCGTTGGTGGTGGAAAAAGACCATGCGCCGCAATGGCGACCGGCACAACTGAGCGAGGTCAGCAAGGCCATGGTGCAGGATTTTTTTGCGCCGGCGTGGCCCGACTATGCACATCCGCTGCGCGAGTTGCGCGGTTGACGATTGATTAAAAAAAGGGCAGCTGCAGCTGCCCCTTTTTCTATCCTGATAACTCAGTGCGCAGCACCGCCACCGAGATACGCGGCTTGTACCGCCGGATCATTCTGTAACTTGGCCGCCGGCCCATGTACCGAGATGCGACCGTTTTCCAGCACATAACCGTAGTCAGCCACCGCCAAGGCGGCAGCGGCGAACTGCTCGACCAGCAGCATGGTGATGCCTTCCTTCTTGAGCCGAGAAATGATGCGAAACACTTCATCGACCAAGATCGGTGCCAAGCCCATCGACGGTTCATCGAGCAAAATCACTTCGGGGTTGAGCATCACTGCGCGCGCCATCGCCAGCATTTGCTGTTCGCCGCCCGACAAGGTGCCGGCCAATTGATTGCGCCGCTCGCGCAAACGGGGAAACAACTCCATCGCTTTTTGCAAATCGCTGTCGATATCGCCGCGGGTGCGCGCATTGGTAAAGCGCGGAAACGCTCCCAATAATAAATTATCGGTCACGCTCATGGTCGAAAACACCCGCCGGCCTTCCGGCGAATGGGCCAAACCGGCACGTGCGATACGATGTGAATCGAGCCCGGTAATATCGTTACCGGCCAAACGCACGGTGCCCTCTTTCGGTTTCAACATGCCCGAAATGGCGCGCATGGTGGTGGTTTTTCCGGCACCGTTAGAGCCGATCAAGGTCACCACTTTGCCCTTCGGGACTTCGATGGAAATGCCATGCAATACTTGCACCTTGCCGTAGGCCGCGTGTAAATTTGAAATACTCAGCATACTGTTCTCCTTAGGCGCTGGCCGCGTTGGTGGCCGCAGCGAGATCGTCGCTGACACTGCCGCCGAGATAAGCCTCGATGACTTTCGGGTCGGCCTGCACATCGGCCGGCTTTCCTTCGCAAATTTTCTGACCAAAATCGAGCACCGTCACGGTGTCGCAGATCGACATCACCACATCCATATGATGTTCGATCAGAATGATCGTCACACCGTGGTCGCGAATTTTGCGAATGATAGCGATGAGCTCTTTGATATCGGGTGCGGTCAAGCCAGCCGCCGGTTCATCGAGCAACAATAATTGTGGATTGAGACCGAGCGCACGGCCGATTTCCAGCAAGCGTTGTTTACCATATGGTAAATTGCGTGCCTCTTCATTGGCTAAATCGGACAAACCGACAAACTGCAAAATACTCGCTGCCCGCGCCCGTGCCGCCTGCTCTTCACGGCGATAGCGCGGCGTATGCAGCATGACATCACCGACATGACTGCGGAAGGTACTGTGCAAACCAACCAAGACGTTTTCTATCGCCGTCATCTCACCGAACAGTTGCACATTCTGAAAAGTACGTGCCACCCCACCCAAAGCAATCGCCGACGGCGTCATGCCCGAAATCAGTTTGCCGGCAAATTCGACCACGCCATCGGTCGGTTTGTAGATGCCGGTGAGTACATTCATCATCGTGCTTTTACCGGAACCGTTAGGACCGATCAAGCCATGCACGGTGCCTTTGGCGATTTGCAGATCGACCTGATTCAAGGCTTTCAAACCACCGAACTGCATCAGAATTTGTCGGCCGCTGAGTAAAATACCGACGCGCTCGCCATTGGCTTTGGCTATCGCCAATTCATCACTCACCGCCAATTGTGCAGTATTGGCCACTAAATGGCGCGGGCCCTTGCCGAATAAGGCATTGACGAAACCGACGATACCATCCTGCAGGTAATACACGACAAACAAAGTCATCAAACCGAAAATCGTCAGCCGCCAGTCAGTGATATTTTCGAGCTTGTAAGAAAAGATCGCCATCCCCACCGTTGCCACTACTGGTACGGCCAATTCACGCACGGTCTTGCGTCCTTTAAACAGGGTGAAAGCAGCCCCGAGTACGCCGACTACGGCAGCCACCGTCGCGATCTGACGGAACAGTTCGATATCGGCCAACAGCGAAGGCAGCATCACCACAATGAAGGCACCGAGCAGCGAACCGATACGGCTTTTCCGCCCGCCCATGATGACCGCCAAGAGGAACAGTATGGTCAATTCAAAGTTGTACGTGTTCGGTGAAATATACTCTTCTGAATAGGCATACAAACTACCGGCCAAACCAGCCAAGGCGGCGCTGATCACGAAGGCGTAAACCTTGTAACGATACACCGACACGCCCATGCAGTCGGAGGCGATAGGACTGTCGCGCAGCGCTTGAAATGCTCGTCCCAGATGCGAGCGTAAGATACGATGGACCAACACCGTCGCCAACACCATCATCACCGCGACCAAATAGTAATTGCCGACTTCGGATAATTTTTGTCCGAACAAAATTGGCTTGGCGACTTTCAGTCCCATCGGCCCCTCGGTGAGAAAACTCATCTCATTGATCAGGATTTGAATGATGGTACCGAAGGCCAGCGTGACCATCGCCAGATACGGCCCAGTCACGCGCAATGCTGGCAGTGCCAACAGCGCACCGAACACGGCAGTGACGCCTATACTGGCCGGCAGCGCCAGCAGTATCGGCATACCGAGTTTAAAATACAGCACGCCGGTGGTGTACGAACCGATGCCGAACAAGCCGGCATGGCCGAGCGAGACTTGACCAGTGTAACCAACCACGATGTCGAGGCCAAACAATAAGATGGCATAAATCAGGATGGTTTCTGCCAGATGCAAATAATACGGGTTGTGCATGAACACCGGGAACAAACCGAGTGCCGCAATACCGAGCAGCGATGCTGCCATAGTCTTGATATTCATTGTCTGTCTCCTAGACCTTTTTGATCGCGGCTTTGCCGAATAATCCGGCCGGCTTGAAGGCCAAAACCAGCAACAGCAACACCAGGCCCGGTACTTCTTTGTAGCCGGTGGAAATATAAAAACCCGTCAAGGTTTCTGCCACGCCGAGTATCAAACCACCGACGATCGCACCCATACCGGAAGTCAAACCACCGATAATCGCTACGGCAAAGGCTTTCAAACCCAGCGCCGAGCCCATGGTGGCGCCGGTCAAGGTCAAGGGTGCAACCAGCACACCGGCGAAGGCCGCCGTGGCAGATGACAAGGCGTAAGAAAAGGTAATCACCATGCTGGTGTTGATGCCCATCAGACCGGCGGCGTCGCGATCATTGGAAGTCGCCACCACCGCTTTGCCATAGATGGATTTACGGTTGAACAATTCCACCGCCAACATCATCGCCAAGGCACCGATCACCACCACCACTTGCATGGGCTGAACATTGGCACCGAAAATTTGAAACGGTGCGGCCGACAGAGGCGAAGGGAAAGTCAAATCATCTTTACCCCAGATATTTTCCGCGACATTTTTGAAGATAATCGCCAATGCAATGGTCGACATGATCCAACCGAATTCGGATTTGATTTTGATTGCCGGGCGCACCGCAATCCATTCCACTACCACGCCCTGTAAGCCGCCGAACAAGATCACCAGCGGTATCATCAGCCAGTAATTCATGTACGGGCCGCCGTGTACGCTGCCGACCAAACTCAGGCCCACCAAGGCACCGAGCATGAGCGACTCGCCTTGGCCAAAGTTAAGTGTGCCGGAAGTTGCAAAGGTCAGTTGATAACCAAAGGCGATGACGGCGTAAATCATCCCCAGCGAAATACCGCTGAAGACAAGCTGTAATAAGATTTCCATTTTTCACTCCAAGGGAGTAGGGCCGTAGCTATACCGCATGGCTGTCGCAAGCGACAGCCATGACATAGCAACTAAGCGATGCAGAGAAAGGGAGCCGGCACTGCTGCGCCTGCTCCGTATGCCAAGAACGGAAGTAAGTCTTACTTCTCGACCACGATGTGACCATCTTTTGCAGTCCCCATCAACGGCATGCCGGCTTTGATCGCCTCATGATCGTCATGACTGAACGGTTTGTTGTAGGTGGCGACCACGCCCTCTACGGTTTCATTCAGATTTTCCAAGGCCGCACGGACTTTCGGGCCTTCGGTACTGCCGGCTTGTTTGAACGCAGCGGCCAACAGATAGATCGAGTCGTAACCTTGAGCAGCCGAAACGGCCGAAGGGATGCGATCAACTTTATACGATTTTTGGTAGGCTTCGATGAAGGCCTTACGCTTCGGTGTGTTCGGATCTTGGATGAAGGTTTGTGGCATCGATGCGCCGTTACCGTTTTTACCGGCATTGTCGAGGAAGTTCCCCATCGATAAAGTCCAGCTACCGATCATCGGCACTTTCCAACCGAGTTTTTCCATGCCATTGGCAATTTGCGCCAGTTCAGGACCGATGCCGTAAGTCAGAATCACTTCGGCACCATTCTGCTTAGCCTTGAGCAATTGCGCCGTCATATCGACGTCTTTGATATTGAATTTTTCCACGGCGACTGGTTTCAAACCTTTGGCACTCAAGGCTTTTTCCAAATCAGCACGGCCGAGTTGGCCGTAGTTGGTGGAATCGGCCAGAATCGCCACCTTGGTGAACTTGCGCTTGCCGACCGCTTCTTCAACGATCATGGCAGACTGAATCGTGTCACTGGCGGCAGTGCGGAAAATGTAATTGTCAGCAAATTCAGGTGCCAGAAATTGCTTCGTGACTACGCTGCCAGTCGCGACATTATTCAAGACTGGAATTTTAGCTTCTTGGTAAAAACGCTGCGAAGCCAAAGATACGCCGGTATTGATGTAACCTACCGTGGCCACGACGCGCTCTTTATTGATCAACTCTTGCGCGACTTGCACGCCACGTTCATTTTTGGCTTCATCATCACGCTCGATCAATTGCAGTGGTCGGCCGAGGACGCCGCCTTTGGCATTGATTTCTGCAACGGCAAGTTTCACGCCGTCACGCATCGACACACCCATCGGTGCGGAGCCGCCAGTGAATGGGCCAGCCACACCGATTTTAATCGGTTCAGCGGCCACGGCGGCCAGCGACCAGCTCAGCAGAGCGGAAGTAATCAGTGCTTGTATTTTGTAGGACATGTTGGTCTCCAGATTTTTTTTATAGAATAGACGACTCGTGCTTGAAACTCTTAGCGTTTATTGCCATTGTAAAGTACCAGAAAACTGATGCTGCGTTGCAACAAGCTCTACTTAAGTGAAACTACGCAGCTGGCCGTCTACGCGCTGCTGAAAAACGCGCTTGGCGCGCATTGGGGCGGCCGTAGCAAGAGTGTGACTCGCCCCAAAAAACCACAGTCGCGCTTATTTCATCAAACCAAAGACCTTGGCAATGGCGCTGCTGCCGGCCCCGAGCGGATCTTTCCGAATCGCCTGCTCTTGCTCACCGATAATGAGAAACAAGCCGTCGAGCGCCTTTTGTGTCACATAGGCTTCCACACTGGCCTCTTGCGCCGGTACCGCACCGAACTTCTGCACCTGAGAGACGACGCTATTATATTGTGCCGATAAAGCGACTTTATCGGTCGCCCCTTTGACTGCCGGTAAAAATTTCTGATACAAAGCCGGTGCGGTTTTTTGTTTGAAAAAATCGGTGACCGAAGTATCGCCGCCGCTGAGGATATTCTTGGCGTCGGTCAAGCTCATACTCTTGACGGCATTGAGTAACAGTGGTTTGGCCATAGGCACAGCGGCTTCGGCGGCATGGTTCATCGCCACCACCAAGTCATCGAGCTGTTGGCCTTTACCGGTCATTTTGAGGATGGGACGGGCTTTTTCCAAGATGGATGGCAAAGGGATTTTGACTTTATCGTTGCCGAGAAAACCGTTTTCCACGCCCAATTGCGCCACCGCCGCGACCGCCCCTTTATCGAGTGCGGCCTTCATGCCGGTGCTGGCGTCTTGATTACTGAGTGCGTCGAGCGAAAACGCCTGGGCAGCTATGGCAGCAAGCAAGATTGAAGCGGCCGCCAGCTGTTTTAATGGAAATGCAATTTTTACTTTATGAAACATGGAAAACTCCTCAAACAAGTTAATGGATCGTCGCAAGCGACGATGGAAAATACTCTGGAAGGGGTTTGCATCCCCTCCCATCGCGTCGCTCCTTCGTCGCTCACCGGCCAAAAGAGGCTGTCGCAAAAGCCTGACGGACGCTGTTTACACCTGAAACACCGCATACCGCGTCTTTCCTGCATGCCACAGCCTCGTCATTCCCGCATGCTTTTGGCGGGAACCCAGCGTCGTTTTTAACACTGAAAACATCATCATTTCTGGCATTTTCAGTTAACCACGAACGTCGCTGGGTTCCTGCCAAAAGCGCGCAGGAATGACGTGGCTACCAGTTAGGGTAATGATACCGACTCACTACCCTTTTGCGACAGCCTCTGAAGGCCGGGGTTTCAAACCCTAGTCAGATTTTTGATCAATAAGACGATCGAGACTACATTTCCGCCATGGAAAACAAACGACTGTGCTCGCGTATCGCATAGCGATCGGTCATCCCGGCGATGTAGTCGGCGATCTTTCTGGCCTGTAACTGCGGCCCAGCATCAGCATGGCCGCGTATCTGGTAATCGGGCGGTAACAAGATCGGTTCAGCGATCATGGCTGCGAATAATTCATGCACGATACGGCGCGCTTTCGAAGTCATGCGATTGACTTGGTAATGCCGATACAGGTTTTGATGCAGAAACTGCTTGAGAAGTTTCGCATCCGCATACTGCTGCTCAGAAAAAGCAATCAGCTTGCCCATGCCGCGCACGGCGTCGATGCTGGCAGGCGCGGCGGCGGCAAGCCGCGCCGAGGAGGTACGCGTTAAATCGCTGATGAGGGTATTGATCATGCGCCGTATGGTTTCGGCAATCGCACGCCGCCCTTGCAAACCGGGATAGGCCTGTTCGACTTGATGGCGGTGCCGCGCAAAAAAATCGACTTCCATCAATTGCGCTTCGCTGATCAAGCCGGAACGCAAGCCATCATCGATATCGTGGTTGTTGTAGGCGATCTCATCGGCCAGATTGCATAACTGCGCTTCCAGACTGGGCTGGGTTTTGTCGATGAAGCGCTGGCCGACCGTACCGAGGGCGGCCGCATGCGCCAGCGCGCAGTGTTTGAGTATCCCTTCGCGCGTCTCAAAGCACAGATTGAGGCCATCAAAGGCGGCGTAACGCTCTTCGAGCTGATCGACCACCCTTAGACTCTGCAAATTATGTTCGAAGCCGCCATACGGCTGCATACAGGCATTGAGGGCATCTTGACCGGCATGGCCGAACGGGGTGTGGCCAAGGTCATGGGCTAAGGCGATCGCTTCCACCAAATCTTCGTTCAAACGCAGAGTGCGCGCGACCGAACGGCCGATTTGTGCAACTTCCAAGCTATGCGTGAGGCGAGTACGAAACAAGTCGCCCTCATGGTTGACGAAGACTTGGGTTTTATATTCGAGGCGACGAAACGCTGAACTATGAATGATGCGGTCACGGTCACGTTGAAATTCGCTGCGCGTGGCCGGGGCCGGCTCAAGAAAAAGCCGCCCTCGCGAACTCGCAGATTGGGCGGCATAGGGTGCCAAATGTTGGTCAGAGAGGCGCATTGCTAAGGTGAGATACAGTGTTGTATGGTTTCTAAGAGAATTTTTTCCGGTACATGACTGATAATGGCCGTACCCAACGGTTTGAGCAAGATGAATTTGATTTGCCCCCCCTCGTTTTTTTTATCGACTTCCATCAACTCTAACCAACGCTGCGGGCCGAGGTCTGGTGCGATCACCGGCAAGCCAGCCGCTTCGACCAATTGCTTCAAGCGGGTTTTGCTGACGTAATCGAGGTGGCCTAAGCGAAATGACAATTCCGCCGCCATCACCATGCCGCAACCAACCGCGGCACCATGTAACCAGGCACCGTAGCCGAGGCCAGACTCGATGGCATGACCGAAGGTGTGGCCGAAATTCAAAATCGCACGTAAGCCACCTTCACGCTCATCTTGCCGCACTACATCGGCTTTGATTTCGCAGGAACGCACCACCACATGGGCCAGCGCCTGCGGATCTTTGGCGCGCAATTGCACCATGTTTTCTTCCAGCCAAGCAAAGAAGGCCAGATCGATGATCGCCCCATGCTTGATGACTTCGGCCAAACCGGCCGACAATTCGGCATCGGGCAAACTGTTGAGGCTGCTGATATCGGCGATGACTGCCTGCGGTTGATAAAACGCCCCTATCATGTTCTTACCAAGCGGATGATTGATACCGGTTTTTCCACCGACCGAGGAATCCACTTGTGAGAGTAAAGTCGTGGGCATTTGCACAAATGGCACGCCGCGCATATAAGTCGCCGCGGCAAAGCCAGTCATGTCGCCGACCACGCCGCCACCGAGCGCGAGCAAAGTGGTTTTGCGGTCGCACTTATGCGTGAGCAAATGATCAAAAATCAAATTCAGGCTATCCCAAGTTTTATAGGCTTCGCCATCGGGTAAAATCACTGCGCTGACTTCTTTTCCAATTTGCTTCAAGGCACTACTGAGGCGCGCCAGATACAAAGGTGCAACCACGGTATTCGTCACGATGACGATGCGGCTAGCGCTGATTTTATGTGCCAACACGGCCACATCATCGAGCAGGGCCGGGCCGATCACAATGGGATAGCTGCGCTCGGCAAGATCGACGTGGAGGTGTTGACAGGATTGGGGGCCGACAGAGTGCATACGCTGAGTGTAAGTTTCAAACGCGGCCTGTTCATGCGATTTCGGTAACTTGTCGACAATATTCTGTACCAAGTACTGAACATTAGGACGACCGGTTTCGATGATCAGATGGGCCGCTTGTTGGTATAAGGGATGGCGTTGGGCTTCGAGTTCTTCGAGCTTTTTGCGCGGATCGGCGGTACGTAATAAGGGACGGTTTTTATCGTTGCGGGTACGCTGCAAGATACTGTTAATGCCGGCACGCAAGTAGACGACGGTACCGCGTTCATGCAAATAACGCCGACTGTCAGGGTCGAGTACCGCGCCACCGCCGGTGGCCAGCACGATATCGTCCTGCGCCGTCAAATCACGGATGACTTCGGCTTCGCGCTGACGAAAACTGGCCTCGCCTTCGATTTCGAAAATCACCGGAATACTCACGCCGGTGCGCGCCTCGATTTCGTGGTCAGAATCGAAAAATCGTTTATTGAGCTTTCTGGCCAGTGCGCGCCCGACGGTTGTCTTGCCGGAGCCCATCAAACCAACTAAAAAAATATTGCCAGACATTTCAAAAAAATCCCGGGTAAAAAAATTGAAGCGACTCATCACCGAGAAAATCGCCGTGATAGCAATGATACCGCCAAGCCTGGGCGCGGGCTTGGCGATCTGCAGCAAGCTGCAACAATCAGCGGCTTACTGTACCGTGATGGCGACAGCGACCAGATTAGTAATACCATCCGACACTTGAATATTGGCCGTACCGACCGCTAAGGCCTGCAGTTGGAAACTACCATCGGAATTGAACACCACGCTGACAACACTGGTGTTGCTACTGACCACAGCATACTGTCCGGTGCCGCCGCTGGCATAATACTTTTGCGAAATAGTACCGATTGGCAAGACCGACGCCACCAAATTACTGCTCAAAGGCAAACCGGTACTAAGTGTGGCATTGATAGTCAGTTTCGTACCGGCTGAGTCAGTCACGGTAATTTGCGAACTACCGGTGCCGACCGCATTGATCGTCATGTTCGTACCGTTACCTGTGAGCGTCACCGTCGCCGCACCGGTGCTGCTGCTGACAAAATACGGGCTCACGCCACCGCCTATGATATAGGACTGACTCGTCCCAGGCAAGATTGTCACATTCGCCGCCGCCGTCGTATACAACGGTGCTTTCGGCGACGTCGCACCGGGTGAACCACCACCGCCGCCGCAGGCAGTAAGCAAGGAAAGGACCAGCAAGCTCATCAAGACCCGAAAATACGTCATCATCAACACCTATTCTAAGTACAGTTTTAATAAAAAATAAATACTCGCTGCCGTCTTACTTGGCACCGAAGCGATCGGTCATGATTTTCGGTGTAATGAAAATCAACAATTCCGTCTTGTTATTGATACGACCGGTAGTCTTGAATAAGTTGCCAAGCACGGGCAAATCACCGAAAAATGGGATCTTGGTCACATTATCGGATTCGGTCTGTTGATAGATACCACCAAGCACCACGGTGCCGCCGTTTTCTACCAAGACCATGGTCTTGACTTCCTTGGTATCGATGGCAAAGCCCATCGTGGTTTGTTGGCCGACGCTGTCTTTATGCACTTCCACATCGAGAATGACGTTGCCATCTGGCGTAATTTGCGGCGTCACTTCGAGGCGCAGAGTTGCCTTACGGAAGGCGATCGAGGTCGCACCGCTGGACGTTGCTACTTGATAAGGCAATTCTGTACCTTGTTCAATCAAGGCTTTCAATTGATCGGCCGTAACGACGCGCGGACTGGAAATAATCTTACCCTTGCCATCGGCTTCGAGTGCCGACAACTCAAGGTTGAGGAAACGGTTGGCAGCGGAAGAGAACAAACTGACCGCGACGCTGCCTGGACTCAAACCGCCGATGCCGGTTGCCGGTAAATTAACGAATTGAGAATTCGGTGTGTAACTGCTGCTGGTCAACGCCGCTTGCCCGGTTTGCTCACCAACACCCTGATAGTTTCCAGTCAAACCAACCCGTGTATTTCCCGCCACACTGTAACCGGCATTCCCACCATTTACCCCGCGCAAATCGGTGAAACCGAGTTTGGCACCAAGATTTTTACTGAAGGTATCATCGGCTTCGACGATACGGGCTTCAATCAACACCTGCTTGGAGGCGATATCAGTCTTTTGTATCAGCTTGCGAACTTCTTCAATTTTCGAAGGAATATCGGTGATGAACAATTGATTGGTACGCGGCTCGATCACGGCGCTGCCGCGCTTCGACAGCAAGCGATTGGTCGAGGAGCCATCGACCCCGAACACTTGCTTGAATGCTTCAGCTTTCTGGTAATTGAGCTGAAATGATTCCGTTCTCAAAGGCTCGAGTTCGGCGATCTGGGCTTTTTGCTCCAACTCCAACTTCTCTTTGGTCAACAATTCATCTTTCGGGGCGATCCAAATGACATTGCCATTTTTGCGCATGTCCAAGCCCTTGATTTGCATGATGTTATCGAGCGCCTGATCCCATGGCACATCTTTCAAACGCAAAGTAATCGTACCGACCACCGAGTCGCTGGCGATGACATTCAAACCGCTGACTTCGGCAATAATTTGTAAGATGGCGCGTACTTCGATATTTTGGAAGTTGAATGACAAACGCTCACCGCGATAGCCTTGTGTACCTTGCGTCAACTTATTCAAATCTTCTTTGATCGGTTTCACTTCCAAGATAAATTGGGTATCGCTCTGATACGAGCTTTGCTCCCACAAACCCTTAGGCTCAACCAGCATCTGCACATTTTCACCGGACGGCGTGGTTGTCACGGTTTGCACGGGCGAACCGAAATCGGCCACATCCAATTTTTTCCGCAAGACTTCCGGCAAGCCGACTTTAAGGAAATTGACAAAGATCTTTTGCCCTTGTTGGCGCACATCAACCGCAATTTGATTGAATGGCAAATCGACGACAATTCTTCCTTCGCCAGCGATACCGCGGCGGAAATCGATATCACGCAACATGGCTTTGCCACTCGTCGGTACCGCGCTCTCGCTCTGCACTGGCAAGCCTTGCGAGCTGACCGCTGTTGCCACACCGCCAGAACCATCGATGGTGATGATCAGATATTTGCCTTCAATCGTGGAAGCATAATTGAGCGGCTTACTCATGTTGAAGATCATGCGCGAGCGACCGCTGGCCTCGACCAAGGTGGCCGAACGGACATCACCGATATTGATGTCAACGCTGGTCTTGCCGGTTTGATTCACCGTTTCAGGAAAATCAAGGGCGATCCGGGCTGGGCTGGCGATGGAGAAACCGACTGGCATTTTGCTCAGTGCCGTGTGCAAGCCGACCTTGACGATGACATTCGCACCCTGCTGATAAGCGACCACCGATTCGATACTATTGGACTCGGCGTAGGCGGACTGCGTGAGTGCCAGAATAAGCAGTGCACAGCTGATCAGCCCTGCTCTGAAACCGGTGAATAAAAACATGACGCCCCTTTTAATTGTAGTTATCAACGCATTCATTTCGTACTCTCCTGCAACTCAAGCTTGACATTACGCTCGACCCACTCGCCGGCCGCGTCTTGAACGATTTCTTTGATTTCAATTGCCGAATCAGTGATTTGCGTGATCAAACCGAAATTTTGACCGATATAGCCACGCGCCTTGGCTTGATACACCGTTTTATCCGACTGCACCAGGCCGATTCGCAACCCGGCCTTTTCTACCGTACCAACCATTTTCAGCGTATCGAGCGGAAACGCCTCAAGGGCTTCGCGTCGGCGATCCATATCGGGCCGCAAACCGTTGCTATTGTCGTTTTTTATACGCGCCAACACCACCAGCAATTTGTCGGCATTGAAAGGATCGATCTGATCCTTGCCTTGATACGACACCGGCACATAAATTTTCGGCGGCACCAGCTTGGGGATGGAGAGCTTGGTGTCTTTCTTGACCGTCGCCATCCATTCAGCCAATTCGGCACTGCTATTGTCGGAACAAGCCGACAGCACGCCAAGCGCAATGAGCAGACAGGCTATTCTTGAAAAGTTGAATATCATTTCTTCACAGCCTTTTTCAAATTCGCTTGAGCCAGTACTTCATCTTTATCCAGATAGCGAAAAGTCTTGGCGACCACGTCGAGTGTGAGCAAACCGTCTTTATTGGTCGAAACGCTCAAATTATTGAGCGTCACAATCCGCGGCAATTTGGCGATATCGGCGACGAACTCACCAAGATCGTGGTAGCTGCCATTAAGTTTAATTTCAATCGGCAACTCGGCATAGTAATCTTTAACGATCGCCCCACCCGGTTTGAACGAGTCAAATTGTAAACCACGGCCGGTACCGGCTTGATTGATGTCCGATAACAAGGCATCCATCTCGGCTTTGCTTGGCAATTGCTTTTCCATCGTCGCCACGTATTGCTGCACCAAGCCACGCTGATCAATGAGGGCATCGAGATTAATCGCTTGCTGCATCTTGTCTTTGTAATCCTGCTTGAGCTTGACTTCTTCTTGTACTTTTTGATTGATCTCGTCGGTTTGCCCATCCCAATACACAAACCAGCCGGCGATGAGCACGACCACCAAGACCAGCAAGGCCGCAGCAGCGCGCGGCGCAATCGGCCACAGTCCAGGGTGCAGTCCGTTCAAGTCACGAAACTGTCCGCTGATATCGTCAAACACTTCCTGCACGTTAATTGCCATTCCCGACCTTCTCGTTTTTAATCTTAATTAGCCGCAGGCACAGTCTTGGCCGGCTTACCGGTTTCTGCAGTCGCCGAAGCAGCTTCATCTTTTTCACGCGGACGCTTGATACCGACATTGATAGAGAAATCCGACACCTTCTTGGAATCGCGACCCTGACCGATACCGGCCGAATGGATATCGATCAAGTCGGGCTTGACCATCCACTCCGATTTATTGCCGAGGTTGCGAATGAATTCCGCCACGCGCTCTTGTGACTGCGCATAGCCATTCAAGGTCACCCTTTGTCCATCTTGCTTGAGCGAGCGCAGATACACGCCTTCCGGGGTGTACTTGACCAATTCATCAAGCAAAAATACCGGCTGGTTACGATCACCCTGCAAATCTTCGACCGCTTGTTGACGTGCTTTCAGAGAAGCGATTTCTTGCCGCAAATTGGCAATTTCTTTGATTTTTTCATCGAGCTTATCGTTGGCCGCCTTGATGTAGTTGACGCGATCAGTTTGCAGCGCGATTTCGCGCGCATTGATGGCACCGATGACGACAATGAGCAAAGCACCGACTATCGATGCCAGCAGCAGCAAAGAGTAAAAATTTTTGATCAGTTGCTTACGCTTTTCTTCCCGATGCGGCAGCAGATTAATTTTTATCATCAGCCGAATCTCCGCAATGCCAGGCCACAAGCGACCGTATAGGCCGTCGCATCATTGCGCAAAGCCTTTTCATTGACACCCGGGGCCAACTCCATGCCCTTGAAGGGACTGAGCACGGCGGTGGAAATCTTGGTGCGTTCAGCGACGATATCAACCAAGCCAGTCAGAACGGCACAGCCGCCGGTCAGAAAAATCTGGTCGACGCGCGTGTAGGGCGTGGAAGTAAAGAAGAATTGTATGGCGCGCGTGACTTCGAGCGCGGCGTTTTCCAGAAACGGTTCGAGCAACTCCATCTCGTAACTGTCCGGCAGCTCACCGTTTTTCTTTTTCAATTCCGCTTCTTCCTGTGACAAACCGTAATTGCGGACGATATCTTGAGTCAACTGGCTACCGCCGAATTGCTGCTCGCGCTCATAAATGACTTCACCGTTGAGCATGATATAGATGTAAGTGCGTTTTGCGCCGATCTGAAAGATCGCATAAATCTGTTCGCGGCCGCCGTTGGCTTGCTTTTCTATCAGGCGCTGCATAGCCGAGCGGGCAGCATACGATTCCACATCCATGACCTTGGCTTGCAAACCAGAAGCCTGCGCTACCGCGACGCGGTCTTCAATTTTTTCTTTGCGCGAGGCCGCCAGCATGACTTCTACATCTTCCGGATTAAGCGCCGGACCAATAACGCAGAAATCGAGGCTGACCTCATCCATGGAAAAGGGAATATACTGACTCGCTTCCGACTCCACCTGCACTTCCAGCGATTGCTCGCTCAAGGCGGCCGATAAAAATATTTTCTTGGTAATCACCGCGGCGGCAGGCATGGCGAGTGCGACATTTTTTGCAGTGGCACCACTCTTTTTGAGTAATTTTCGTATCGCTTCAGAAACTTGGTCGATATTTTCGATGTTACCATCTTGAATCGCACCTTTAGGCAATGGTTCGGACGCGTAGCGTTCCAGTCGGTATGCCTTATTACTGCCTTCAGACAATTCCACCAGCTTAATATCGAACGAACTGATGTCCAAACCGATAAGAGGCGGGTTTTTTCTGCCCAGCAGTGATGCAAAATCGATAGCCAAGAATATCCCCTCATAAACACGCCAGTGTGTTCTGCTTACAAATTGAAACAAAGTGCTTTACCTAAAGCACTAAATTTAAAAAAATCTCTTTAAAAACCGCTATTTACGAGACAATGATCCAAGCTTACATGAAATGCTAGCAACTTCAACTGCTTTGGTAAAGGAATTTCCTTGGAGCACATTCAGATAACGTTGCCAAATCTCCACTCTTGCGACATTTCCATCGATAAGTTGACTTATAAGTAATTTGACCTCCTGAATTCAATGTTTCAGGCTACGCAAGCTTTTGTGCGCAAGCAGAAAATCCAGTGGCACACACCGGTATAATGCGGCTTGCGATTGTTACAGAATGAAACCATGTCCGATAAAGAAAACCCAGCAGCTTCGAAATCCAAACACCCGACAGCGACCAAAGCCAGCCCGCTCAAGCGTTTTTTGCTCGCTACTTGCGGCGTGCTGTTCGGTCTCGGCGTGGCCGCGGCCCTGATCATCGGCTTCGCGCTGACGATGGCTTACCCGAACCTGCCGGAACTCGATTCGATCACCAGCTACAAACCGAAAATGCCCTTGCGCATTTTTACCGCTGACAATGTACTCATCGGCGAATTCGGTGAAGAGCGCCGCAATGTCGTGCGTCTCGATCAAATTCCGGAAATCATGAAGAAAGCCGTGTTGGCCATTGAGGATGACCGTTTTTACGAACATGGCGGCGTCGATTATCTCGGTATTACCCGCGCGGTACTGCACAATCTGACCGGCGGGGCCAAGCAAGGCGCCTCCACCATTACCCAGCAAGTGGCACGCAACTTCTTTCTGTCCAGCGAACAAACCTTCAAACGCAAGATTTATGAAATCTTGCTGGCTTGGAAAATTGAGAAAAATCTCAATAAAGACCAGATCCTCGAAGTATATATGAATCAAATTTACCTCGGTCAGCGCGCCTATGGTTTCGCCTCGGCCGCGCAGATTTACTTTGGTAAAAACATCAAAGATCTGACGATTGCCGAAGCCGCTATGTTGGCCGGCCTACCAAAAGCGCCTTCAGCCTACAATCCGGTGGCCAATCCGAAACGTGCAGCCGTGCGTCAGCAATACATCCTGCAACGCATGCATCAACTCCGTTACATCACCACAGAGCAGTTCGAGCAAGCCAAAAACGAAGAACTGCATACCAAAACCGACAGCAGCGCCTTCGGCATCCATGCCGAATATGTGTCGGAGATGGCACGTCAGTTGGTCTACGAACAATTTAAGGAAGAGACGTATACGCGCGGCCTCAACGTCTACACCACCATCACCAAAGCCGACCAAGATGCCGCCTACCTGTCATTACGACGCGGCGTGATGGAATATGAAAAGCGCCATGGCTATCGCGGCCCGGAAGCCATCATCGATATCCCGGAAGGGAAAGAAGCGGCCGACGATGCAATAGAAAAAGCACTGGCTGAGCGCAGCAACAGCGACGATCTGCAAGTCGCGATGGTGCTCGAAGCGAGCCCCAAGGCAGTGCGTGCGGTGCTGGCTGACGGCGAAGAAATCGCCATCGGTGAAACCGGCGTGAGTTTTGTCAGCAGCGGCTTATCGGCGAAAACCCCGGCCAACAAACGCATCCAGCGTGGCGCAGTGATACGGGTCATGCTGGAAGGGAAGAACTGGATCATCACCCAAATGCCGGAAGTCCAATCGGCCTTCGTTTCAGCCAGCACGACCGACGGTGCCATCAAGGCACTGGTTGGCGGCTTCGATTACAACCTCAACAAGTTCAATCACGTCACCCAAGCATGGCGTCAGCCGGGTTCGAGCTTCAAGCCTTTCATTTATTCCGCTTCACTGGAAAAAGGCTTGTCGCCATCGACCATCATCAACGATGAGCCAATCAGGTTCGATGCCGGACAAACCGGTGGTCAAGCTTGGGAACCAAAGAATTACGACGGCAAATACGATGGTCCGATGACCATGCGCCGAGGTTTGATGAAATCAAAAAATATGATTTCGATTCGTATCTTGCATAAAATCGGTGCCAAATATGGTCAGGAATACACCACCCGTTTCGGTTTTCTGCCAGAGAAAAATCCGCCCTACTTGACGCTGGCTCTCGGTGCCGGTGCTACCACGCCGCTGCAGATGGCCGGTGCCTATGCGGTGTTTGCCAACGGTGGTTACAAAATCAACCCCTACCTGATCAGTAAAATTACCGAAACCAATGGCCAAGTCTTGGTACGCGCCACACCTGAACAGGCCGGCAATGAAAGCAACCGCGTGATCGATGAGCGCAATGCCTTCCTCATGGACAGCATGCTCAAGGATGTAGTGCGTTCCGGTACGGCGGCCAAAGCCATGGTACTCAAGCGTCCGGATCTGGCCGGCAAGACCGGCACCACCAATGACTCCTTCGATGCCTGGTTCGCCGGCTATCAAGCCAAACTGGTGGCCATTGCTTGGATAGGATTTGATCAACCGCGCAATCTCGGTAATCGCGAGACCGGCGGCGGTTTGGCGCTGCCGATCTGGATCGGGTATATGCAAAAAGCCTTGAAAGATTTACCGATAGAAGAACGGCCTGTACCTAGCGGCATCATGTCTGCCGGCGGTGATTTTTACTACGTGGAAAACCCACCCGGTACCGGTGTGACCGATCTGCTGGCGGCACCGGCGAGCATGATCGACGAATAGCTCAGCGGCCTTGTTCGGCACCCAGCGTCGCCAAGGTCGCAAACAGTTCACTGCCGTCGCGCGTATTGTTCCAGTGCAGACCATCGTATTTATAATGGAAACCGCCGCTGCGCGCAGCCAGCCACATTTCCTGCATAGGCGCTTGGCTGTTGACGATCATTTTCGAGCCATTATTGACAAATTCTATCGTCAAGACATTGCCACTGCGGCTGCATTCGACATCGAGTTCATCGTTGTCGAATGCGGTTTCAAATATTTCTTGTACCTGCGCGAGACAAGTCTCGGCAAGGACCATGAATTCGGATTCAGTCATGCTACACTCCTTGGCATTGATTCACACTAAAAACGCCATTCTATACGGTGTTTACCTAATCCAAGATGCGTACACTGATTTCCACCCTGCTGTTGCTGGCCCTACTGTCCGCTTGCGGCCAAAAAAGCCCCTTGTTCCTGCCGAAAATTCCACCGGCCGCCACGCCTACCACGCCGCCCGCTGCCAAAGCTGCCACGCCGGCTGCCGCCGTGCCCGATACGCTGACAAAATAGTCAAGACTCAAGCAGCAAGTCTATGACCTGAGCGCCACTTCCACCACAGCCGCAGTGCCAGCAAGCTCAGCACCAGCAGCGCAAACAAGAGCGGTTGCACCAGATCGTGTTTGCCAGCTTTCATCCAGTAAAAATGCAGCACTGCCAGCAGGCTGATCGGATAAATCAACTTATGCAGCCACTGCCAGCGCTTGCCGCCGAGGCGTTTGATCATGCCATTGGTGCTGGTCGCGGCCAAGGGCAGCAGTGCGACGAAAGCCAGAAACCCGACTGTGATGAATGGCCGTTTGACGACATCGGCCCACATCTCTTCGATATCAAAGAAGTGATCGAACCAAAAAAATGTCAGGAAATGCAGACTGGCGTAAGAAAAAGTATACAAACCCAGCATACGACGCCAGCCTATCAGCCAATTCCACCCCGACAATTTGCGCAAGGGGGTGATGGCCAAGGTAAAGCACAGAAAATACAAGGTCCAATCACCGCTGTTACGGGTAATGAATTCGACCGGATTGGCACCTAAGCGGCCCTGCAAGGCAAACGCCACGAGACGCACGAAGGGCAAGAGTGCCAGAAAAAACAGCGCCAACTTCAAGCGCTTTTGGTGTTGTTGAGTGAGATGCATGGAATGTTCCCGCCGTGCCTGCGCGGGCGGTCAATTAAAAGAATTTTTTCAAGTCCATCCCGGTATACAGGGATGCCACCTCAGGATAACCGTTGAACATCAGTGTTTTGCGTTTGCGTGCGAACAAACCATCTTCGCCTATGCGTCGCTCGCTCGCCTGCGACCAGCGCGGATGATCGACGCTGGGATTAACGTTGGAATAAAAGCCGTATTCGTTCGGCGCCGTCAGATTCCATGCCGTGCGCGGTTGATCACGCGTGAAGCGGATTTTAACAATCGACTTGGCTGACTTGAAGCCGTATTTCCAAGGCAAGACCATGCGTACCGGTGCGCCATTCTGGTTCGGCAAAACCTCGCCATACATGCCGAAACTCAGCAGCGCCAGCGGATGCATCGCCTCATCGAGCCGTAAACCTTCAACATATGGCCATTCCAGCACCGGACTGCGCTGCCCCGGCATCTGTTTCTTATCTTCGAGCGAAATGAATTCCACATACCGGGCATTCCCGGTCGGTTCGACTTTCTTGATCAAATTGGCCAAGGAATAGCCTATCCACGGAATCACCATCGACCAGCCTTCCACACAGCGCAAACGATACACGCGCTCTTCCAGCGGGGCCAGCTTGAGCAAGCTGTCGAGATCGAGCACCATCGGTTTTTTGACTTCCCCTTCTATGCTGACCATCCACGGATGGGTGCGCAGGGAACCGGCGGTTTGCGCCGGGTCGGCCTTGTCGGTGCCGAATTCGTAAAAATTATTATAGGTGGTGGCGTCTTTGTACGGCGTTTTTTGCTCCATCAGCGCATAGGCCGGGTTGCCGAGCGCGGCCAGCTTGCGCGCTGTGGCACTCTGCGCGAAGGCTTCGCGATTCGCCATTTCCAGTACTGCAGCGCTGGCGATAGACCCAAGCGCGATCTGGCGGATGAAGTCGCGCCGACCTTCAAACACGGCGCGCGGCGTGATTTCAGAAGACAGCGGGGTCGCCTGGTCAGCGGCAGTGGTTTTGATCAGCATACGTAACTCCTTGGTGAGCGTGAGGGTAAATATCGGAGCGACGCTCGGCGATATAGCCGTCAGTTTCTCATGAGTCGCACAAACCTGCTGATCCTTACACGCGCGGCGGAATTATAAGGTGCCGTAAGAGTGCAAACCAGACAAAAACATATTGACCCCCAAGAAAGCGAAGCTGGTCACCAGCAAACCGACCAGTGCCCACCAAGCCGCCACTTGCCCACGCAAACCCTTCATCAAACGCATATGCAACCAAGCGGCATAGTTGAGCCAGACAATCAAAGCCCAGGTCTCTTTCGGATCCCACGACCAATAGCCGCCCCAGGCGTCAGCCGCCCACAGCGCGCCGAGTATGGTGGCGATGGTGAAAAAGGCAAAGCCGACCGCGATGGCCTTGTACATCACATCATCGAGTACTTCGAGCGATGGCAAACGATCGGCCAGATAACCTTTATCCTTGAGCAGGTAGGCCACCCCGACCATAGCCGCCAGCGAAAAAGTACCGTAGCCGATGAAATTGGCCGGCACGTGAATCTTCATCCACCAGCTTTGCAAGGCCGGCACCAGCGGTTGAATTTCGGCGGCATCGCGCGACACCGTGTACCACAACAAAAAAGCGACGGCAGCCGAAATGACCAGCAAGACAAAAGCACCAAGCTGGCGCGTGGCATATTGTTGCTCGTAATACAAGTAGAACAATGCCGTGATCATCGAGAACAGAATGAACACTTCATACAGGTTCGACACCGGAATATGGCCGACGTCGGCACCCACCAGATACGACTCATACCAACGCACCAGCATGCCGGTAAAGCCCATGATCACCGCGGCCCAGCATAGCAGCGACCCGATCGAGGTACCGAAATCTGAGCGTCTGAGCAAGCCGCCCCAATAAAAGATGGTCGCCAGAAAAAACAGCAGGCTCATCCACAGTATCGCCGACTGGCTCGACAACAGATACTTGAGAAGAAACTTTTGGTTCGCAGCGTCTAAAGAACCGCCATATAGGTGGATGGCATACAGACTGGTGAGCGCCAAGACCGCGATGAGCCAACGTACCGGCTTCCAATACCAGCCCAAGCAAGCAAAGGTGGGCGCGGCCAGCAGCAGTATCGCTTGTTCATAGACATCCATATGCGTACCGAAACGGTTCAGTGCAAACAGCGCCGCCATGCTGAGCACTACCGCATACAGCCAGTCGAGCACCGTCAGACGCTGAAAAAAACTCTGGTACGGCGTGTATTCGGGTGTGGCTTCCGGTGTTACATCCTGTATTACTTCATGTGTGACTTGCATTTTCATCCCCTGTGCCCGTGAGGGCGCACGATTAATATTCTGCCATGCCAAATCAAGGCTGGGCCGAGCCGGTGAGTTGCCTCAATTGCAGTCTCAACTGGGCGAATTCTTTTTCAAAATCGAGCGTTTTACGCTGTGAACTCAAGGCCATCATGAGTTGCGTCCCCTCGCCATCATCTTTGAGCCAAATCCATAAGCGCCGCTCGCGGATGTAAAACATGGAAAAGACACCAAGCACCAACAACAAGCACCCGAAGTAGACCACATTCTTGCCCGGCGAACGCGTCACCTGCAATACCGAGGCCTTGATCTCTTCATATTGCTGCAATTGCAGGTACACCGGCGCGCCATAAAAATACGCGTCCGACAGCGCCGCTGTGGCCAATTGCAAGAAGCGGCCATGTTTTTCAGACAGTTCCAGTGCCGGCAAATGATCGTGTTCGCGCGCCACCATCCACAAGTCCCACAGACTGCCGTTGAATATTTTCATGAACACATCGGCTGCCTTGCCTTGCTCGGCGGCTGGAATTTTTTCCAGAAACTGCGAAATCGCGACAAATCCAGCCACTTGGCCAGTCCCGGCAAAAATAGCCAGACTCTTTTCTGCCGATTCTGCCAGTTGTGCCTGCAATTGCGCTGCGGCAGGAGTGCTGTTCGACATCGCCCGCAAGGCATAGCGATGCGCGGCTTCGGCACGCCAAGTTGCTTGCATCAGCGCCGCACGCAAACGCATCCACTCTTGCACACTATCCTTATCATCGGCCGGAATCCGCAGATAACGGAAGGCATCGGCCGGTGAATCACGCGTGCCGGCCAGGAACATGTACTCACCGTCGATCAGCATGGACTGCATGTAATTATTGAATTCGCGTGCCTGCCCAGTTTTATCACGCAATTTGTACTGCACGCTGGCACCGACGTTTTTCAATTCCTTGTTGTTGGCATTCTTCGCGGCCGAACCGAGATGGCGTTGCAAATCCGTGCTCAACTGTTGATTGAAGCTTTTGCCGCTATTCACGGCGCGTACATCGGCGCCATTTCTTGCCATATTCTCCACATTAAATGGTCGAAAACCGGACCACTCTATCGTCAAGTCCTGGCCATTCTGTCCCGGAAACGGTGTACTGCCGCCGACTTCGCCACGTACTGGCGTCGCTTGTAAGGCCGTACCCGTCATTGGAAAAGCGGCCAATTTGAGGCGACTGCCACCGTCTTCAAAGCTGGACTGATACAGTGCCACGCCTTTGTAGATCAGCGGATGATTGACTTCAATGGTAGAAGAAAAGCTCTTACCGCTTGCATGATCGAGAATTTCCACATCGCTGGCGAATAATTTGGGCATGCCGGTGCTGTAAAAATCGATGGTGAATTTTTTCAGTTTGATGGTAAACGGCAAATCCTGAATGAAGACCCCGCTCTGTTGAGCGATGATAGCCGTATTGCTGCTGGCCCCTTCCGGTATCATGGTATTGCCACGAAAGGTAGGATTGGACAGCGCTAAACGATGCTTGGCCGGTATGTCCGCGATAATGCCATTGCCATCAAACGGTACCTTGCCCATGAACCATTGCTGAAAACGGATAGGCATTTCGGAATCGAGCATGCCGCCAACGCAAATGATGACAATCGCGCTATGCGCAAAAATATAACCCCATTTATTCGCCGCACCCTGTTTGGCAGCAATCAAGCTCGCCCCATCTTTGTCGACAATCTTGCTACGGTAACCGACGCGCGTCAAATGCGCGGTCAAGCGCGCCAACACCTGGGTACGGCTATGTTCACTACGCCAGGCATCCTTATGCCGAAAATTACGCAGTGATTGCTCACGCACGTTTTCACGCCAACTGCGCATATCTTTGAGCATTTTCGGTGTATTGCGTATCAGACACAAACTCGTCGACAGCACCAAAAACGCCATGATCAGTAAAAACCACCAAGACGAATACAGGCCATAGAGACTCAAGCTTTTGAATACCTCGAACCAAAACGGACCGAATTGATTGACATAATTCGGCATAGGCTCGTTTTGCTTGAGCACGGTGCCGATCACGGAAGCAATGGCAATGAGACTGAGTAAGCTGATGGCAAAGCGCATGGAGGATAATAATTCCACGGCATCGGCCAGCCAAACACGACGCGTTTTCAGCTCCACGCCGCCTGTATCTGTGATCAACTCGGGATCGGTGTTGTTATCCATACTGCTCCGAAAATACTTAAAAAAAAAGGGAATGGCACGCGCCACTCCCTCCGTTCATTCGCTGCGCTGACTGAGTTAAATTATTTCAATCCGGCGATGTAATCAGCCACGGCCTTCATTTCATCATCCGACATTTTCTTGGCGATGCTCAGCATTTGCGCGCTGTTTTTGCGTGCACCGGTACGGAAATTGGTCAATTGTGCGAGCGTGTAATCTTGATGCTGACCAGCGATACGCGGGAATTGCGCCGGGATACCGGCACCGTTAGGGCTATGACAGCCGGCGCAAGCCGGTACATTCTTCTCGGCGATACCACCGCGATAAATTTGCTTGCCAAGTTCAACGATCTGGGCATTTTTTGCTGCACCCGGGGTGGACTTCTGCATTGACAAGTAAGCGCCCAGATTTTTCATATCTTCCGGGGTGAGCGCTTTGGCAAACGTGCTCATGATAGGATTAACTCTATCCGGACCGGCAAAATTGCTGAGCTGTTTAACAATATAGGCATCATGCTGGGCCGATAATTTCGGGTTCACGCTGATGGTCGAATTGCCAGCAGCGCCATGACATGAGATACAGGCGATAATCCCGCGTGCCGCGTCACCATTGACAAACAGTGCCTCGCCCTTGGCCGGGTCAGCTTTGGCCGACTGGACTTCGGCGTTGGCATAAGCGACGGAAGCGAAAGAAGACAAGGCCAAAACGGCGATGCTGAGGGACTTAAATAATGGCAAGAAAGCACGGTTCATTCATACACCCTGAGACTAAATAAAAGAAATCTGCCCTGATGGCGCGACCTTGGGAAATGGCACGACAAACATCAAAGCAGTACTCAACTCCAGAGTAGGACCGGATCGGTTTACCGCTACCCATATTACTGCTGCCCATATCTAACCCCTTATTGTACAATAGCTTTTAAGCGTTGTTCCGCTGACTGTTGCATTTTTCAATCTTTCCTTTCTTCTATGTCCATCCTCTGGCAAGCCCGCTTCTTTACCACGGTTAATCACTTACGTGACTTACCGAACACGCACGTACCGGAAATTGCATTCGCCGGTCGTTCCAATGCTGGCAAATCGACTGCCATTAATACACTATGCAATCAAAAGAAACTTTGTTTTGCATCAAAAACTCCCGGTCGTACCCAGCATATTAACTATTTTTCTATCGGTGGGGCCCATGTAGGCCAGCATCGCAAGGACGAAACCCGCGTCGATGAAATTCGCGCGATGATCGTCGACTTACCCGGCTACGGCTACGCCCAAGTACCTGGCGCGGCAAAAAACCACTGGAATCAATTACTTGGTGCTTACGTGCAACGTCGTACTCAGTTGGCGGCACTGGTGCTCATCATGGATGCGCGCCGCCCGTTTACTGATCTCGATATCCAAATGCTGGAATGGTTTGCCCCGACCGGCCGACCAATTCATTGCATTTTGACGAAAGCAGACAAATTAAACCGCAATGAATGTACCAATGCTTTGCGCCAAGCCAAAGAAGTGTTATCGACCTATGTCGATAATGAAGGTCCGATGTTTCCATTTACGATACAACTGTTCTCTGCGCTCAAACGCATAGGCTTGGAAGAAGCGGATGCTGTAATTCAACATCTGGTCGGACTCGATATCGAACCGGTGCAAACACCGACCGAAGACGGTATGGCCCAGCTGGATCAAGCCGCACAAGCCGGCACGACTGAGTAAAAAAAAGCCCCGGTATATATGGATATATACCGGGGCAAATAACACCGATTCGAACAGGGACGAACGGTGCCCGCTCAGGGAAGAACAGCGGTAGGCATGGAAAAATATCCAACCTGTTGCTATGAGACGCAAAGCGGCAGAAAGTTTCATTTAACCTGTTAAAAGATTTTACTATGTCCACATACAAAGCCAATCTGTTTCCCGCCGTGCGCATGCGCCGCATGCGCAAAGATGTTTTTTCACGCGCAATGATGCGTGAAAACACCATTACCACGGCCGACCTGATTTACCCGGTGTTCGTCATTGATGGTGTCAACTTATCGGAAAAAGTCGCTTCCATGCCGGGCGTGGAACGTGTCAGTATCGATGTGCTCATGGGCGTGGCGGAAGATTGCGTGGCGCTCGGGATTCCGGTAATGGCTTTATTCCCGGCCATCCACGCCAGTTTAAAAACAGCCGATGGCATCGAAGCCTGCAACCCCGATGGTTTGATTCCGCGCGCGATCCGTGAGCTCAAAAGCCGCTTCCCCGAACTGGGCATTTTGACTGACGTCGCACTCGACCCCTATACCAGCCACGGTCAAGACGGATTGCTCGATGCCAATGGCTACATACTCAACGATGAAACCACCACCGTGCTGGTGCGACAAGCCCTCACGCATGCGCATGCCGGTGCCGACATCGTCGCTCCCAGCGACATGATGGATGGTCGTATCGGCGCGATCCGCCACGCCCTCGAAGCGAACAATTTCATCCATACCCGCATCATGGCTTACTCGGCCAAATATGCATCGGCCTTCTATGGCCCGTTCCGTGATGCAGTCGGTTCGGCCGGCAACCTTGGGAAAAGCGATAAAGCCAATTACCAAATGGATCCGGCCAACAGCGACGAAGCCCTGCGTGAAGTAGCGCTCGACCTCGCTGAAGGTGCCGACATGGTGATGGTCAAACCGGGCATGCCCTACCTCGACATCGTGCGTCGCGTCAAAGACGAATTCAAAGTCCCGACCTTCGCTTACCAAGTCAGCGGCGAATATGCGATGATCAAAGCGGCCGCCGAAAACGGCTGGCTCGATCATAATAAAACCATGATGGAAGCCATGATGGCCTTCAAACGTGCCGGTGCCGATGGGGTGCTGACGTATTTCGCGCGCGACATCGCGCGCCTGTTGCAACACGCCGGCTAAATTCGGCACGGCGTGCCTTCTGAGAAGGTGCGCCTTTTTCGCTTCCTGACATGCATATTTTTCACATCGATGCCGCCGGCGTCTGCGCGGATGCCACGGCACTGAACAGTAGCACCGGTTTTCTCTGGCTCGACGCCAGCCATGATGAGGTTGCAGCCGACAGCGCGGCATGGTGCGAGCGCGTCGCGCAACTAAGTGGCGGGCATCTGCATGAGCTGCATCTCAAAGATGCCCTCAACCTTAGCCACCCTTCGTATTTTGAAGACACCGACGACTACCGCATGCTGGTGTTTCGGCAACTCGCCTTACAAACCAACAAGCCAACCGAGACCCCGCCTGCTGCAACGGCGAAACTGCATATCCCGGCAGCGCTGCACAAACTCGTCACCGCCCCGGTCAGTTTTTTTCTCATCGGCCGCTGCCTCGTGAGCGTTGGCCCGCAGCACAGCCGCACCATAGAACAAGCGCGCACGCGTCTGCTCAATTACAAACTCAAAAGTGATGGCGCGAGCATGTATAGCAGCCGCCTGCCAGAATCGCCGGCCGATTTAATGCTGCGCCTGCTCAATGGCATGGTCGATCAATACTTGGAATTACGCCAACCGCTGACGCAACAACTGGACCGTTGGCAGCACGCCCTGCTCGATCCGCGTCGTCCATTCAATAATTGGTTAGCCTTGCTCGATGCCCGACTCGAACTGCGCAAGCTCGATCATCTGTGTGAAGAACAACACGACGCCATGCAAGAATTGCGCGATCACTTGATCGATACCCATGACTTGACGCACCCCCATGAAGGCACGCGCAATGATTTGCTACTCGTGCGCATCAACGACGTGATCGAACACATCAACCGCGTGCTCAACCATGCGCGCCGTCTCGAAGCCTCACTCGAATCGGCGGTACAGATTCACTTTGCCGCCATGGCACACCGAACCAGTGAAATCATGCGGGTGCTGACCGTGATCACGGCCATCTTCATGCCCTTGACTCTGATCACCGGTATCTTCGGCATGAACTTTGAAGTGATGCCGCTGTTGAAACAGGTGGCCGGATTCTGGATTATTATGGGCAGCATGCTCGCCATAGTGCTCGGCTTGTTGTTCTACTTTTACCGTCAACGCTATCTGAGCGAACGCAGCGCGCGCCGTTAATTTAGCGCTGCGCTGGCTCACTACTTTCACTTTCGAATTCCAATTATGCAAGACATCAGCTTTCTCTGGCACGACTACGAAACCTTCGGTGCCGTACCACGACGCGATCGGCCGGCCCAATTTGCCGCCATTCGCACCGATGCCGAACTCAATGAAATCGGCAGCGAACTCATGCTCTATTGCCAGCCCGCGCCGGACTTTTTACCCGAACCGCAAGCTTGTTTAATTACCGGCATCACGCCCCAGCTTTGCCTCGAGCGTGGCGTAACAGAGCGCGCCTTCGCCAGCACGATAGAAGCAGCCTTCGCGACGCCGGGCACGGTCGGCGTCGGCTACAACAGCATCCGTTTCGATGATGAAGTCACGCGCTTTTTATTCTGGCGCAACCTGATCGATCCGTATGCGCGTGAATGGCAAAACAATTGCAGCCGCTGGGATTTGCTCGACGTCGCCCGCACCGCCTATGCGCTGCGCCCAGATGGCATACAGTGGCCACGCAATCCAGATGGCAAGGCCAGCTTCCGCCTCGAACATTTGACCACCGCCAACGGACTGACGCACGCGGCGGCGCATGATGCCTTATCCGATGTCCGTGCCACCATTGCCTTCGCCCGCTTGCTGCGCGAAAAAAATCAAAAGCTGTTCGACTTTTGCTTGGGCTTGCGAAAAAAAGATCGCGTGATGGAAGAAATCGGCTGGCCACGCAAAAAGCCTTTGCTGCACATCACCGGCATGGTGCCGGCCGAACGCGGCTGCCTCGCCGTGGTATGGCCGTTAGCCTTTCACCCTACCAATAAAAACGAATTGATCGTCTGGGACCTCGAACACGATCCGCGCCAGCTGTTCGAATTGAGTGTAGAAGAAATTCAGTTACGCATGTTTTCCAAAGCCGCCGATCTGCCGGAAGGCGTCACACGCTTACCACTGAAAACCATACACATTAATAAATCGCCGATTGTCATCAGCAATTTAAAAACTCTCAGTGCCGAGCGTGCCGCCCACTGGGGCATCGATATGGCACAAGCGCAATTGCACGCGCAAGCCGCCGCGACCGCGCCCGATATGACACCCATCTGGGACGCCGTGTTTGCCCGCCCTGCACTAGCCGGCAATGATGTCGATGAAGATTTATATAATGGCTTCATCGGCAAAGAAGATCGTCGCTTACTCAATGAAGTACGACAACTTCCACCCGCAGCATTAGCGCAAGCGCAACCCGATTTTCAAGACTCGCGCCTGACAGAACTCTTATTCCGTTACCGTGCACGCAACTACCCCGACAGTTTGTCAGCGACCGAACAACAGCGTTGGGAAACGCATCGCAGCGCGCGCCTGCACGAAGGTGCCGGCAATGCCCTGACGGTAGAACGCTATTTCGAAATCATCGACCAGTGCTCGGAAGAGGCCGACGTACGCGCCGAAGAAATACTCGGTGCGCTCTACGACTACGCCGAACACATCACCCCGGCGCGCTGAAAAACCGTACTCGTCTGATTGACGGTGGATGACGGATATTTTAGTTCACACGATGACTATCCGTCACTTTTCCCTGCACCAGGTCAGACATGAAAAACATTTCCGCCATATGCATGGCCGGCGCCCCGCTGCTGGCCATCAGTAACAGCAGCGCGCAAACCGCGACAAGCGCCGTTGATCCCGACGACGATGCGCCGCGCTACCCGGGGGTTTTCCTGGTGCCAAAAGGCGTAGACGTATTTAAAAATGCGATTAAAAACCCCGACGGCAGTCTGACGATACACCCCGGCCAACAAGTGCCGGAAGCAAACGAAATCAACCGTCAATTTTGCGAAGCTTTGGGCGGCGTCGACAAGACCAATGAGATGGAGCATACGATCAGTGGTCAGGTCGGTTACATCGTCAGTTGCTCACTGCCGCCCGATACCGAGGAAAGGAATACCAACGTCACTGAGTCGCCGGGTACCGGTACCGGACGCATTTATGTGCCGATTCCGAATTATGACTATCAAACCGGTCGGATCATAAAAAAAGCGAAAAGACCTGTGCCACAGCCAGAGTCGTGCGTCGCACCGCTACCGCTGATTATTCGGCATCCGCCGAACGGCATGTCAAGAAAAGGTTTCAATTATTGGAACAATGGCTATGCCGAATTTTTCTCCATGCCATCTACCCAACAAGGGAGTGCGGTCGCGACGGTGTACGAAACCACACCTTGCACTTGGACTCAATCCAGTCCGATAGGACCAGGCCAAGCCGTATTAAAAGGCCACATACAATGCCTGGCGACGCTCGATGCCGCCCAATCCGATTTACGGGCCTGTTGGAACGGCTACTGCGCGACAGAGCGAGGCTTGGTACAACATTATTAATGTGTGCAGCGTGCGATCAAAAAAAAACCGCCGTTCAAGGCGGTTTTTTCAATGATACGGAAGACGATTACTTATTCGGCTGCGGCGTCACACGTAAATATGGGCGCACGGCAGTATATCCTTTCGGATATTTTTGCTTGATCACGTCCTCATCCTTGACCGACAAAGGAATGATGACATCGTCGCCATCGCGCCAGTTACCGGGCGTCGCTACCGTGTAGGCATCAGTCAATTGCAAGGCATCGATCACGCGCAAGACCTCATCAAAATTGCGCCCGGTACTGAGCGGGTAAGTGATGATCAAGCGTATCTTTTTGTTCGGGTCGATGACAAACAGCGAGCGCACCGTCAAGGTTTCCGACTGATGCGGATGAATCATGTCAAACAGCGTGGCAACCTTGCGGTCGGCATCGGCAATGATAGGAAAGCCGACCACGGTATGCTGCGTCTCTTCGATATCTTTAATCCAAGCGCGATGCGAGTCTGCGCCATCGACCGAGAGCGCGATGGCCTTCACATTGCGTGCATCGAAAGATGGTTTGAGCTTGGCTGTCAGGCCCAGCTCCGTGGTGCAGACCGGCGTGAAATCGGCCGGATGAGAAAATAAAACGACCCAGGAATCACCGGCCCACTGATGGAAACTCAAAGGACCGACGGAAGAATCTTGCTCAAAATCGGGGGCAATATCACCTAAACGTAAAGTCATGTTTCTCTCCAAATTAGCGAACTCTGACTATATAGCCAGCGTGTTTCGATCTCAACAACAGAGAAGTTGCAAGCTTATACAAGCGCTCATATAAGCGTGCGGCGATGCTGCCGACCGCGCGTGCCTCAAACAGTAAGGAGGTTTAGCGCGCATCCAATTTCTGCAGCGATTGTAAAAATATTGGTGCATTTTGGTAGCCGACCACGCGGCTATCCGGAATTTCTGTCATCGTAGCCGGATCAAAGAAAATAATGCCAGGCGGCCCGAACAAACCAAAGCGTTTCAACAATGCTTTATCTTCGGCATTATTGGCGGTCACATCAGCTTGCAGCAGCAACATCGTATCCATGCGGGCTTTGACGCGTTCGTCGCTGAAGCTGAGTTTTTCCATCTCTTTACAAGACACGCACCAGTCGGCATAGAAGTCGAGCATGGCGAGCTTGCCTTTGTTTTGCGCCAAAGCTGCATCAAGCTCCGCTACGCTACGTATGCGCTGAAAATGGGTAGTATGCGGTGCGGCACCGTACAGATGTGCCAAGGGCGAGATGACATCACGCCCACCACTGAGTACGCCGACCAATTGCGCCAAACCGAGCAAACCAAGTGCGAAGGCAAAGGCTTTCGCCGGTTTGCCGGCGCGATGGAAAAATAGTTGATAGCCTGCATATCCGAGCAAAATCACCGCCCAAGCAGCCATTTGTGCCGCCACCGGTATCACCGGCGAGATCATCCACAAAGCCATGGCCAACATCAAGACGCCGAAAAAGCGCTTGATACTCTCCATCCACACCCCGGCGCGCGGCAACAAGCTGCCGGCCGACAAACCGAGTATCAACAAGGGTACGCCCATACCGAGCGCAATGGCGAACATGGCAGCCGCACCGACGACGACATCGCGGGTTTGGCTAATATACACCAAGGCACCGAGCAAGGGGCCGGTGACGCAGGGGCCGACGATCAAGGCCGAAATCGCCCCCATCAAAAAGACCCCGAATAATTTACCAAACTTGCTGTTGCGTTGACCTTCAGAAACCAGCGTCAGCCGCGTTTGCAAGGCCGCCGGCATTTGCAACTGATACACATTGAACATCGACAGCGCCAAGCCGACCATCAGCAGGGCAAATGCCGACAGCACCCAAGGGTTCTGCAAGCTCGCTGCCAAGCCTTCACCAGCCAAGCCGGCAGCCACCCCTATGCCGGTGTAAACCAAGGCCATACCAAGCACATACGCGATCGAGAGCACGAAGCCGCGCACCCGACTGATGCCAGCCCCTTCGCCGACGATGATAAACGACAGAATCGGTACCATAGGCAACACGCAAGGCGTCAACGACAGACCTAAGCCCAACAGAAAGAATAAGGGTAGGATCACCAACATCTTGCCGCTCTTCAAGGCCGAGCTGAGCGAGCCGGCTTCATCAGCCGGTGCCGCCGCTGTGCCAGCGCCTGACTCCGGCGAGTCAACGGCAGCCGCAGTGGCGGCGGGCAAACTCGGTGGCAGCAATTTATGGACGCTCTCCATCGGTGGATAACATAAACCTTGATCGGCACAGCCTTGGCGCCCGACCTTGAGAGTAAATTCGCCGCCTGCCTGCACAGGAACATGCACGATCAAAGAATGGCGATAGGTTTCAACTTCTTTCTGGAAGGTTTCGTCAAACTTGATCTTGCCCTTAGGCAGTTCCGGCGCACCGAGTTGCGCGTCATCCGAAGTGAACTTCAAACGTTCGCGGTATAAATAATAGCCGTCGGCAATATGCAGCGTCACCTCGGCCATGCTTGGCGTCAGCATTTTCGCCTCGGCGGTGAACGCGACTTCCGGATCGAGGAAGTCGTCGGCATGCGCGAAAGATGCCAAACCCAAGCAGAAAGCCCATGCCAAGTAAGTAAGTAAGGGCAACAGAGTCTGTTGTGCGTATGAGGACGCGGCATTGCGCAGCTGTGTCATGGTGTTCCTGTGTAGTCCACCGGCGGCTGCAAGCTAAGCAGCAAACCCAGAGGTGGCATGATTTCAAATGTAACATACGTGTGAGCCGGTTTGCGCGTTCGATACCGTGCGCCGCTGCCCGCCTGCCGCCGCTATTCTAACAAGCTTGCCACTAACCTGCACAGCGGGCGGCGCGCCAGCTTGTGCTGCCACAATCGCCGAGACGAAAAAAAACCGCCACGAGGGCGGTTTTTTCATTCAAGAACACAAGCTGCGCAAATTACTCTGCAGTCGGTGCATCTTCTACATCCGAAACGTCCGGACGATCCATCAGTTCGACATACGCCATAGGCGCATTGTCACCAACGCGGAAACCCATTTTCAGGATACGCAGGTAACCACCGTTACGATTAGCGTAACGTGGGCCGAGTTCAGCGAACAATTTCAACACCATTTCACGATCGCGCAGACGCGAGAAAGCCAAACGTTTGTTTGCCAATGTGTCTGTTTTACCCAAAGTCAGAATCGGTTCGATAACGCGACGCAATTCTTTAGCTTTTGGCAAAGTTGTTTTGATTGCTTCGTGACGCAACAGAGAAACTGTCATGTTGCGCAGCATAGCCAAACGGTGGGATGAAGTACGATTAAGCTTACGTAAGCCGTGACGATGACGCATGGTATTTCCTTTCAGATTTCATTGCCAGCTCTTCTATCGACAAACATCTTGCCGCGGGCCGGTAAATAATGGGGACAACAATAAAAAACCGCCGCGCCACTTGGCCCGGCGATCAGACTAAATTACTTTTCCAAGCCAGCAGGTGGCCAGTTTTCCAGCTTCATGCCCAAAGACAAACCACGGGAAGCCAATACTTCTTTGATTTCGTTCAAAGATTTGCGACCCAAGTTCGGTGTCTTCAACAGCTCGTTTTCGCTGCGCTGTATCAAATCGCCGATGTAGTAAATATTTTCTGCTTTGAGGCAGTTCGCCGAGCGGACTGTCAATTCCAAATCATCAACCGGACGCAACAATACCGGATCAACGGCCGGTGCGCGCGATGGCGCTTCAGCAGCAGCTTCGGTACCTTCGAGTGCAGCGAAGACATTCAATTGATCAACCAAGACGCGTGCCGATTGACGGATCGCTTCTTCCGGTGTGATGACACCGTTGGTTTCGATATTGATGATGAGCTTGTCGAGATCGGTACGTTGTTCGACGCGCGCCGACTCAACCGAATACGATACGCGACGCACTGGCGAAAACGATGCATCCAAAATCATACGACCGATGGTTTTGTTAGCATCTTCCGACAAACGACGGACGTTACCCGGTACATAACCGCGACCTTTTTCAACCTTGATCTGCATGTCGAGCTTACCGCCGGCAGTCAGATTGGCAATGACGTGCTCAGGATTGATCAGTTCAACATCATGCGGCAAATCGATATCGGAAGCCAACACTGCGCCTTCGCCATCTTTCTTCAAAGTCAAGGTAACTTCATCACGGCTATGCAACTTGAAGACAACGCCTTTCAAGTTCAACAAAATATCTACGACGTCTTCTTGCACGCCATCGAGTGAAGAATATTCATGAACCACGCCGGCAATGGTGACTTCCGTCGGCGCATAACCTGTCATTGTCGACAGCAATACACGGCGCAAAGCATTCCCGAGTGTATGGCCATAGCCACGCTCAAACGGTTCCATCACAACTTTTGCATGGCCAGGGCCGAGCATTTCAACGTCGATGATACGTGGTTTCAAGAGATTATTTTGCATGCAATGTCCTTTTCAATACCCTCGGTTCATTACACCGATAAGGCTGATGGCACTAAAGAAAAAACCTGCCTGTCGTAAAACAGGCAGGTCAAGATACGAATATTAACGGGAGTACAATTCAACGATCAGCGATTCGTTGACATCGTGGCAGATGTCGCTACGATCTGGCATGGCTTTGAATGTGCCTTCCAGTTTCTTAGCATCAACTGCAACCCAAGTTGGCATACCCGATTGCTCTGCCAACGACAGCGCTTCAGCGATACGAACTTGTTTTTTAGCTTTTTCACGAACAGCAACAACGTCACCAGCTTTAACTTGGAACGAAGCGATGTTGACAACAGTACCGTTGACTGTGAAAGCCTTGTGGCTCACCAACTGACGTGCTTCAGCGCGTGTCGAGCCGAAGCCCATGCGGTAAGCAACGTTGTCGAGACGGGATTCCAACAATTTCAACAGTGTTTCGCCGGTATTGCCTTTTTGACGATCAGCTTCAGCGAAGTAGCGGCGGAACTGACGTTCCAAAATGCCGTACATACGTTTAACTTTTTGCTTTTCGCGCAATTGATTACCGTAATCAGAGGTACGAGCACCGGAAGTGCGACCATGCTGACCTGGTTTTGCATCTAACTTACATTTTGAATCCAATGAGCGACGTGCGCTTTTCAGAAACAGATCCGTGCCTTCGCGGCGGGATAATTTTGCTTTAGGTCCGATGTAACGTGCCACAGTATTTTCCTTTTATAAATGACGCAGAACAAGCTGCGCTAGTCTGATCTGCTTGCAACCAGACAGTGGTCTTATCTCAGTCTACAGCCTGGGCTGTCTACCTGAATAAAAAGTTCACAACACAAAACCCGCCAACGAAATGGCGGGTCTGCATTCTAACGCGAAACGCGTGAGAATGCCAGCAGCAAATGCTGCCGCTTGATATTGCTTAGATACGACGACGCTTTGGAGGGCGGCAGCCGTTATGTGGTACTGGTGTGACGTCCTGGATCAAGGAAATCTTGATGCCGAGATTGTTCAATGCGCGAACCGAAGATTCACGACCTGGGCCTGGGCCCTTGATGCGAACTTCCAGATTCTTGATACCGCATTCAACAGCAACTTTACCGGCCGCTTCCGCTGCAACCTGCGCGGCGAAAGGTGTCGATTTACGTGAGCCTTTAAAACCAGCACCGCCAGCAGTTGCCCATGAAAGCGCATTGCCTTGACGATCAGTGATCGTGATGATGGTGTTATTGAAAGAAGCATGAACGTGTGCGATACCTTCTGCAACGTTCTTTTTAACTTTCTTACGAGCACGTGCTGCTGCTGCGTTATTTTGTGCTTTTGCCATAATAATTTCCTTGGATCCGGGCTAGCCCAGATTATTTCTTCAGAGATTGAGCTGCTTTCCGTGGGCCTTTGCGTGTACGTGCGTTAGTACGTGTACGTTGACCACGGCAAGGTAAGCCTTTACGATGGCGCATGCCACGGTAGCAACCTAAGTCCATCAAGCGTTTGATGTTAATGGACAATTCACGACGCAAGTCGCCTTCGACGATAAATTTACCGATTTCGTCGCGAAGCTTCTCGAGTTCGTTGTCATCCAGATCCTTGACTTTTTTACTTGTCAAAACACCTGTAGCTTCACAGATTTTCTGTGAGCGTGGACGGCCAATACCATAGATAGCTGTTAAGCCGATTACGGTATGCTGATGATTTGGGATATTAACCCCTGCGATACGTGCCATTCGTTATTCCTCGTTCAATAACGTTAAATTAACCTTGGCGCTGTTTATGGCGTGGTTCTGTGCAAATAACACGAACAACACCTTTGCGCTTGATGATTTTGCAATTGCGGCAAATCCGCTTAACTGATGCGAGAACTTTCATATTGCCCTCTTCCCTTCTTGTTCACTTTTAATTTACTTGGTTCGGAACACGATACGCGCCCGGCTCAAATCGTAAGGCGTCAGTTCCACTGTCACCTTATCGCCTGGAAGAATGCGAACAGTTTCGTTCGCATCTTCCCTGAAATATGGCCTAGTACAACATGCCCGTTTTCCAACTTAACTCGAAATGTTGCATTCGGAAGATTCTCGAGAACCTCGCCCTGCATCTGAATAACGTCGTCTTTGGCTATTTTTACTGCTGCCCCCACAAAACGGTATTACCGCGTAGGGATCCCGCCTTTAAAATTCGCTTTGCGAAGAAGTGAGTCATACTGCTGAGACATTACATAGTTCTGAACTTGCGCCATGAAATCCATGGTAACGACCACAATAATCAGCAGCGATGTGCCACCGAAATAAAATGGAACTTTCCACTTGGCAATCAAGAATTCCGGCAACAGACAAACCAGCGTAATATACACGGCACCTGCCAGTGTCAGACGCATCAATATCTTATCGATATAACGCGCCGTTTGATCACCTGGTCGAATACCGGGTACAAACGCACCGCTCTTCTTCAAGTTATCAGCTGTCTCTTTGCTGTTGAATACCAAAGCGGTATAAAAGAAGCAGAAGAAAATAATGGCAGCTGCATACAATAAAGCATGAATCGGCTCGCCTGGTGCCATCGAAGCGGCAAGATCTTTGAGGAAGGTAATAAAACCACTCGTCGAAGACTCTGCACCCTTCGCAAACCAGCTAGTAATTGTCGCTGGAAACAAGATGATGGAAGAAGCAAAAATTGGAGGAATAACACCCGCCATATTCAACTTCAAAGGCAAATGACTGCTCTGCCCACCATACACTTTATTTCCAACCTGACGCTTCGCATAATTGACCAGGATCTTGCGTTGGCCACGTTCCACGAATACCACCAGGAACGTCACAGCCGCTGCAATCACACAAATCAACAAGACCGAGGCCGGATGCATAGAGCCGGTGCGAACCAGCTCAAACAGGCTGCCTAAGGCATTGGGCAAACCAGCAGCGATACCGGCGAAAATGATAATGGATATACCATTACCAAGACCACGTTCGGTAATCTGCTCGCCCAGCCACATCAGAAACATCGTTCCCGTTACCAACGTTACTACAGTAGTCAGGCGGAAAGCCATCCCCGGGTCGATAACCAGACCAGGCTGCGCTTCCAAACCAAAGGCAATGAAATATGCCTGCACCGTTGCCAGAAGCAAAGTGCCGTACCGCGTATATTGAGTAATCTTTCTGCGCCCGGATTCGCCTTCTTTCTTCAGCGTTTCCAGTTGCGGAGAGACGATCGACATCAACTGCATGATGATCGACGCCGAAATATACGGCGTAATCCCGAGTGCGAACACGGCGAACCGTGATAAAGCACCGCCGGAGAACATGTTAAACATACCCAAAATACCGCCTTGGTTTTGTTTGAACAGGTCTGTCAATGCATTCGGATCTATACCAGGAACTGGTACATGAGCACCAATCCTGTAGACCACGAGTGCGGCGAGCAAGAACCAAAGCCGAGACCAAGGAAATCCGCTTGCTGCACTTTTAGCTTGTTGAGGAGATGTTGCCAATTATTGCTCCGGTATTTGCACTGAATTAAGCGATCGTACCACCAGCTGCTTCGATTGCTGCCTTAGCGCCTTTAGTGACGATCAAGCCGTTCAAAGTAACTTTCTTGGAAATCGCACCAGACAAGATCACACGAACTACACGTGCGAGCTCAGAAACGACACCGGCTTGTTTCAAAGCCAAAATATCAATTTCAGTGACTGGCAGATTTTCGAGATCAGTCAGACGAACTTCTGCTTTAAACGGCGTTGCCAGTGATTTAAAACCACGTTTAGGCAAACGACGTTGCAGAGGCATTTGACCGCCTTCGAAACCGACTTTATGAAAGCCGCCCGAACGGGATTTTTGGCCTTTATGACCGCGACCCGCTGTCTTACCCATACCTGAACCGATACCGCGACCAACACGACGTTTGTAGTGTTTTGCGCCATCAGCAGGTTGTATGTTATTCAATTCCATAATTTGCTCCGAACATAAGCCTTACGACTTACGCTACAACCTTCACAAGATACGAGACTTTGTTGATCATGCCGCGTACTGCTGGCGTGTCTTCCAATTCAGAGACTGAATTGACACGACGCAGACCCAAACCACGTACGGTTGCACGGTGATCCTGGCGTGTGCCGATCAGACCTTTGACCAATTGCACTTTAACTGTCTTAGTAGTCATCGCGCTCTCCTTAACCGAGGATTTCTTCAACGCTCTTGCCACGCTTTGCAGCGATTTCAGATGGAGTACTCATCTTGGCCAGACCGTTTAAAGTTGCACGAACCATGTTGTAAGGATTTGTGGAGCCGTTGGATTTAGCAACGACGTTCACAATACCCATTACTTCAAAAATCGCGCGCATTGGACCACCGGCGATAACGCCAGTACCTTCTTTTGCTGGAGAAATCATGACGGAAGATGCGCCGTGCTTGCCAGTAACGGTGTGTTGCAGAGTACCGTTCTTCAAAGTCACTTTGATCATCTTACGACGTGCTTCTTCCATCGCTTTTTGTACGGCAACAGGAACTTCTTTCGACTTCCCTTTGCCCATACCGATACGGCCATCGCCGTCACCTACGACTGTCAGCGCTGCGAAGCCCATGATACGACCACCCTTAACCACTTTGGTTACACGGTTGATCGCGATCATTTTCTCGCGCATGCCATCGTCCGGCTTGTCGGCTGCTGTTTTTGCTTGCATTTTTGCCATGACAAATTTTCCTTAGAACTTCAGGCCAGCTTCGCGGGCAGCTTCTGCAAGCGCCTTGATGCGGCCATGGTAACGGAAACCGGAGCGATCAAACGCAACTTCGGTAACCCCTGCTTTGATTGCCTTCTCTGCTACTCGCTTGCCGATCAAGCTTGCGGCGGAGGTGTTGCCACCCGCGCCGGACTTGCCAGCCAACTCTGCACGTACTTCGGCCTCTAAGGTCGAAGCCGAAGCCAACACTTTGGCATCTGGGCCAATGATGTTGGCATAGATGTGCAGGTTGGTACGATGCACGGCCAGGCGATTCACTTTGAGTTCTGCGATCTTGGCACGGGTTTGACGTGCGCGGCGCAGACGTGATTGTTTCTTGTCCATCGTCAACCCCTATTACTTCTTCTTGGTTTCTTTAATCACAACCACTTCGTCCGAATAACGGACACCCTTGCCTTTGTAGGGCTCTGGGCTGCGGTATGCACGGACTTCAGCTGCCACTTGACCTACTTGCTGCTTATTAACCCCTTTGATCAGGATTTCAGTAGGTGTTGGCGTAGCACAGGAAACGCCTTCTGGCATTTGATGTACGACTGGATGTGAAAAACCTAAAGACAAATTCAATTTGTCACCTTGGGCTTGTGCTTTATAACCAACGCCGACCAAATTCAGTTTGCGTTCGAAGCCTTTTGTCACACCGCTGACCATGTTATTGACGAGGGCACGCAGGGTGCCTGTCATTGCATTGGCTTCACGGGATTCATTAGCTGGCGCAAAACTCAAAATGCCGCTGTTGTCTATAATTGTCACCAAGCCGTTTAAGCTTTGTGTCAACACGCCCATAGGGCCTTTTACTGTAATCTGCTCTGCTGAAATTGCAACTTCTGCACCGGCCGGCAAAGCGATTGGCATCTTACCTACTCGAGACATCTTTCACTCCCCTTAGGCGACGTAGCAAATAACTTCGCCACCGACACCGGTTGCGCGCGCTTTGCGGTCAGTCATGACGCCTTTTGGTGTGGACACAATGGCCACGCCCAAACCGTTCATCACATTTGGAATCTCGTCTTTACCTTTGTAAATACGGAGACCTGGGCGTGAAACACGCTCCAAACGCTCAATAACAGGACGTCCTGCATAATATTTCAAGCCGATTTTTAATTCGGACTTACCTGCAGTTTCCAAAACTGCGAAATCTTCAATGTAACCTTCGTCTTTAAGTACCATTGCGATAGCAATTTTAACTTTGGAAGACGGCATTGCAACGACAGTTTTATGAACAACTTGTGCGTTACGGATGCGGGTCAGCATATCGGCGATAGGATCGCTCATACTCATTGCTTATTCTCCTATTACCAGCTGGCTTTAGTCATACCGGGAACTTCACCACGCATGGCGACTTCACGGAGTTTAATACGGCCCAAACCGAACTTACGGAATGTGCCACGCGGACGACCTGTCAAAGCGCAACGATTACGCTGGCGGGTCGGATTAGAATTACGTGGCAAAGCCTGCAACTTCAGACGGGCGATATAACGCTCTTCTTCGGTTTTTGATTGGTCATCAATGATGGCCTTCAATTCGGCGCGCTTGCCGGCGAATTTCTTCACCAGGTCTGCACGCTTTTGCTCACGATTAATCAGTGCCAATTTTGCCATGGCAGCCTCAGTTTCTGAACGGAAATTTAAATGCGGCGAGGAGTGCTTTCGCTTCGTCGTCGGTCTTTGCGGTTGTCGTGATACTGATGTTCATACCACGCAATACGTCGATCTTGTCGTACTCGATTTCAGGGAAAATAATCTGTTCCTTGACACCGATATTGTAGTTACCACGACCATCAAACGCACGACCCGAAACACCACGGAAGTCACGTACACGCGGCAGAGCCACGGTGATGAAACGATCCAGGAATTCATACATCTGAGCGCCACGTAAAGTTACCATACAACCAATTGGATAACCTTCACGGATTTTGAAACCAGCAATCGCTTTGCGAGCCTTCGTTACCACTGGCTTTTGGCCGGCGATTTTAGTCAGGTCACCCACTGCGTGTTCGATGATCTTTTTGTCTGCAATTGCTTCAGACAAACCCATATTCAGGGTGATCTTCAAAATACGCGGAACTTCCATAACTGTTTTGTACGAAAACTTAGCAGTCAGGTCGCCAACGATTTTCTCTTTATATAATGCTTGTAGACGGGCCATGATGTTATGCCTTCACAACTTCGCCAGTCGATTTGAAGATACGGACTTTCTTACCATCCACTACCTTGAAACCAACACGGTCTGCTTTGCCGGAAGCTGCATTAAACAATGCAACGTTCGACACATGAATCGGCATCACTTTATCCACGATGCCACCTACTGCGCCAGTCATTGGGTTAGGCTTAACTGCTTTTTTAGCAATGTTAATACCTGCAACAACAACGGTATTTTCGCCCATGGCTTGCACCACGCCGCGCTTACCTTTGTCTTTACCCGTCAAGACGATGACTTCGTCGTTTTTACGAATTTTATTCATTACGACTCCTTACAGCACTTCTGGAGCTAAGGACACGATTTTCATGAAGCGCTCAGTACGCAGTTCGCGTGTGACTGGGCCGAAAATGCGCGTGCCGATTGGCTCTAGTTTTGCATTCAACAATACTGCAGCATTGCTATCAAATTTGACCAACGAGCCATCTTGACGACGAACACCCTTAGCTGTTCTCACAACTACGGCGTTGTAAATTTCACCTTTTTTTACACGACCGCGTGGTGCAGCAGATTTCACAGTGACTTTAATTACATCACCGATACCCGCATAACGACGCTTGGAGCCGCCCAACACCTTAATGCACAAAACTTCGCGTGCACCAGTATTGTCAGCCACTTCCAGCCGGCTTTCTGTTTGAATCATAATGTTCTCTTTCCCAACTTAATCCACATAACTTACGCAATGCAAGTTTGTAGTCAGTCTTGGTCCCGCCAGCCAACCCCTACATAACCTACAATGCACGAGCCAACTGATTAGGTGGACGATTTTTTAACCACTTTCACAACGAAGGGTGTTGCGAAAGACATTTAGGCTGTCATCTGCATGTATTGCAAATGACAGCCCATCATTATTACACCATTTAAAGCTTAGTGCAATAAGTTTATACGACTTGTGCCACTTGAATTACACGTGTCACGGTCCAAGCTTTAGTCTTGGAGATCGGACGACCTTCTTGGATCTCAACTGTGTCGCCTTCTTTTGCCTGGTTCGCTTCGTCATGTGCATGGTACTTCGCACTACGGACGATGATCTTGCCATACAAAGGATGCTTGACGTGACGCTCAACGACCACTGTAACGGTCTTGTTCATCTTGTCTGACACAACTTTGCCAATTAATGTGCGCTTCAATGCCACTTTAACTTGAACATTCACTTGATCGTTCATTATTTGGCATCCTTCTGGTTCATGACGGTTTTAACACGTGCGATGTCACGACGAACTTTTTTCAACTGCGAAGTGTTAGTCAGTTGCTGCGTAGCAATTTGCATACGCAGACTGAATTGGGCCTTCAACAGATCATTCAGTTCTTTAGTCAAAGCAGCGTGATCTTTACCTTGGAGTTCAGATACGTTCATTTACAACTCCTATTATTGGCCGACTTGACGGACGACGAATGTGGTCAGTAACGGCAATTTAGCGGCAGCCAAGCGGAACGCTTCACGTGCCAACGTTTCATCGACGCCATCCATTTCGTACAACATTTTGCCTGGTTGAATCTCGGCAACGTAGTACTCAGGATTACCCTTACCATTACCCATACGAACTTCCGCTGGTTTCTGCGAAATCGGTTTGTCCGGGAAAATGCGGATCCAGATACGGCCACCGCGCTTGATGTGACGTGTCATTGCACGACGCGCCGCTTCGATCTGACGCGCTGTGATACGACCACGGCCAACCGCTTTCAAGCCAAACTCACCGAAGGAGACAGCTGTACCACGGGAATGCGAGATCCCCTTGTTACGGCCTTTTTGCTCCTTGCGGTATTTTCTGCGTGCTGGTTGCAGCATGATTATTCTCCTGCTTTCTCAGCTGGGGCGGCGGCGGGAGCTGCAGCGCGTACGCGCTTGACTGCCGGCGCTGCTGCACCAGGGGTAGTTTGTCCTTCAGGACGCTTAGCACGTGGACGGCTGCTTGGCTTACCATCATCACGACGTGGACCACGACGTTTTTTGTCGTCTTCCGGTGTCGATTCAATGACAGGAGCATCGCCATTCGGCAAACGGTCGCCTTTGTAGACCCATACTTTGACACCAATGATGCCGTAAGTAGTGGATGCTTCGCTGGTACCGTAGTCGATATCGGCGCGCAGGGTATGCAGAGGCACGCGGCCTTCGCGATACCACTCGTTACGAGCGATTTCAATACCGTTCAAACGACCGCCAGACATGATCTTGATGCCGAGGGCACCGAGACGCATAGCATTCTGCATCGCACGTTTCATCGCGCGGCGGAACATGATGCGTTTTTCAAGCTGTTGCGAGATCGAATCAGCGATCAATTGCGCATCGATTTCCGGCTTGCGAATTTCTTCGATGTTGACGTGAACTGGCACGCCCATCATTTTCGACAAGTCAGCTTTCAATACTTCAATATCTTCGCCTTTTTTACCGATTACAACGCCCGGACGGGAGCTGTAAATAGTAATACGTGCGTTTTTCGCCGGGCGCTCAATGATGACGCGACCTACCGAAGCGTTTTTCAGTTTTTTCTTCAGGTATTCACGTACCTTCAGATCTTCGTTGAGCATAGTGGCAAAGTTACCATTGCCAGCATACCAACGTGAAGACCAGTTACGTGTAACCGCAAGACGAAAACCGGTTGGATGTATCTTCTGTCCCATCGTGACTCCTTAGTTACCGACAGTCACATAAATGTGACAGGATTGTTTAGAGATACGATCACCACGACCCTTGGCGCGTGCTGTGAAGCGCTTCAAGATCGAACCTTTTTCGACATAGATAGTCTTTACTGTCAGCTCATCGATATCTGCACCATCGTTGTGCTCGGCGTTTGCAATTGCAGACTCCAACACTTTCTTAATGATTGCAGCACCTTTTTTAGGGCTGAAAGCCAGGATATTCAATGCCTGATCTACTTTTTTACCGCGAATAAGGTCAGCTACGAGACGACCTTTTTGCTCAGACAGACGCACACCGCGAAGATTAGCTTTAGTTTCCATCATCGGTCCTTATTTCTTAGCCTTTTTATCGGCAGCGTGACCCTTGAACGTCCGGGTCAGCGCGAATTCGCCGAGCTTGTGACCAACCATGTTTTCGGAAACATAAACTGGTACGTGTTGCTTACCGTTATGAACCGCAATGGTCAAACCGATGAAGTCCGGCATAATTGTCGAACGACGGGACCAAGTCTTGATTGGCTTTTTGTCTTTAATTGCTTGCGCAGTTTCGACTTTCTTCACCAGATGGGCGTCGCAGAACGGCCCTTTTTTCAATGAACGTGTCATGTTTTATCCCTTATTTCTTGCCACGGCGTGAGACGATCATGGAAGTAGTACGCTTGTTGCGACGTGTCTTCTTGCCCTTGGTCTGTTGACCCCATGGAGAAACTGGATGACGACCTGCTGCGGTTTTACCTTCACCACCACCGTGCGGGTGATCGACCGGATTCATAACCACACCG